>JBDRCZ010000134.1:0-8763 GCA_043821285.1 Candidatus Omnitrophota bacterium | reverse complement strand
GAGATCGACAGGAACGGTACTTGAAACAGCTTTTAAATAAAAAAAGAATGAATTGATAGTTACCCCCTTTGGGGGAACAAGTAATAGAGCCCTTATAGGGCTTTAATCAACCCTCCAGCTTTGCTGGAGGTCATGAGTTATTGGTTTGTTTTTGGTTGAGAGATATAACCTTTACCTTAAGCAAGCCAATAAGTTACGAAGAAGGGACATGTAATTTTTTTAAGAGGATGCAGGATGGAATGAAAAGGTTTTTGTACGTTTTTGTAATCTCAGTTTTTGTAATTGCGATAGCTAAGGTTACCTGGGCTAGCTGGGTATATGTTAGCAAATTATCTCAGGTAGATAAGAGGATAGAAGAGGCAACCAGAAAAATTGAACGTGAGCTGGAGCGGGGCAATAAAGGAGAGCGATTAAAGCAGGCATATATTCTGCGTTCTGCTTTGTATGGACTAAATGATTGCTATGAAGAGGGACTAAGTGATTTATATAAGGTGTCAGAGATAACTCCCTCTGATGTCACGGTATATAACAATATTGCCTGGATGCTATATAAATTGGCAGATTATGGTAAGGCATTAGATAATGTTAACAGAGCATTAGAGTTAGAACCTGATAATTGCTTTGTCTTAAATACCCGTGCGCTAATCTATATCGAATTAGACCGGCTTGATGAAGCAATGCAGGATATTTGTATGGCCATGCGGCAAAATAACAGACATGGATTTAGCTATTTTACCCGCGGGATAATCTATTATTTCCAGGGTAAAGAAAATCTGGCACAAAATGATTTCCGATGGGCGAAGACTTTGGATCGAAACCTGCAAAAAGACATTGATAGATTTAAAGCACAAATTTGGCAAAACCAATATCCGGGAGATGAAGATGCTTCCAGCTTGCTACCGGGAAGATTTATTTGACCATATTGAAATAATATTGTAGAAAATGATCGTACAGGACTTTGTTAAAAATCAGGCAACGCGAGCGATTTGCTGTTTAAAATTATCCGATTTAATTTTAAAATATTTCTGAGCAAGTAAAGTGTTCTTTGATAGAGAGTGATGAGCATGATAAAGGAGTAAGGAGTCAATGGACTGGTTATAGTCATAGAAGGAATTGTGAAGACTGAGCATACCATGCATCTATGACGAGGGAAGAGAATTTAATTTAATGTAAGGAGGTGAATAATATGAATAAGAAAATGAAATTTCTTATACTGAGCATTCTGATCGTAAGCTGTAGTCTATTTTTTACCAGCTCTGTAACTGCTGGATCATTATTGTCCAAAGCCAAACATGGAAGGGTTATTGATCTTTCGCACACCTTGTCCGAAAGTATTCCGTCACTACCCTTTTTTCCTATATCTTTTGATCTTACAAACATAATAGGCAATGGTACTTATGTGAATTATGTCAGCTATGTTGAACATATAGGAACACATGTTGATGCCCCCAGTCATTTTGGTTATGGGGGGAACAACATCGATCAAGTTTCCTTAGACCAACTGTTCCTACCGGCAATTGTGATTGATGTTACTGAACAGGTTGAGGGAAATGATGATTATGAGCTTACTGTAGAAGATATTTTAAACTGGGAAAAAGAAAACGGTAAGATACCTGATAATGCCTTTGTTATTGCTTACACCGGCTGGCAAGAAAACTGGAGTGATCCTGCAGCCTATAGAAATATGGATACATTTTTTGTTATGCATTTTCCTGGCCTTTCTCCCGAAGCAATAACATTTCTTGCAACTGAGCGCAATATCAGTGGGATAGGCATTGACACATTTACCCCAGATAATGGCGTGCGCATGGCTGCCTATCAAATGACTGCACACGACCTGCTTCTTGGCTCAACCAATAAGCTTATAATCGAGAACCTGACAAATTTAGATAAATTGCCACCAAAGAATATTACATTAATTATTGCCCCGCTAGCTGTGGAAGACGGGTCAGGTTCACCAGCACGCATCTTTGCGGTGCTGCCATAAGGGAAAATTATAAAGAAGAAGACAAAGAAAGCGACTAACGATTGTAGTACAGATATTTTAAAGTTAACGTCCTCCTTACGGTTGCGTTGGGGAGGACGTTTTCTTATGATAGCGAAAATTGTTTGGATTGTAATCTTTGCTTTTAGACTGAGTAAACCCAGATTTTCTTGACTTCTGCAATGGGACACCATAAATTGTAAAATATTTTCTAAATACTAACGAGTTGTTGCTGATGAAATGCGATAAAAAACTAAATATCAACTTTTTTCTTGCCGGCTAAAAAACATGAGCTATATTGTAAAATCCGGGTAAAAAATAAAATAAAAATTAACCACAGAGTACACAAAGTTCACAGAGAAAATCTTTATTAAGATGTGGAAAACCACCTGCTAAGCAGGTGGTGATGGACAGAAGGCTATGCCGGAGAAACGAAATATGATAAAATGACTATATGAGTAAATTTTAAGAAGCTATCGCATACAATTTATTGTTCTTTGTATGATTAGATTATTATCTTGTTTACTCTCGAATACTGCTTTGATCATGAAAGTTGTAGAGAGAACCCTTTATGCCCACTCTTTGTGCACTCTGTGTGCTCTGTGGTGAGAATCGTTTTTTTCTGTAACTGGCACATGGTCCAAAAATCTTGGCAAACTTTGCGCAAAATTTATTATTTTTATATCTTTCCTGAGCTTCACGGTTGAAACATTACATATTTTTTAGCACTAAACCGTTGTCCTTTTTTAAAGCCGCGTCTTTATCCATAAGCTTTCTCTTTTGACAGGAATTTCTTTATAAAAGCTGAATGATTACTAATTTTTTATAGCGAGACACCCATTTCAGTAAACAAATCCTTTAACCTCATTTTTTATCTGTTAACAATTCGAAACTGAACTGTTGCCGCTATGTATAATAAATGAACCCGCCCCCTTTTTTCTTTAAAAAAATGCTTGACTCTTTTAACAAAATGGTATATACTCCAATTTAGTAAGACTAATATGGAGGATATGCCAAAATGAAAAATATCGAACGGATACTTAATATCAGATTGGCTAACCGGCAGTCGGCATTTTTATGGGGGGCGAGAAAAACAGGTAAGACAACATATTTAAACAAGCGGTTTCCCAATAGCCTGGTATATGATTTTTTAAAGACAGACTTATTTTTTGAACTTTCGAAAAACCCGGCACTTTTACGTGAGCGCTTGCTTGCCAAGGATAAAAGTATGCTTAAATATCCGATAATACTTGATGAGGTGCAAAAGGTTCCGCAGGTGCTGGATGAAGTGCATTGGTTGATTGAAAATAAAGGCCTAAGGTTTATCTTATGCGGCTCAAGTGCACGAAAGTTAAAGAGAGGACATGCGAATATGTTAGGTGGGCGGGCATGGCGGTATGAATTATTTCCGCTGGTTAGCCCGGAGATTGAAAAATTTGACCTCTTGCGCGCTTTGAATCATGGTTTGATCCCGCTGCATTATTTACAGGATGACAAAGACTGCAAAAGGTCTTTAGCCGCCTATGTACAGGATTATTTAAAGGAAGAAGTCTTTGCCGAAGGTTTAACCCGGAACATTCCCGCATTTTCAAGATTTTTTGATGCCTTTGCCTATAGCCATGGTGAGCTGACTAATTATGCCAACATTGCCCGTGAGTGCGGGGTGGATTCGAAAACTGTCAAGGAATACTATCAAATTCTGGTGGACACCCTGCTGGCCGTGCGGATTGAACCGTTCAAACGCCGGCAGTCACGTCGGGTCATAACCAAAGCTGCGAAATATTACTTATTTGATGTTGGCGTGGCTGGTTATCTAACCAGGCGGCACTTAGAAGAACAAAAAGGTGCAGAATTTGGAAGGGCATTTGAGCATTTTTTACTGATGGAGATAAATGCTTACCGTGCGTACACAAACCGAGATTTTGAAATAAGGTTTTGGCGGACAAAAACAGGTCTGGAAGTAGATTTTGTCCTGGGAGCCGGGGAAATTGCCATCGAAGTAAAAGGGGTAAGGCGGATTGATAAAAAAGATTTAAATGGCTTGACGGCTTTTGCCCATGCACATTCTGTAAAAAGAAGCATCGTAGTTTGTAATGAAAAGGAAAAAAGATTGCATGATAAAATAGAAATACAACCCTGGAGAAATTTTTTGAGGGAATTATGGGATGGAAAGATAATATGAGTAGTAAACCATTGATCAACTATGATTCAAAGTCAGATGTGCTTTATATTGTTGCTAAAAAGGTAAAGAAGAAGAATTTGCTGAAGGAAATTTTTTATTTACTTGACATAATTTTTTTAGTATTATAAAGAGTAGTATAATAGCATAAGAAGTAATTCATAAAATTTGTTTTTTTGGGTTCTATAAAGAAAGTCATTCTCGAAATTTATCGCAGCAGGGAGGTGATGATAATAGGGAACGGTCGAGAGAATATAATAGATATGCATTTATGATTGAACTATATACCCGGTAATAATGTTTTTCTCCAGACTCGTTTTAGGGGCGTCTGTGTTAATATTTCGAGGAGTTCACAACAGACGTTTAAAGCGAGGTCCCAGAAACCGCCCGTTACAATTTAGTGCCGGGCGGTTTCTGGGATAGAACTAAGGAGATACTTACGAGGAGGTTTAAATGCGCAAGAAAATTAGTAGGTGTCTACTAATGGTAATTTGTCTGGGAATGTTCTGTTTTTTTCCGCAAGAAACATTTGCCCAGGTAGAGGAGTATATTTCTCCGGAGGCATTGCTTTTTCAGGAAATACCCACAGTGTATGCGTCATCAAAAAGGACACAGCTGATTACTGAGGCTGCATCCAGCGTAGAAGTGATTACGGCTGAACAGATTAAGTTATCCGGTGCCGTAAGCATCCCTGATGCGTTACGTCAAATTGCCGGTATAAATGTGGTAGAAGTTACTCCAGGGACCATTAACGTAGGTATTCGAGGTTTTTCAAATTTAAGTGTACACACCCTTGTTACGGTGGATGGTAATAATGTTTATACCTATCATAGTAGTATTGTATATTGGAATTCGATTCCAGTTCCTTTAGCAGAGATTGACCACATTGAAATCTTAAAAGGTCCAGGGGCAATATTTTATGGTGCCAGCGCTTTTTCTGGGGTAATTAATATTGTTACCAAGAAGCCTAAAGATATAGATGGTAGCCAGGTGGATGTAATGGTTGGCAGTCACAACACCATGAGCCGCAGTTTGATGCACGGAGGCAGTTATGACAAGTGGGACTATAAATTATCCGGCGCTAACCGCAGTGCGGATCATTGGTCAGGTACGGCTGACAAGGATTATGATATTGATATGTTTGGCGCGGGTACGACTTATAATATCAATGATGACTCATCAATTTCTTTCAACCTTTACAACGGCGATATGGAAAGGGTTCACGCTGGTATCGCTGATCCGGAAAACAGGTATATTGCGTTACGGTATGATGGGTCTGATATCTTTGTGAGATACTTCTGGAACCACCATTATAAAGCTTTTCGTAGCATTTTTGGAACAACTCTTTACTTTGATGACGATCTCCATGAGATAGAAGTTATGCGCACTTTATACTGGGGAAACAATATTACCGGTCTTGGCGGATATGTCAAACGTTCTAACCTTGTTACGACTCACCCAACTACTAATGTGAAAGATCATATGGAAGACTGGGCATTAAACATTGAAAATGAGACGCGGCTTACAGATCAGCTTATTTTTACTTTAGGCGGACGCTATGAACATCATTCACAATTGGGCGGGCTCTCATCAGGCAGGGGCAGTGTCATCTACACCCCCATTGAAGATCAGATCCTGCGGTTCACTATGGCCAATGGTTACAATATCCCTTCTTTCCTGGAGTTTTGGATGAAATCTTGGGTGTATGGTGCAACCGGAAACCTGAACTTAACGAATGAGAATATCACTGGTTATGAACTTTCTTACAACACTAAATTGAATAATAGGCTCAAAGCGAATGTCAACATCTTTCAGAATAATTATGAAAAGATGCTAAAACATTATCTGAATCCCACCACGGGTGCTATCTATGTTATAAATGCCTATGATGCTCATCAGTGGGGTATGGAAATAGGAATTAATTTCTTGTTTAATGATTGGTTGACCGGCTATGCCAATTATACCTATAATAATATTCACAGAAGCGACCATGATGATTTGGTAATTGACCCAAAGAATATGTTCAATCTAGGCATAAATGGCAGGTTTTTGAAAAAATTCACTGCGGCGCTTAATATTTATTATGTAAGTAAAAGTTATTCTTATATTACTGATATTGAAGGTCTACCTTATTCGGGTTTAGGTACATTTGATCAATACATTTCTGTTGATCCCCAAATTGCCTACTTTCCTACGGAGGATGTAGAACTGGCGTTAGTTATACGCAATTTGTTTAATGATAAGCACACGGAGCGCGATGAGGGTGTCGCAGGAGATGAACTTGGCTACCGGATAATGGGGAGTGCAACCTGTAAATTCTAACTTGGATTTTACTTGAATTGTTATCTGCATACGCCCGAAGGATTTTAGCTGTCTTCGGGCGTATGTATTTTATGAGCTCTCGCCAAGCCGCAAAGAGTGCCAAGGGTTTTTTTAAATGAGGATATAAGTTACACCTGTTTGCCATTCAGGGGGGGGGAGAACCATAGGCGATGTAACTTATTTGTCGGAATTTAATCCCAGTCCGCCAATCTTTTTGGCGGATATTTAGCTTCTTCATTAACCACAGATAATTCCGATAACACGGATATAAAAATTTCGTGTAATTCGTGTATTTCGTGGTAAAAAAAGCAGAAAAAATTTCACCACAAAGCCCATCAGAGCACCAAGATCACAAAGATAGTAGTATGTAGAAAACCCTCGACAATAATATTCACTTAATGTAGAATGTTTACTAATTAGTGAACAATAAAAAGGAGTGACAAGTGAAAACGTACGCTGTTGGTGATATTCATGGAGCGTACAAGGCGTTGATACAGTGTTTTGAAGGCATAAAATTTGATTACCACAAAGATCACCTGATTGTGATGGGTGATGTTTGCGATCGATATCCGGACGTTAAGCAGTGCATTGATGAACTTTTAAAGGTTAGGCACTGCGATTTGGTGATTGGCAACCATGATATGTGGGCTTTGGATTGGGCTTTGCGGGGCGAAAAGCCGGAGATATGGACAAGCCAGGGCGGGGACCGGACAATGGCGTCATATAACGGCGGCCCTATGCCGCAAGCGCACATTGATTTCTTAAAAAGCGGACAACTCTGGATTGAACGCGATGAACAGGTCTTTGTGCATGGCGGGTTTAATCCGGACATATCGCTTTCCAGTCATAGCGCGCAAACGTTGGTCTGGGACAGAACGCTCCTTGAGATGGCGTGGAAGAAACAAGTTGAGGGACGAAAATGTCAATTAGGCCGGTATAAGGATATCTTTATCGGGCATACGACAACTGAACTTTATAACACCTTACAGCCGATCCATGTGTGTAATATCTGGAATATCAATACCGGAGCTGGATGGTCGGGTAAGCTTACGATAATGGATGTTGATTCGAAGGAATACTGGCAGTCAGATTTGACACCGGAGTTATACGGCGGAACGCCGGATAAGTTGTAAAATCAGGATTGAGATTATGAAACCCGAAAGGTTGGCCATAAACGTGCCAAAGGGGCGAAACAGGGTAAATAAACACTATGATTAAATTCGGGATTAGGCAATCATTTGATAAGATCGAGCAGATTGAAGATAGATACGCGAATGTAGGCGTTCCTGTGGAAGTTGCTTTGCCGTATTACTGGGATATATATGAGCCAATTAGGCCACATTTAGACGAGATAGCGGAAAGGATTAAATCCTGTGGTACGGAAGTATTAAGCGTTCACGCAGTTCAGGCAGCTATTACGGATGAAAGGTTTAAAGCGTGGGGTAAGGAGATTGCCGAATTCACGAAAGCGTTTGGAGCAAAGACAATTACTTTACATCCCAATAATATTGCTAAGGATAACACTGTCCAAGACCAAGCGCTCAAGAATTTGGAATATTTTTCTGAATTGTATAAAAATGATGTGGTCTTTTGTATTGAAACCTTTGAAGGCAAGCGAAGAGTTTTTACCCCTGGTGAAATAGTGTCATTTAATTTGCCGATGACGCTGGATATTTCTCACATAAAGGATAATGAAAAGATATGGAATTTGCTCAAAAGCTATAAAGAAAACATCTTGAATGTACATCTTTCAGCCAGAAAGGGAGGTAAACAACATTTGCCAATAGATGATTTTTGTAAAAAGATAGTGTGTTATCTGATAGATAGTAAATGGGGAGGGAATGTGATTTTGGAGTATATGCCCGAATTTCACAATAGAATGTTAGCTGATTTGGAATCTTTATAAATAATCATAGAATAGAAGATGTTCCTCTCGTCATTCGCCGAAGATTCTCTGGTGACCTGCTTACTTCAACGGATTCACCAAAATCCAGCATAAGAGAGGAAGGAGCATATTCTGTCAATAAACGAAATGAGCTTATTTGGGAACTAAATCTAAAACCAGGAGAGGACAAAGAGATATCTTACCAATACTCTGTTCTTGTAAGACATTAATCTTTGATATCAGGTTATGTTGTTGTAAACATTCGGTAAAGACGTATTGAGTTTGAGCTGTCTAAAATAAAAAGAACAAAAAACTGGACACGCAAAAGACAATTTGTTAAAATGTATGCATGTCAACAACAGAATTCTGCGAAACAAAAAAAGAATGGGTACA
>JBDRCZ010000133.1:0-7410 GCA_043821285.1 Candidatus Omnitrophota bacterium | reverse complement strand
TTTTAAAGTCTTCTTTGCCGACATATATCTTTTTGCGATTGTCGCCGCGGCTGGTTATATGGTAAAAATAATCCTCTCCCTGTAATCTATACGGTCTAGCCATACCGCCATTTTACCTTCTCCTCTATCCCTTGTCAACTGTTTTTCAAGTTTCAAGGGCTGACCCCTTTACTTTTACTTGATTTTTCCTTTATTTTCGTTTCACCGAGAATTGCTGTTTACTAACGGTATTGCTTTAGTACATTCTTCTAATTCTTTAACAAGCCAACTTGCAAACGATCCATAAAAATCCTCTTCTCTTTCTCTTATTTTTTTCGCCTCTGAAGGCAGCTTTCTCTCCTCTTGACGAATCTCTTCTTCTCTGAAATCAACGTGCCGAAAAAGTCCTCGTGCAGCTTTATAAACCTTGTCCGGTACATGTTTCTCTAAATTCCAAGTAGTTCCGTGAATAGTGTTAACAGGTATCTCTGGGATCTCCTGATGTATTTCTCTCACAAGATTTGTAAAACGGACACCTTTAGAATTTGATTTGAGTATCTCTATTGCCTTGGATATAATTTTTTCTTTTTTTGTCCCCATATTGTTACCTCTCCTCTTTAAACTCCACCTCTTGCTGCACCCAAAGAGCATCTTCTTGCGTCAAATAACTGACTGGCAAATGCACGCGGCTTAATACCGCACGTTGTAAAACAACCACATTTTCCATAACTAAGCACACCTTTTTTATAAAAAATTATCTTCATGGATTATTCAGCACATCGTGCGTACCAATCTTGCGCAAAAACAACTCTTCCGGGGAAACCTCAAAAGTCAAGCGAGAATTCATCGTAATACTCATTTCCCACAAACAATCCGTACCTTTTATCCGTTTAACTCTTAAAGAAGGGTGCGTAGGATCACGCAAAAACAATTCTATTTTCTGGTAAATCAACTTACGGATATCCCCTGGCAAGCGAGAAAACATCTTTTCAAACGGCCGGGGAAAAACAATCTTTTTACTTCTCAAAATGTTTCCTCATCTGTTTAACACTGTCAAACGATAAGGTGTCCCCTTTTTGACGTGCTTGCTCTATCTCTTTTTCTCCCTGCTGCCATTCTTTAGTCCAAAACCAGGTTTGATCCTCATCAATCATCACCTTTGGCTTTAGCACCACCTCACCATTCTTCACGGAAAAATTAATCATCGTACCCTCATGAATATGCAGCAATTTACGTATTGAAGCCGGGATGGTGACCTGAAAATTTCTCGTAACTTTTGCTAAAGACATTTTACAAACCTCCTATATAACTATTTTACCATATTACTAAATTCTTGTCAAGTATAAAAGAACGTAATAGTTCTGCTATATACAGCAACTCTCTTCTCTATCTATAGAAGAATGCCTGTGGCACGAAACCAAGACATAGTTAGCGATTGAAGAATTTATTAAAGAATTCGTAATACTACAGCATTTCAAAAATATATAATCCTTGAACCACAAAGAGCACCAAGATCACAAAGTTTTTGTATTCATTCTTTGTGTCCTTCGTGGTAAATAATTTTCTATTTTTTTCTTTTGCCTTGTCTGGTACTTTTTATGTGTCTGATTAATTTGTTTTTATTATTTTCGTCAGATAACGTAAAGCACAGCGCTTTGTTATACTTTTTTTATTTAGTATAACAATTAATAGACGACCTTCCTTTTTTCTATTGCTTCTTCTCTATTTCTGATCAAAATAGAATATTCCTCGAGAAAAACTAACGATTTTTGAACCTATTATTCGTACTTCCTTTAATTTTAATTTCTCACTTACAACTAAAATATTTGGCGATTGTTTTAGCTTTATACTCTGTCTGCTTTAAAACTTTAAGCATGTCCCTCTTTATCCTCTTCATAATAATCCTCGTTTTTTACTTGTTCTTACTATGTGGTGCTATGATCTGCAGTTCAGCTTGGGTTACATTCCCCGAGATGTCTGATGCAAAAATTGTAATATTATATATCCTACCTGCTCCTTTTCCACTTCTTTCTGAACGAAGCTGAAATGTGATGGTTCCGTCTTCGTGGACAACGGGAGCAGTATAATCAAAGTCTGTGTTTCCGTCCCCTCCTTTATTCAGCGGTTCGCTGGATGAAACTACAGCTGCCAAATTTACCTGGCCGCTATCGTCCTGTGCATTAGCTTGAATGATGATCTCTACCAACTCGTGGTTAGGTGGCCACAAAATACTCGTATTGGCTTGCGGGTGAAGAGTGGGTGCGGTTACATCAACCACTTGGACGATCATTGTATGCTCTGTGATTACAGTACCATCTGAAACCATGAGCGTAATTGTATGCGCGCCTATCGGAAGTAATCCAACATCTTGTGGGGGTATTGTTACGGGGTCGCCGTTTGGTAGAGTTTGAATTGTATTTTCGGCAAAAACTTCTCCACCCCGGCTCCAAGTTAAATATAGGTTATCCCCGTCATAGTCTGCCAGCTGTAAATCAATGAGAATAGTAGAGCCGAACGAGTAAGTGCTGCTGCTGGGGAAGGGAACGACCGGGGGTGAGTTTTCTACGGTTACGACAACGGAGTCTCTTGTGGTATCTTTCATGTCGTCTATTTCAAGGATAAAAGTGTGCTGCCCGATGGATAGAGGCGAAAGGGTACTCAAATCCAGTGTGCAGATGCCATCATAAGAAACGGGGTTATCACTCTGGATGACAATATTATTTTCCAGCCAGCGATAAACAAGCACATCATTATCCAAGTCAGATGCAGAGCCGTATAATATTGTTGTGCTAACCTGATCTGATTGAAGTTCCAGATTATCTCCGGCTTCTGAAATTGGAGGATTATTAGATAATCCAAACTGAATGAGCTTGCCATTGACTTGTGTTGTGAAAGCATAAAAAGACTGGTTTGCCACAGTAATAGGATTCAGTGCTAAAGTGCCGCCCCCGATGGGATACATCCATTCAACTACTCCACTTGCAGCGTCGTACATCTTAACTGTCCCGTAAGTTGTAGACAAAAGTTTACTGCCTGCAATTGAAACCGGTGCAGCTGGAACTAACAGTTCTTTTGTGATAATTCCGGTTGCTTTATCAAAACAATATGTTTTGTTTGCTATTGGAACATACAATATTGTATCGTCAAGTGCTGGTTGTGAGCCACGCCCGGTTGATGTGATTACCTTTTCCCAAATCATTTCTCCTGTCAGTGCGTTAATAGCCCATATCCAATTAGTGGTCTGACTATACCACGCTGAAGAGCAAAGGATGTAAAAATTTTCGCCGTCGGTTGTTGAGCCGTCAAAGTTCCTATGTACGGATGAAGCCGGCCAGTCTATCTGCCATAGCCCGTTGTTGTTTACATCAACTGCAAAAATACCGCTATACCATGTCCCTGGATTGGGATAATAAGATTTATACTGGGCAACTACGATATTGCCACATGCTGTCAGAAGTTTGCCGTTGTATCCTCCAAAACGGTTGCCTAATGCACGGCTCCACAGCTTTAATCCTGTGCCTGCATCAAAACAGTCTATGGCCGCACCGGAATCCAGATCATATGAACGGGGTATGATAAGCCTGTGCTTTACCACCCCTTCAACGATGTCTTCTACAATAATAGGGGTGCCATAAGAAGTTAGCTCTTCATTTGTTTGCCAAATAAGGTGTCCATCTGTTTCATCTACGCAATAGATCCGTCCAGCATGCAAATAATTGCTCCCTGACCGCAGGGTATTTGCCGCAAAATAAACTCTACCTTCATCTATGTTAGCTTCATTTTTTACCTGATGCACTGTAGGATGTGTCATAACAAAATAAGGTGTATCAAAAGTCCATATAATGTCATGTGTGTTAACATCCATGCACTGCAGGACAGTATTCGTCCCTGTCGTGTAATTGCGAATTCCGAAAAACAGCTTGTCATCGCCTGTGATAACAGTAGTATTTATACTAAAGTCAGGTGACGGCATGGTGTACTCCCATACAGGAACATACGTTCCTTCAGGCAGGGAATCAACAGCTTTGAACGTGTTTTGATAATTTTGGCCAACAGTAGGCCAATCAGCAATAACCGGATACGTGGAAAATAGCAGGCATAGAAGCATGCTGGTACATATTAATAAATTTTTCATAACATCTCCTTTCTTTATTTGAAAAGAATTGGTATTCGTCCTTGTTATTATGTTTTGAATAAATTCTAAGTGTTTTGTTTTTTCATCAGACATATTATATCCCTCACCTTTCCGCCAGCATCTCTGCCGCTTCCTCTAAATCTTCCGGAAACACCCGCCACAAAACATGGCGGGTAAACATCAATATAATATTTCAGTGTCGTGATTACATCCGAATGGCCTAAATATCTCTGAACTAATTTTGCGTTTTTATATTTTCTAAGAAGTCTTGTTCCCACAGTATGCCTTAAAGCGTGCGGCGTAAGGCATTTTATCCTATTTAAACCTTCTTGCTACTTTTGTTTGATTTCTCCTTCTTAGCTTGACGTAAAACGGTATTGGCAGCCCAACTCAATTCCTTAAGGTTTTTTGCGTTGCATGATTTTTAATTTATCTTCTAATTCCTTACGCGCGGTGATGTCTTCAATAGCAAGTAAGATAAGCTTTGTGCGGTGGGCCTTTTGATAAATTTTGCGGGCATTCAGGACCATTATTCGTTTGCCGATATCAAGAAATTCATGCTCGACCTCAAAGTTATCAAAGCTTGTGGTCTTGGGAAGGATCTCCTCCAGCAACTCTCGCAGTTTCGGGATATCCCATTGGCGATTCCCTAAATCATAGATGTATTGCTTCTCGGTATTCTCAGGTTTTACCTTGAAGATTTGATAGAAGGAACGATTGGCGGAAATTACCCTTAAATTTGCATCCAGAACGATTACGGGTTCACGCGCGGTATTTATGATACCATTGGCATATTCAAGGGCATCCTGAATTGCCCGCTCTGATTGCTTGCGCTGTTCAATCTCATTATGAAGTTGTTTATGAACGATTCTTTCTGCGGACGTACGGGAATCCACCCGTTCCTCAAGAATTCTATTGAATTCCTTTAATTCTTTATCTTTGTTTTCTAGTCTGGCGCCTAACTTCCCAAGCTTTTTTATCTGCTTCTGCAACAAATTTATTTCCTTAACTAATTGTTGCTTGGTTTTCTCCTTGCTTTGCATTTTTCTATCCTTACCTGCCATACACTCCGCATAATTCGATCGTGAACATCCGGGATTTAATTTAAAACTTCTGTTTTTTCTTTAACTCTGCTTTTAACTGCCGGATCTGCTCGCGCAGTTCCTTTATCTTTTTACGTTCAGTGACGTCTTCAATCGTCAGGATAATTAACTTCGTGCGATTGGCCTCTATATAAATCCGGCAGGCATGCAGAAGCATTATTCGTTTGCCAATATCAGGAAATTTATGTTCAACCTCGAAATTATCAAAACTTGTGGTCTTAGGAAGGATATCCTCCAGTAACTCTCGCAGTTTCGGGATGTCCCATTGGCGATTCCCTAAGTCATAGATTTGTTTATCCTCAGTATCCTCAGGTTGTACCTTAAAAACCTGACAGAAGGCACGATTGACCAAGGCTACGCTTAGGTCTTCGTACAGGATTATTAAGGGTTCACGCGCGGTATCTATGATACTTCTTGTATATTCAAGGGCGTCTTGAATTTCCAGCTCTTTCATTTTATTTTTATTTTCCACGGCTTAACCTCCCTTCATCAAAAAAGATATCTCCAAACTGCTCCTAAACGATGCCATCAATCCTTTGAATTATTATACCTTAGATTAGTATAATCTCCCACTTATTTTTTGCTTTATCCGAGGGTAAACAAAGGTTACATCTTCTTCGTTACCACTTGCCGTTTCTTTCTTCTTTAAAATCTCTTTTGCTTTATCAACATCCGTCTCTTTTACCTGAAGTTTTACTCCTCCAACTAGATTAGAAAGCAGCCAATTCATCTGAACAATATGTTCATCTCTAATACAACATTCAACCCCTTCGGATTCAAGTTTCGTTCTTGCCAGGTGCGCATCAACTACATGAGTAAATTTAGCTATGGTTACTAATTTTTCTTTCATTGTCCTCTTAATTAAGTATCCTGTCCCCCGAATTCCTGTCTTGTGCTCAGAGCATTAATAAAAAAATTCTACCTATGCACTTGTTTAAGTTATAAAGAAAGCCACTGGTCTATACCTGATTGTATAAATGTAGTAAATCCTCCGTCAAATACTGCATCCTTGGTCCCTTGTTTTACTACTTTATTCACTTTACAATATTCTATCAAACTCAAATATGCGTTTTTCCCCGCTTTAAAATTGCCATTTACTATTTGAAGTTTACTGATAGTTTTTACATTAATTCTAAGTAGCTCTAGGATATCTACATCTAAAGCACTAAACCCTATGCACAATAAAGAGATTGTTTGCAGAGATTTTATTACAGAACTTATGGCTTCTATGTGTTGTTTATAGACATACTCATATTTACCCATTGGTGCTAAAATAGCCGGGTAACGTTTCGTCTCTTTATCGTTAAATCCGTTTTTATGCGCAAGATGTTCCGTAAATATTTCCGTGGATAGATTACCTTCAAAACTATCGGGGACTCTGCCTTGTTTTATCTCACTCCAAGGTGCTGAATTTTTATTATGCCTAAACCAATCTACAGAGCCATGTGGTTTTGTGTATTTAATTCTTATTTTATCCTCGGTTTCTAGATTCATATAATCATCAAAGGTTTTAAATACACTGTTAGTTGATGCTTTAATAGCAAAATCCGCTAACAAATCATAGTTCAAATTAATCCAAATCACTTGAGCATATTTGCCATTTTTAGCAATAGCAGTTATTAATGATTGATAATTTGATGGATTACCGGGTAAACTCGATCTTATATAACCAGTACTTATTCTAAGAAATAACTCGTGTAAATATATCGGAACGGTCCAATACCTTTTCTTTAGCATAATAGAGCTGCTGTTTCTTAAATCTAAAAGATACTTTTCTAGAGGTTGTTTTCCTTCTCTCCAATCCAGCCCCACTTGTGCCGCAATAGGATTTTTCTCTAAACAATCAATAACATATTGCGTTGTATGTTGTGAAGAGCCAGAACGAAATAAATCCTTCGTCAACGGAGGATGAAATATATCTTCCACGTATATCCTATGCGCATCTGCAACATCATATGAAGCTCCTGCACCTGTTATAATCATTAGTGTACTCATTATAAATATTATACCCTCCTACCCACTCTTTCCCCCAATTCTCCAATCCCCCCACCACATATGGAACTCACACTCTTAACCCGCACTAAAACCTAAAAAGGAATAATTAAATTTTGTTTCGTTTAAATATCCAATAAATTCATCAGTTGCCTGATTAATATCTTTAATAAATTCGTTATGCGTTACTTTACTCCTGCC
>JBDRCZ010000132.1:0-6948 GCA_043821285.1 Candidatus Omnitrophota bacterium | reverse complement strand
TGTTTTTATCAATCGTTTCAAAATACTTTTCTAGATATTCCTGACTAACATTTTTCAGATTGTCTTTTCGATAAATCCCTTTTTGCGCTATTTCTAAACTTGTCCGGTCAATATCCGTAGCGATTATTTCAACAGAAAATGTTATGTTCAAGCGCGGCAAGAGGTCGGCAATCAATATGGCATTAGAATATGGCTCTTCTCCCTTGGCACAGCCGGCATGCCAGATACGTAAAAACCGCTCATTATCTTTAGCCTTCTTCTCAAATAAAGGTATGTACATTTTATCACAAATAGCTTTCCATGCAATTGGGTCACGAAAAAATTCAGAAACATTAATCGTCAAAACATCAAATAACTCTTCATACTCTTTGGGGTTAGTGTTTAAAATACGTAAATAATCCCCGTAGGTGGACAAATTATATGCGCGCATTCTAACCGCTACCCGCCGCTGCAAGAGACGTTTGCGGTAATGTCGAAAGTCTAATCCGCGGTCCTCATATACCTTATCCAACAGCAGGCCGAATGCCCTTTCCTTATCTTCATCTTCGATCAGCTCATGCCGCGGTTCTTTGCTTATTACTTCAATCGCTTTTAACAACTGAATCAGAACTTTTGATTGAAATTCTACTCGGGCATGATTGATTATCGTATGAACCGCACCTGAATCACTGGTAACATACTGTGCGGGAACTCTTGATAAAGTATAAGCCAGCATGTCCATTTTACACCTATGACAAGTACATATATCCTTACGGGTTAAAAGAAAATCATCTAAATAATCACGTACAATATCTTCCATAATGTTGCGCATTTTTCTATCCCTTTGTTATGATTAATGGTTGGTTGTTTGCTTGTTCAGCTCTTTAATTATTAAATTTGCTGATTTTGATGTTAAGGCTAAATAAAAACTGCTCTTAATTTCATGCACCATGCTTTTAAAAACTGCTTCGATCAATATTATGATATAATTACTGTGCTGATGGCTAAAGGCAAACTGTAACACATCTTCCGTCGCGCCGTTAGAAAGGGTGGGGGTGGAATGGATAACCGGGGTCTTGAGCATCACGCTTAATACACCAACATAAGCAGAAATGACAATATTACCTGTTTCCTTAAGCAAGGACATGCCGATTTCCGTTAAAAGGCCGCTGCTTTTCTGTTCGGTGGACCTCATGAATACGTCTATTAAATTAGCGGCACTTTCTTCTGTGAAAATCAGAAGTACTTCACCTTTTAATCCGGCAAAAACCTTTACGTGAATACCGATAACATTTGCCTGTGCCTTTATTATTTTCTGCGTCTCTTTCATCCCGACTGTATGCAACGCGGGCATTGACACAGAAATTGGACTCTTTAATAATTCTGATAATGCCACGGCAGCATTTCCTGCACAAATATTGCCAACCTCACATAAAATATCGTACTGTTCTTTCTTTTTCATTTTTTACTCCTCGTATAATATGTGGTTTTGTCAAAATCTATCTAATAAATTATTTTCATCATCTTTCATCAGTGATCATCTGCATTTTTTACAATCTGCGATCATCTGTGTAAATGATTAATGCCGTGGATTTTTATGCACCACGATAATTGCTTTTAATAATTTAGCCAGAATATTTGCCTGATATTCAACTCTAGTATTTTCAATTATCGTATACATCGCCCCGGAATCTCTGGTAACATATTTAGGTGGAAGCCGCGAGAGGGCATAATTAAGTATATCGTTTTTACACCTCTCGCAGTTACAAATATTTTTACGTGTTGTAAGTATACTTACCAGATAATCCTCAGCGATATCTTCCATAATATTATGCATAATCTGTTCCTTAAATGATGATATAAGATACAGCGCTGAAAGCGCTGTATCTTATATGCAAGAGAATTTCACTTGTTTAAAAAAATAAACACTAAGTTGATTTTACCATACAAATAAACAATTTTACAAGCACTAAAAATAATTTTTTGCCGGAGAACAAAAATTGTAACATATTAGCCGTTCGGTTGTCTCCGACGGACATCATAGACCTTATAGAGCTGAAAACATATCTTTTTGTCAAGTTATCGTCGAGCACAAAAGCGGCAATACCGAATTGCTAATATATTACCAAAAATTAACCTAAATCAGATTAACTTGACTTTGTTATAGATCATAAATTATAATATAAATAGTATATACTTCGTTTCGTGGGTGTGAAAAATTAGGATTAACTTCTCTCCGGCCAAAGTATTTGTCGCAGAGTCGGGGGGGGTAATATAAAATAATCTGTCCCTCGCTTAAACAAGTAAGAATTTCCTTTGATAATCTTCTCTTAAGCGTCGGGATCAATTCCCCGCCATGTTTTTTGGCGGATCATTGGAGGAACAAATGCAAATTACGCCATTTGTATCAGTGATTGTACCGGTAAGAAATGCAGAACGTACCTTAGACAAAACATTTGAGTATCTTCTTAATATTGACTATCCCAGAAGAAACATGGAAATTCTAATTGCTGATGGCGGCAGTACTGATAAAACTATAGCCGTTATCGAGAAATGGCAAAAAGAATATCCCTTTATTCAACTGGTTGAAATCCCTAACTGTCCCAGCCCTGGATATGCACGCAATAAAGCCTTAGATGTGGTAAAAGGAGACTTTATTTTCTTTACTGACGGTGATTGTGCCCCATGCAAGAAGTGGATTACTGAAATACTTAGACATTTTCAAAATGACCCTAAAATTGGCATTGTTGGTGGTGAAATTTATACACTGCGTGTTGATCCTGATAATCTTACCGAGCTTTATTGCGAACATTTTCGTTTTAATATGGTTGCCCCAAGATATGGATTTATTGGCGAAGGATATTTTCCTCCGCTTTTTGATTATTATCCTACTCAAATTGCCGGCCACCGCGCATTTTTCTTTGTCACGGCAAATGCCGCTTATCGAAAAGAAGCGATTGACAAAACAAAAGCCCGCTTCTGGTCCGACCCTACTGGCGAAGATATCGAATTCGGGCTTAAAGTCCAAAAAGACGGCTGGAAGTTATACTTTGCACCTCAGGCCAGAGTTGACCATATGCACCGCGCAGATTTTAAGGCATTAAAAAAGGTCTGGGTAACCTATGGCATAGCCCATGGGCCGCTTATTTCTACCTATGCTGCCGGCCAGATGGAGATCATTTTGCAGTTTTTACAAAAAATGCCGATTATTAAATTCCGTTTTCCAATCAAAGGTTTTATTTATCTCGGGAATTTTCAGCTGATGAACCTGTTTATTATCGCTACGATAATTGGCATTTTCGGCATCATGCTTGGCGGCATCGAGCGCTGGGGAATTTACACCTTACTTACGTTTTTACTGGGCATTTATTTTACCCGTCGGTTTTTTGATACCTGTTTTCATATGCTGCCACATAAACACTTTTTTACCTGGTGCAAAATGAAATATATGACCAATCTTTGTTTTTCCATTGGCGGGCTAAAGAATATAAAAAAATATAAGGTCTTTTGCATCGAACCAAGTTTTTAGTATGAAGATAGCTTTCGCTTGCGGTAGGCTGTCTTCATACACGGAAAATGCACGCATTTTTCGGTCATCCGCATTGGCGGATGCAAAAAAATAAAACCTTATATCCTTTAGTTTGTTCTATGTAACCTTATGGAGGGAAAGCTTGAAAACCGTAGGTTTTCAATATATAAAAAATTTCCGCGGCTGTAAGGCCTCATCACCTTGGCCTAATAGCCAATAGTCTTACTACCGTAATCGTTAAGATTTAGGAAATTTTTTATTTACTATTACCATGCGATTAAACCAGCGCTTAGTCCCAAAACAAACACAAAAATTAATAATGACCCAGCAGATGCAGCAGTCAATGCACATCTTACAACTGCCGCTGTTGGAACTGCATCCGCTCATTGAGCAGGAACTGACAAATAATCCCTGTCTTGAAGAGGCCAGTGAAACATCACTTATTGGTGAATCCCCGATTAAAAAAGACGAATTTTCTCCTCCTGCAGAAGGTACCGTACAGACAACTTCCGAGATTCTCGAAAACCTTAAACAACAAATAAAAAATTCAAACAGTGATGATTGGCAGGAGCGTCTTTATACGCAAGGCTCACCGGATGATGAATATTTTGCCTATAAAAGCAGTTTGATTACAAAAGGCTACAGTCTGCAGGAAGATCTGCTTAAACAGTTGCGCTTTATTGTTTCCGATCCGGAGACAATAAAAATTGGCGAAACAATCATCGGCAACATTGACGATAACGGATATCTTAAATCTTCGTCGCAAGAAATGGCTGAAGTCTTAGAAAAACCAATTACTGCGGTAGAAAAAGTGCTAAAAATAATCAAACAGCTCGAACCGGCAGGAGTTGGCGCCGAAGATTTAAAAGAATGTTTAATCCTGCAGCTTGAAAGAAAAAATCTCCTCGATCCGGCAACACGTATCATTATTCAAGAGCATTTAAAAGATATTGGGCTCAAACGCTATTCGCAAATTGCAAAAAGGCTTCAGCTGCCCCGTGCACAGGTTCAGGAAATAGCCGCGGTTATTTCAAACTTAGACCCAAAGCCGGGACAAAATATTTGTAAAGATAATATTCAAAGCATCACGCCTGATATTATTCTTGAAAAAAACGAACTTGGTTATAACATTACGATCAATCATCAAAATCTACCGCATATACGAACTAACCATGTCTATAAACAGCTCTTAAAAGATAAAAATACCGCTGAAGAGATTAAACAATATCTTCGGCAAAAAATGTATAACGCAACCAACTTAATCCGCAGCCTCTATCAACGGCAGCATACGCTGACACAAGTTGTACAATGCATTATTGATTTTCAGTTCGATTTTCTGGAAAAGGGAGTTCAATATTTAACCCCGATGAACTTAAAACATGTCGCAGAAAAGTTAAAACTTCATGAATCAACAATAAGCCGGGCAGTAGCAAACAAATATATCCAGACACCATTCGGAGTAATGCCGCTTAAGGATTTCTTCAGCAGCGGGATTGCCCGCAACGACGGCGGTCAAAACTCTGTAACCCACATAAAATTCGAGATAGAAAAATTAATTAAGTCGGAATCCGCAGAAAAACCTCTTTCCGATCAATACATTATTAATCTTTTAAAACAAAAGGACATAAACATCGCACGCCGCACTGTTGCAAAATACCGGCGGCAGCTAAAAATACTCCCAGCATATCTTAGAAAAAAATGAAGCCGCGCTGCCGCGTGGCTTCATACACGGAAAAATTCTTTGCATTTTTCCAACTATTCCCTTGTCTGTTCCAACACCCTTCCCATCTCTGCAATATTTTTCTTTAAGAATTCTGAACAAGCACAAACTAATACGTATCTTGCTTCCCTCACCGCCTTTATCCTGCTTTTATTAACAATTCTGATAACCACTGATGCTTCTTAGAATTATGTGCTATGTTGGGTAAAATTATCGGGATAGTCTGCTGTGCTAAAATTTTGAAAGCCAATTTTATGAGGCGCTGTAAAAAACAGCGCCTTTTTGTTCGGTCAAATAGAAATAAATTGTGATCTCGTCTTTTGCGTAAAAAGATTTTGTTCAGTTGAGCGTTTTTGCGCAGGAATTTCACAAGGCGCTGGGAGAAGGAAATGCTATGCGGTCACTCACGACTACACTGTCAAATAAATTTCTGATAGATGGTTCTGTTGACAGTGTACTTCCGCGAACGCGGCAAGCCCCCCTTCGGCGCTCTCTTCGCAAGCTTTACACCCCCCAAACGCGGGGGACAATCTCCCCCGCACCCCCTTTTAGTGCATCGCCTGAATGTCAGAAATTTAGTTAACAATGCACTACTATTTCAAACTGTCTCTAACTGTATCTTGAGGCTCTAGTCTTAAAAAATGTACTGTTAGCTTACATATAAAATAATAATAACCAGTTTGAGACAATGATGTAAAAATTCTAATTCTGCCATCCTTTAATTTACTAGTTATAAATTCTGTTTCAAATACAACTTCTCTTGAGACCGCTTCTGTAAATATATCATACGTATAGTCAAAGATGGTGTGCGTTCTATTAAGCACACCCCATTTAAAATCTCTTTCTATTCCTTTTTTAACTTCTGCCGAGTTTCTTTCTGCTACTAACATAATTTTATTTCACCTTTTTGTAAAATTGTATCTATTTTTGTATTAACTATATCTTTTGTCATGGATATAATTTCTTTTATTTCGCTTTCTGTCGTTTTGTGAGTGCCGTCTTTATTAAAAGCATGCCTATCATTAATATCCAAAATTATTTGTAATCCTAAATTTTCAAGCTTCATATCTGATACGCTAATTGGGCCAGAAACTGGCTTGTCAGATATGTAGTTCTTATTATTTGAAATATTAAAATTGATAAAATATTTCTCATTTTTATTAACTGTATATCTCAGATTTATATCCTTAACGTCTGTACTATAATTATTCTTACTAACAAATTTGTCACATATATATTTAATTAACTCTTTTTCCTCAATGTCCATAACTATATAATTTACTTTTGTTAACAGCCCACAATACTTAATATTGCCTGTAATTTCTTCAATCGCAGGAAACATTATGCCTATTCTCTCTTTTAAATATTCTTCACATTTGTCATAGTCTTTTAAATACGCATCAGTATATTTGATATTTATACTCGCACTTATCTGAGAGACATTTATTAAACTGTGAAATTTATTGGATATAAATGTAAATCGAGGCATTTCTGCATCTACTTGATCAGGAATCGGGAGCAACTGGGCAGGTATTTGATATTTACCTTTCAATTACTCTTTCTGTTCATGGAAGTTATGCGACCAGTCTGCATACTGCTGCCAGTTATTAACATCGGCTAATTTAATTTTATTTTTTCCTTCTATGTCCATAACCCATAATTGCGCGCGGTCATTATTTTCCCTGGGGGGAATAATAAAGCTTAACATTTTTCCATTTTT
>JBDRCZ010000131.1:0-27165 GCA_043821285.1 Candidatus Omnitrophota bacterium | reverse complement strand
TTATGTTCACTACGTTCCATAAGTTACGTGCTCATTTAAGGAATAACTTAATATATCCGCCCAATATACTGGCGGATTAAATTCGCACAGTAACTTATGTTCACTACGTTCCATAAGTTACGTGCTCATTTAAGGAGGAATAAGGTTATGCCGGAAGAAGTGAAGAATTCAGAAGAAAAACAAGAGGTTCAGGAAGAGAAAGAACAGACAGAGGGAGAGGATACCCTGTTGAAACAAGAAGGAATAACGGAAAAGAAGGAACAATTAGAGGCAGAAGAAAACAAGCCTCAAGAGGAAGCAAAAGCAGAACAAAAGGAACCACAACCAGGGACTCCTCAAGAAAAGAAAACCCCGCCGAAACCTGCGCCAAAAATTGAAAAACCTAAAAATTGTGCAGACTGCAACAAACCTTTGAAAAAGATTAGCCGGTATTACCGCAATGGTAAATATTATTGTAATAAATCCTGCTTTAAAAATGCCGTGAAAAAAGCACAACCCTCGGAAGAAAAAAAGTAAAAGAGCGGGATAATCGTAGTGTATTACGTAGTAGCTACCACGTTTAACCCAAATTTTGCCTAAGACAAAATTTAGGTTAAAAAATAGAAACTAAAATCTCAAGCCAGAAAAAAGAGGTGAGTCAAATGCAAAAGGCGCTGGTTGTTTATTATTCGCAAAGTGGGAATACTAAGGCAATGGCTGATATTATTTTCCATGCAATACAGGAGGAGGAAGTGGAGGTTGTAGTAAAAGCAGTTACCGAGACTCAAGCCAGGGAATTATTAGAATATGATGCGATTATTATGGGTTCCCCTACTTACTACGGCACAATGGCTTACGAGGTAAAAAAACTTTTAGATGAAAGCGTACAGTTTCATGGCCGGTTGTCAGGGAAAATTGGTGCGGCATTTTCCTCTAGTGCAAATATTGGTGGCGGTAATGAGACAACAATAATCGATATTTTAAAATCATTCCTTATCCACGGGATGATTATTCAGGGTGATGCCAAGGGTGATCACTATGGCCCGGTAGCAATAAATTTACCGGACGAGCGGGCAACTAATGAATGTAAACGTTTTGGTAAAAGGATCGCGAAACTCGTTAAACAGATTTTTGAGTAATAATGAATACTGAATGTATTGTAATTAAAGGAGCCAGGGAACATAATTTAAAATCAATCGATTTAACATTACCCCGAAATAAATTGATTGTAATTACCGGGCTTAGCGGGTCAGGAAAGTCTTCTCTGGCTTTTGACACGATTTATGCGGAAGGACAACGACGTTATGTGGAGAGCCTTTCTGCCTATGCCCGTCAGTTTCTCGAACAATTACAAAAACCGGATGTGGATTTTATTGAAGGACTCTCACCGGCAATTGCCATTGAACAGCGAAAGGCAGGCTCAAACCCCAGGTCCACCGTAGCGACACAAACGGAAATATATGATTATTTGAGACTTTTGTTTGCCAGAATTGGCGTTCCCTACTGCCACCGGTGTGGACGGCAGATTACCCGCCAATCTACGCAGCAGATTGTGACAAAAATACTTGAACAATATCAAGGAAAAAAGATAATCCTGCTTGCTCCGGTAATCAGAGGTAAAAAAGGCGAATATCAAAAGGTTTTTGACGGGCTGCAAAAACTTGGGTTTGTCCGCGCACGCGTTGATGGAAACATTGTTGACCTTTCGCAAAAAATTAACCTGCATAAGAATAAGAAACACGAGCTGGAAGTGGTGGTAGACAGAATAGTTATTGATGCGGCAGTGAAAAAAAGACTAACGGATTCTATGGAAACCGCATTAAAAACCGGAAGTGGTATAATTATTGTATCTGATGGTAAAAAAGACACGTTGTTTAGCCAGCTTTTTGCCTGTGTGCAATGTAATATAAATATCGAAGAACTTGAACCACGGATGTTTTCTTTTAATAGTCCTTATGGTGCGTGCCCGGCATGTAACGGGATGGGAACGAAAATGGAGATTGACAAGGATTTAGTTGTTCCGGATAAAAATAAAACTATACGAGAAGGAGCAGTTGCTGCTTGGAGACGCGGGGGCCGGGGGTATATTCAATATTACCGTGCCTTGCTTTATGAACTTTCCGAAAAGGCTAAATTTGATTTGGATACGCCTTTTAAAAGATTGAATAAAAAGACGCAGAGATTATTATTATACGGCGGAGATGTCTGGGTATGGGATAAGCGGTTTGAAGGGGTTATTCCTAACTTAGAACGTATATTTGGGCAAACAGATAGTAATTATCTTAAAGAGGAAATTGTAAAATTTATGAGTGATCAGCCCTGCCCGCAATGTGCCGGCCGGAGGCTTAGACCGGAGAGCTTAGCGGTTAAGGTTAATAATTGTTCGATTTATGATTTATGTAATCTGTCAATATCAGCGTCTCTGAGATTTTTGGATAATCTGGAACTTGCCGAGGATGAAACACTAATTGCTAATCAGATACTTAAGGAACTTAGACAAAGATTGAGTTTTTTGACTAATGTTGGACTGGATTATCTCACCCTTAATAGGGCCAGCTCGACTCTTTCCGGCGGTGAGGCGCAAAGGATAAGATTAGCCACGCAAATAGGTTCCGGACTTGTTGGCGTAGTCTATATTCTTGATGAACCAAGTATCGGCCTGCATCAGCGCGATAATCAAAAATTACTTGATACTTTAAAGGCGTTGCGTGATTTGGGAAATACCCTGGTTGTCGTAGAGCATGATGAGACAACCATAAGATCTGCTGACCATATTGTAGATTTGGGACCAGCGGCGGGGAAAAATGGCGGTCAGGTAATCTGTTCCGGGACAATTGATGATCTTTTGAAAAATAAAGCTTCAATAACCGCGCAGTATTTAAATCGTGAAGTTTCTATTCCCCTGCCGATAAGACGCCGGGAATATTGTCACAAAAAAAAATTGGTCGTTCTTGGCGCGACTGAACATAATTTAAAAAATATTGATATTAACTTTCCTTTAGGATTATTTATCTGTGTTACCGGCGTATCCGGTTCGGGAAAATCTACGTTGATTTATGATGTCTTGTACCAGGCGCTTATTAAAAGGCTTTATCGTTCGAAGATTACTGAGGGAAAACACCGCGAAATTAAAGGTATAGAATTTATTGATAAAGTGATTGTAATTGATCAATCACCAATCGGCCGTACACCCCGTTCGAATCCCGTAACTTATACCGGCGTCTTTACTTTTATTCGGGACCTGTTTGCCCGCCTTCCCGAATCAAAAATAAGAGGGTTTAAACCGGGCCGGTTTAGTTTTAATGTTAAAGGCGGCCGGTGTGATGCCTGCATGGGAGACGGAATTAAAAAGATTGAAATGCATTTTTTGCCGGACGTATACGTGCAATGTGAGGTTTGTAAAGGAAAGCGCTATAATGACCAGACGCTTGAGATTAAATATAAAGGAAGATCTATTGCGGATGTACTCTCAATGAGTGTTAGTGAAGGGTTAAAACTTTTTGAAAATATCCCGCAAATAAAAAGCAAATTAGAGGTCTTGGACAAGGTCGGGTTGGGCTATCTTGAACTGGGGCAATCGGCAACAACACTCTCTGGCGGTGAGGCGCAAAGAATAAAATTATCCGCGGAGCTCTCCCGTCGTTCTACCGGCAGAACACTCTACATATTAGATGAACCGACGACCGGACTGCACTTTGCTGATATTCACAGATTATTAGAAGTATTACAGGCATTAGTTGATGCGAAAAATACCGTGGTAATTATTGAACACAATCTTGATGTGGTAAAAAGTGCGGATTACATTATCGATCTTGGTCCTGAAGGCGGAGATCAAGGCGGGTATTTAGTCGCTAATGGCACGATTGAAGATATTATGCACAATAAAAATTCTTATACTGGTAAATATCTTAAAAAATACTTAAACAAATGAAGATACCCCCAGCAGTAAGAGAAGGGGGTATCTTCATGCACGGAAAATGCAATCATTTTCCGGTCATCCGCATAGGCGGATGCAAAAAACAAAAACCTTTTACCCTCTAGTGCTATGTCAAATTAATTTTTAGCAAGACAGCGCATTGGAGCAATCGAGAATCGAAAATAAAAGAGAGTGGGAAAATTCTCGATCACAGTCAAATTTCGATTAAAGATAGATGAAAAGAGCAATTTTTGTTTTCATTTTTATTTTTTTTAGCAATGTATTTATCTGTTCTGCTCAAACACGTGCCGAACGGGATATTAATCTGGCAAATGATGCGTTTGACGATGGTTTTTATGATTTGGCAAAGACCCAGTATGAAAAGATTTTACGCCTCTATCCTTTGCATAGTAATATTCCCGATGTTCATTTTATGCTCGGACGCTGTTTGTATTATCAGGGAAAATTGAGTAAGGCGTTGTATGAACTGGACCAGGCCAGAGCGATGAATCGTCGATCGGAAATAAACGATGAAATAATTTTTTGGACGGCGGAAATATATTACCAGGCAAATGATTATAACAATGCCCGTATTTATTATCAAAAAATTATTGATGAATTTAAAAACTCAAAACACGCAATGCAAAGTTATTATTCCAATGCCTGGTGTTTATTGAATCTAGACCGGTTTAAACCGGCGCTGGAAAGTTTCAAAAATTTTGTAAAACTTTATCCGGACAATGCCCTAATCGATGAGGCAAACAGTAAAATCGGTGAATGCCTGTATAAATTAAAACAATATGCCGAAGCGAAAAACTATCTGCTAAATTACCTAAAAAAGCATCCGGCAGCAAAAAATGCCGCAATAATTTATTTGCAGTTAGGGGAGATTTATTATAATCTAAAGAAGTATCACGCGGCATTGGAAAACTATAGACGTTGCCTTGAAATGTCTCCGGAGTCGGAAAGCGCGGCTTATGCACTCTATGGTATTGGCTGGACATATTATGCGCAAAATAGGCTTGCAGACTGTGTGGATATGTTTAAAAGATTTTTTCGGAAGTACCCCTATCATTCTCTCTATCCGGAAGTTCTTTACTACACGGGAGAAGCATTAAAAAAAATGAAGCAGTATGATGAAGCAATTGATAAATACAATCAACTAATAATGCGTTATCCAAAAAGTGACCATTCAGACGACGCGTATATCTCAAAAGGACAATGTCAATATGAGCTTAAACGTTATGAGGATGCCGTTTATACGTATCAGAGTTTAATTAAAAGATTTACCGGCAGTGCGTTGATTGATCAAGCACGTTATCATCTTGGGTGGGCATATCTTAAAATGGAAAGAAAAGTTCAGGCCATTGCGGAATTTGAAAATGTTGCGGGTAGTACAAAAGATGAATTATTGAAAGTCAGTGCGTTATGCCGGATTGGCGATACCTATCTATTAGATAAAAATTATCCCCGGGCCAGAAAAAGTTATGATCTGATATTACAAAAATATCCGGATAATTTTTATAGTGATTATGCGCAATATCAACTCGGGATGGTATTTTTATCTGAGCAAAACTATGATGCGGCAATTTTAGCATTTCAGACGTTATTGACAAATTATCCGGAGAGTAAATTATCCGCGGATAGTCTCTATCAGTTAGCGATGATTTATTTTAATAATGGTGAATATAAAATCGCCCGGGATTTATTTAACGAACTGAATAACAAAACAAATACGGAAGATGAGGAATTAAAAGTAAGTTCCCTTTTTGCCTATGCCGGTAGCTGTTACAATCTTGATGATTTTAAAAAAGCGGTCAAGGTATATGAACAGATTATAAAAAATTCTTCCCAGGCAGAAAATATTTGGAAGGCAAAGTATGAGGCGGCCTGGTGTTATGTCCAGATGGGAGAGGTGAAACAGGCAGAAAAAATATTTCAAGAAATAGTAGATAAATCAGACAATCATTATATCAATGCCAGTGTGCGATTATGGCTGGGCGAGCACCTGAATTTCCAAAGGCAATTTGACAAAGCAAAAGCATGTTTTCACCAGATTATTGAGAACTATCCTAACTCTGGATTAGAAGATGATGCTATTTATTGGCTGGGGTTGAATTATAGTGATGCCGGAAAATTTAAGGATGCAATTGAGCAGTTTGAGCGGTTGAGACTCAACTATCCGGCCAGCCCGCTGTGTAATGATGCCAAAATAAAAATTGCCGAAATGCATTTATCCCGTAATGATCCGGCAGCAGCTGAAGAAATTTATCTCGCGATAATTTCCGAACATGCGGGAACTATTTATGAAAAGATTGCTCAAGCCGCCATTGCCGAGATATATATAAATAACAAAAGTTATAATCAAGCGCTTTATCATTTAAACCGCGCCTTTTATCCCGATGCGGATGATCTCTCGGCAATGGCACAATTTAAAATTGCTCAAGTTTTTGAATATTTAGACCGGATTTATCAGGCCGAGGAAGAGTATCTGAAAGTCGTTTATTTATATCCGAAATGTAAATATTGGTCTGGGCACACTTATCTGAATCTTGGACAAATCTATGAGCGTAAACAAGAATGGGTAGAAGCGTTGCATGTTTATCGTAAAATAGTAGAGAATAATTATCAGGATTTTGCAAAATCTGCTCAGCAGCGGATTGATTGGATAAAAGAACATGTTGTAAGTAATAAGAAGACATCCCTGGCATTACCGTAAAATGGTAGTGTCAAAAATAAAATGAAAAACCGGAAAGCAACCACAGATTTATAGAGCTGATTTAAAAGAATAAAATTATTTTAATCTGAGTAATCAGTGGTTGCTTGTGCCCTATGGGTGTATGTAATCTGTGATTGCTTAAAAAATATACGAAAGTATTTGACAAAACCCGTAAAATTTATTGGAGGAAAAATGAAGACAAAAATTTTGCAAATTGGTACTTTTATCGTATCTTGTATTATTGCCGTGGGACTATATTTAAAAGTTGATATTATTCAAAAAGGCGGGCCGGTAATGGTGCCGATAATTTTATGTTCTATATTTGCCTTTGGTATTGCGGTTGATCGGATCATGCATCTTTATCGGGCAAGAATTGATACCGATAAATTTATGGATGAAGTTACCACGGCACTGAAACGCAATAAAATAAATGATGCCGTGCTGATCTGCGATGCGACACAGGGGCCAATTTCAAATATTTTTAAAGCAGGTATTTTGAAGCATAACTATCCAAAATCAGAAATTCGCGAAGCAATTGAAGATGCCGGATTACATGAAGTACCGAAACTCGAAAGAAATTTAAGTGCCTTAGCAACCATTGCCCATGTTTCTCCGCTTTTAGGATTACTCGGTACAGTTTTAGGCATGGTTAAATGCTTTCAGATTATTCAGCAAAAGGCGGCGTCATTTTATCCGGTTAGCCCGGCAGATCTCGCCGGCGGCATATGGGAGGCATTGATCACGACCGTAGCCGGTTTAATCGTTGCCATTCCCGCCTTTGTTGTATATAATTATCTCGTCAGCAGAGTAGATAATTTTGTTTTACAGATGGAAGTCTTGGTAACCGACCTTTTAAATATATTAATTCAGAAACAGGAGCGTTATGAAGTTTAAACGTCATTTGGAATTAGAACGTGAACTGCGGCATATTGATATTGCCCCGTTAATTGACGTGGTATTTTTATTGCTAATATTTTTTATGCTTACTTCAAGCTTTATTATCCAGCCGGGGATAAAAATTAATCTGCCAAAAGCCGTAACTTCTGAAGTTATGCAAGAAAAAGGATTGGTGATAACGATAAATAAAGATAGCGTCATTTATTTAGACGCTGAAGAAGTTAAGCCGCAAGACCTGTCAACGGCCTTAAAGAAACAATCTGCGGCCAATAAACAGGTATTGATAAAAGCCGATAAAGCTTGTCCCTTGGGAAAAATAGTTAACATCTGGGATCTCTGCCGGCAGTCTGGCGTATTAAAAATAAATATTGCTACTTTACAGGAAACAAGATGACTATTTCCGCTAAAGCTATTAGTACTTCAATTATTTGCCATTTAATAATTTTTGCCGGGATTCGACTGGTTGTGCCATCTGTTTATCTATCAACGAATAACAATGTTGCGATAAATTTTTTGGGACCAATATTAATCTCGGCTGATCCTGCTCAGGTTCAGCATGAAATACCTGCCGATCATCCGCGTCCACAGGGAATAAAAAAACAAGAGCTGATCTTGCCCAGTAGTTTTGATATTTCAAAAAAATTATATGGTTGGCAGGATAGAGTGCAAAAAAAGCATACATTTTCTGTACACGGTAATATTTTTGGTAAAAAGGCAAGTTTTCTGGATGATTTAAGCATAAAATCAAAAGAAGAAAAGATTAATAACCAGGCATTAATTATTATCGGGGCGGCGGCAAACCGTACACTTATTTCTACCTCAGATTTGCCAAAGATTCACCCAGTGGCCGGCATCGCGCACACTACTTATAACATGGTGGTAGAATTCGCCGTGGGAAGTGACGGGAGGGTATTTAGCCTTAGACCAATAAGGACATCGGGGCACACGGAAATCGATATCTTAGGCATGAATTTTATTAATTCTTTGCGCTTTGTTAGTCTGGCGCAAAAGAGTAATTTTTCTGATTTGGGAAAGGCGCTTATAAATTTTAGAATACAATGATTGAAATTGATGTTATAATAGCAGTGGGGGTATTTTTATTTATTAGCGTATGTATGGTTATATATTTTTGGTGCGTATTTGAAAAACAACAATTTTCTCATCGTCAGACAATAAGTGTTATTTTTTGGCATTGTGGCGTTTGTCTGTATTTATATGTAGCCGCAAACGATGAACTGACAAGATGTCCCCGGTGTCAGAGTATAAATAGCAGCAGTCGTAAGTTATGAGTTAATCGCGCGGTTGGTGATAAATGAGTGATATAGTCCGTCTGGCAAACAGCGGGGAAATTATTCATCAATAATTTTCAGCTAACCGGAGTTTGTTCAGCTCAGACGCATAGATAATCCGTCCGTTAGGTATTTTGGCCTGCTCATTGGTAGTGTCAAAGATTCTATGAAAGAATTGAATGCAACCACAGATTTATAGAGATTAAAAAGAATAAAATCATTTTAATCCGAGTAATCTGTGGCTGCTTAAAAATACAAGAAAGTTTTTGACAGAACCGGCTCATTTGAAAGGGGGAGAAAATGGTAATTAAGATTGGTATTGCTGCAGGCGATATTTGGCATTATCTTGATGAACATGGTCCAAGTAAGCTCTCTGAACTCTCAGCGAATATCGACAAAAGTCGTGATTTGATTTTGATGAGTTTAGGATGGTTGGCACGAGAGGGACATGTATTGTTAGAAGAAGAAAATGATAATTTTCTCGTTTCGCTGAGGAAAAATGAATGAAATATATTGTTGTTTATATTACCGTTCCTAATAAAAAGGAAGCAGAGAATATTGCCAAGGTCTTGGTCGAAGGGAAAATTGCGGCATGTGTAAATATTTTAAGCGGGGTTACTTCTATTTTTTCCTGGCAGGGTAAAATTGAAAAATGCAGTGAATTGCTGTTGATTGTTAAGACCCGCCAGAGGCTTTTTAAACGATTAGCTGAAAAGGTAAAGGCGATACATTCGTATAGCGTTCCGGAGATTATTGCTTTACCGATAATCGAAGGCAGTGCACCATATCTTAACTGGCTAAGATTTAACACCGGTAAACAGTGAGCCAATTGACCTGAATATTTCATATGCAATTAATTTACAATCACAAAGTTGTCATAATGCAAATTTTGTTACCCCCACGCATTTTACTCTCCAAATCACCGCGGCAATTTATGGCGCAAAAGAAATACTAAAATTTATTACTAATAATTTATCGTGCAACACTTATGTTAACATTATGCCGCAGTATCATCTCGCGCACCTGAGTACAAAATATAAGCAGTACAACCGAGAGATAACTTTTCAAGAGTATAAAGAAGTGACAGTATTTGCAAAAACAATTAGTTTGTATTGGGGGTTTAGTGGGTGGTATCAAAAGAAGGATAAAAACTGAAATTATCACACAGCGCCGCAGAGCCACGGATAAACACGGATTAAATACGGATAAAAAATGGTTTGTTTATTAAAATCCGTGTAAATCCGCGGCTAAAAAAATAGTAAATGAATAAAAATATCTGGAATTCCGTTTTGGGGTTTACCTTAATTGAGCTTTTAATTGCCCTAACTATTCTAATGGTTTTACTCTCCGGTGTCTATCTGGGATTTAGGGGGGGGATGATCGTCTGGAAAAGGGATCAGGATAGTTTTAACTTAAGATATGTTACGCGAATTGCATTTAAAAATATAGAGCAAAACATCCGCTCTACCTATTTTGATAAAGATAATCCAGAGACACTGTTTATGGGAAGTGAGAAGAGTTTGACTTTTATCTTTGTCGGCAAAGATGGATTTATCTGGCAGGGAAATTATTATTTAACCGCTGAAATGAGTTTGGAAAAATCATCCTTATATTTTGAATCTTCGAGAATTTGGCATGATAATATATTAGATACCAAACAAATGCTGATGTTAGAGAGAATTAATGAATTTAAGTTTAAATATTATGACGGTGAACAAGAACAATGGATAGATACCTGGCAGGATGATCAGTATCTGCCGCGGGCAATTAAGATATTAATAACAATTGAAGATAAAAGTGTTAATAATAAAATGGTAAGTTTTGAAAAAATAATTTTTATACCAGCAGCAGATATTATAAACACAAGCGATTTGAAAAAATGAAAAAAGGATTTGTCTTAATCGTCGTGTTATGGATGATGACAATTTTTGCCGTATTATCGGCAAGTCTGGCTTATCGGGCGCGTATTTATTTGAAACTGGTTAAATATCAAATCGCCGCATTTGAAAATTTGTCTTGTGCAAGAGAAAGCTTAAATTATGCCGTACTAACATTAATCGATGATAACTACAACTATGATGAACGAGGAGATAATTGGAACAGTATTGACTATGAACCCGCTGACAGTTCAGACATTCGGATAACGGTGATTGATGAAAACCGCAAGGTAAATATTAACACCGCAGCGGATAATTTACTTGCTGGACTTGTGCATCTGGATACAGAGCTGGTAAAAAAAATAATTGAAAACCGGCCGTATTTAAGAATTGAAGAACTTCTTTGTGTTGAGGGTATAACGAACGAAATATATTACGGGAGAGAAGATTTAGGGATTGTGGGATTAAAAGATTTGATTACTGTTTATTCTAATGGTAAGATAAATATAAATACCGCCGAAGGAAATGTGCTAAAATGCATACCGTCAATAGATGTGACAACCGTTGATATAATATTAAACTATTGTGCGGTTGACAAGTTTGAGCAGGAAAATGCATTAACGCAGGATTTGATAAACTTAGGGGTAAGACCGGAAATTGCCAGTCAAATTATAGGATTTTTAACCGTCGGCTCTGATGTATATAAAATAGAGATTGAAGCCGTACATAAAAAATATAAGATGCATAACAAAATAGGCGTGGTTATTAATCGCGCGCCGAAAGAAATTAAAATTATTTTATGGGAGGAGAGGTAATTGATAATCCTATCGTTATACATTACGGACACGGCTATCAAGAGTGTTTGGCTGAGAAGAAATAGAACCAAAATAAATGCATTAAAACAACAAAGTATTTCCCGTGAACTTGCCCCGTCTGCAATCAAAAAGATAATTTTTGCTCCGGGATACCACCCGGATAAAGTTTTATTATGTCTGCCCCGGCGTAAACTTAGTTTTAAAACGATAATTATTCCGGCGATAGAAAAAGCCGAGATCAATCAAATATTGCCCTTTGAATTAAACAACATCATTCCTTACCGGCTTGATAATTGTTGTTATGACTGGTTTTTGCTGGAGGTATCCCCGGAGGGGTATTCGAAGATTCAAGTGGTAATTGTCAGGAAAAAGATTGTAACTGAATACCTGGAGTTTTGTAAAAATATTGGTTGTGATGTGCAGATAATTGGCGTAAGCACCTTAGCACTTTTTGAGAGTTTTAAACAAAGTATAAAATCTCACCCGGAACGCAACGTCAAAGGATGCGTTGTATTGCAGGTTGAAGAGAATTTCGTCGATATGATTGTCATCCATAATATGGAAATGGTCGTAAGCCGGGAAATTGCCTTTAAGAATACGGAAGGTCTAATGGCGGAGGTTGACAAAAATCTTCAGGTGGGGCAGATCATTAATAAAGAATTTGAGCTGGAGTTAATTATTTTGAATGATACGACAACGACTGCGGCTAATCTGGTTGAAATATTAGCGAAAAGATTTAAGGTTAATATAGAAATAGATAATTCTATTGATTTCAGCGCCGGGATGGCAATGGCTACGGATATAATAAATTTACTGCCGGAAGATGAGCGCCGGATTAGATATTTAAAGCAATTAAAACAAGGACTATTTCTTTTTGCGATAATTTTAATTTTCATTGCTCTACTTGCGGTCTTTTTATCGTTTTTAAAATTTAAAAAACAGGAATGGAACATTGCCGAACTTGACAAAATGCTTCAACAACTTGAAATTTCCAGCAAAGATCTTGAATCAAAGAAACAGCGGTTAGAATTAATAATACAGCAGAGAGGTATATATCCACGGGTAGTATTAGATGTTTTGACAAGATTAGGTAATCAGACTGGCGAAGGAATAGTTTTCAATAGTTTTATTATTGATGAAAATAAAAATATTATTCTTCGCGGAGAAGCTAATCTTTATGATCAGTTCCTAAATTATGTGAGCATCCTTGATAAATCTGATTATTTTCAGGATGTCGAAGTTAAATACACCAGCCGCCGGCAGCTTAAAGATAAGACGTTAACAAGCTTTGAGTTAGCTTTGCGATTAAAAGAATGAAGACACCCTGCAGCAAGCGAAGGGGTATCTTCATACACGGAAAATGCAATCATTTTCTGGTTATTCGTTTATGCGGATGCAAAAAATAAAAACCTTTTACCCTCTATCTTGCTATAGGGAATACGCAAGTTTAAAAAATATATAAATTATGCGGGTAATTGGCGGTAGGTTTAAAAATAGACTTTTAAAGATGCCCCGGGGAGCACATGTCCGGACAACAGCTAATCTGGTAAAAAAGGGGATTTTTGATGTTTTGAATAAGGATGAAATTTGCGGGACTAGGGTATTGGATTTGTTTGCCGGTAGTGGTGCTTTTGGGCTGGAGGCGTTAAGTTATCAGGCCGGGCGGGTTGTATTTGTGGAACGCCGGTTAAACTGTATAAAAATAATTAAAGACAACATTGCTAAATTAGGCCGTGACCTTCCGGCCGGTGTTCAGGTAATTAAAAGGGATGTTTTTTCGGTGATTAAATATTACTGTAACAGAGGAGAAATATTTGACTTAGTATTTTTAGATCCCCCTTATGATAAAAATCTGGCAAAAAAATGCTTGATATATTTAGATGAGTATGCTATATTACACCACCATGGTATAATCGTGGCCGAGCATCATAAAAAAGAAGACCTGCCGCAGGCATTAAATAATATTGTCTTATTTAAACGTAAGGTTTATGGAGATACAGCGGTGGACTTTTATAAGTGTATATAATTGGAAGCATACCCATATAGTTTAGTGCAAAGTGTTGTAACACAGCAGCGAAAAATAGATAATAGTTTAATGTTAAAAAGGAAATAAAAACTTCATACATTTAAGAAATCGCCAGAATTTTCCTTATTAGTAATCTGCCGGCAATGTTTGGCGCAAGCTTGGTTGTCATATATAACGCCTGGTTAGTGTAAATTTTTCGAAGATCTGCCAATGTCTGCCATTAATTCGACGGCGGATTTACGAATTTGTAGTGGGGAAAAAACAATTTTGCTCTATGATTGGATACGCTGAAGGCGTATCCGTGTATGAAGATACCCTTCCGCAAGCGGAGGGGGAGATTCATTATGAAAAAGCGTGCGATATATCCAGGGAGTTTTGACCCGGTGACCTACGGGCATATTGATTTAATAAAACGGGCCGTAAGAATTTTTGATAAGGTTATTGTTGCCGTTGCCCATAGCTCGGATAAGAAAACCTTGTTTTCTGTGGAAGAGCGTGTCCGGATGCTAAACATGGCAACAAAAGATATGCAAGGCATAATTATAGACGATTTTGAAGGATTATCTGTGGAATATGTTCAGCGTAAAGGGGCGAGTGTGATTATTCGGGGGATCCGGATGATTTCTGATTTTGAATACGAGTTCCAGATGGCATTGACAAATCGTGCCCTTGACGCACTGGTGGAAACAATTTTTATGATGCCGGCGGCGGATTATTCTTATATTTCGTCCAAACTGATAAAAGAAGCGGCGATGCTCGGAGCAGATGTTTCCTGTTTTGTTCCTGCGTATGTTGCTGCGGAATTGAAAAATAAATTTAGTCATAAAAAATTTTCTTCAGCTTGACGATCCCTCCGCCACAATGTCGTAGATCCGCCGTCGTATTAGTGGCGGGCATTGGCGGATCTACGATGCAGCAAGAATACAGGGTATTATGCCAAGCTGATGAGGCAGTGCAGCACCGGAAATTTTTTATCCATTTGAAAACCTTTCGTGTTAAAACTTTTCCTCCAAAAGGTCAACCGGCACGCAAGACCGCAGGGAATAGGCAGGTTTAAGATGAACATTATTGATAAACTGAAAGAAAGAGCACGGTCAGATTTAAAGACAATTGTATTACCGGAAAGTACTGATGAGAGAATACTCCAGGCAGCAGATTATATAGATCGCGAAAAGATTGCCCGGATAATTTTATTGGGACCGGAGGATAAGATCCTTGCCGGCGGCGGGATAAATAAAAATAATTTTAGCAATATTGATATAATTGATTATTTAAAGGATACGGCATTTGAAGATTATGTCGATGAATTTTATCAGCTGCGCCAGCATAAAGGCATTACCTATGCAGCGGCAAAACAAGTTTTACAAAATCCGGTATATTTTGCCGCAATGATGGTAAGAAAGAACCTGGCCGATGGATTTGTTGCCGGGGCAGTGACTACAACCAGTGAGGTGGCCAAAGCCGCGATTTATTGCCTGGGGGTTAATTCGGATGTGCGTACGGTATCAAGTTGTTTTTTAATCATTGTGCCTGAGTGCCGCTTTGGCGAAGAAGGAGTGTTTGTTTTTGCTGATTGCGGGATTGTGCGGGAACCAACGGCAAAACAGTTAGCAGATATTGCGATAACTTCCGCTAAGTTATTTAGACAGATTATTGAAAAAGAGCCAAAGGTTGCGATGCTCAGTTTTTCAACTAAAGGCAGCGGAGGGGGAGAATCTGTAGATAAGGTAATTGCGGCAAAGAATATTCTACAAGATATTGCCCCGGATTTGTTCGTTGACGGTGAACTTCAGGCCGATGCCGCAATTGTTCCGGCAGTTGCCAAACGCAAAGTTAATAATTCTCCGGTTGCCGGGTATGCTAATGTGCTTATTTTTCCTAACCTTGACGCAGGTAATATTGCTTATAAACTTGTCCAGCGCTTGGCAAAAGCAAGTGCGATTGGACCAATACTTGAAGGTTTGAATTATCCATGTTCGGATCTTTCACGTGGCTGCAGTGTGCAGGATATAGTTAATGTGGTTGCGGTAACCGCGGTAAGGGCCCATTAATGCGATGAAGATCCTTATAATTAATTGCGGAAGCTCCTCTGTTAAATTCCAGCTCTTTGAAAAAAATATAACCGATGTGGTGATTAAAGGTAAAATAGAGTGTATTGGGCAAAAATTAAGCATACTAAAATATCAGATTGGAAACGCTAAATTATTAATAAATAAAATCAAGGTGGTAGATTATAACCGGGCAATATCAGTAATTTTGGATGTCATGACCATGTCCGAACACCGGATTATTCAAAATATTAAGGAAATTTCGGCAATTGGCCACCGGGTTGTTCACGCGGGCGAACATTTTCAGAATTCCGTGGTTATTACCGGAAAAGTGCTGCATCGGATCAAACAATGTTTCAAACTAGCCCCATTGCATAATCTACCGGCTTATCTTGGGATTTTAGCCTGCCGTAAGGTTTTCCCAAAAGTTCTCCAAGTAGCTGTATTTGATACGGCATTCTATCAGTTAATGCCGCAATATGCTTATTTATATGCCCTGCCTTATAATTATTATCGTAAATACCGCATCAGACGGTATGGGTTTCATGGAACCAGCCACCGTTATGTTGCAGAAAAAGCGGCGGAGATTTTAAAGAAACCGCTTAATAGCTTAAAATTAATCACAGCCCATCTCGGAAATGGCTGTTCAATAACCGCAGTTGATAAAGGAAGAGCGGTTGATACAAGCATGGGGTTTACGCCTTTAGAAGGGCTGGTGATGGGGACGCGCTGCGGGGATATTGACGCGTCGATTGTTTTCTTTCTCCTGCAAAAAGAGGCGCTTAGTTTAACAGAATGCGAGGAAATACTTAATAAAAAAAGCGGATTGCTGGGGATTTCTGGCCAAAGTAGTGATATGCGCGAGATCATAAAATATATGCACAAAAAACATAAACGCTCACACCTTGCCTGGAAAATTTTCATCTATCGGTTAAAAAAATATATCGGGGCGTATGTCGCAGCAATGAACGGAGTAGATGCGGTTGTGTTTACCGCCGGCATTAGTGAAAATTACCCAAGGCTTATCCAAATAATCAAGCGTGAACTGTCATTTCTGCTAAAAAATGCAAAAATTTTTGTCGTGCCGACAAATGAAGAGCTGTTCATTGCCCAGGAAACAAAACGGTTAAAAAATCGTACCAGAATTCCCTGAGGTAATCGGCAGAGATAAGTGTGAAGAAAACGATGAAAATTAATATTTTAGATGTAAATACATTTGGATTAGAGTTAAAAGAGGATGTTAATGCGCAAAAAGCTGATGTGGAAACGGATTTTGTTCACTATTTGGAGCTGTTGCATATAGTTGTAAATGCCGTGAATGTTCAAAATACCGTAACTTTAGTCATTGAGACAAGATCAGTTCAGGAATTGGTTTGTCATCGCTGCCTGGGGGCTTATCAGCAAGATTTAGATAAAAAGATAACCCTGACATACCCCGCAAATAAGAATATTACGGTAGATATATTATCCCATGTGCGGGACGAAATAATTTTAAGTTACCCGCTAAGATTGTTATGCCAAAAGGACTGTGCGGGGATATGTGCGAGTTGTGGTGCTAATTTAAATAAAGTAAAATGTGAATGTGAAAACAAACAATAGAATCTAGTACAAAGAGCAAAGGTGCAGAGGATTGGCAACGGTTTGGGAAAAGATGTCCGTATTATGGAATTCCAAATGACAAATGTCAAATGACAAATAAATCATTAAATCATTTAACAAAAAAATGACCCGCCAAAAATCACGACGGGCAGGCAAATGATAAATGAAAGAGATATTTGCAGTATAGTTTTTTTTTGCATTAAGGCATTGAAAGATTCATGGGGATTTGTAATTTGACATTCTTTTGCTTTTTAAAAAGTGGAGGTGTATAATGGCTTTACCAAAAAGGAGACACTCGAGAATGCGTCGGGATAAACGCAGGACACATGATAAAATAAAAGTTAAAAGTTTATCATTGTGTAAAAATTGTAATCAGCCAAAACCAGGACACAGTATTTGTCCACACTGCGGATATTATAAGGGAAAGCAGATACTGGTGAAGAAAGAAAAAAAGGAAAAGAAGAGGAAATGAGCGGAAAAAAATATAAAATTGCCATTGATGGCATGGGCGGCGATAATGCTCCGGCCATAGTAGTGGATGGGGTCTGCCGGGCGGCTTTAATGGTTGATGCCGAGCTCATTCTGGTTGGAGATAAAAATGCGATCTTAGAAAAACTTTCCGAACACCGCCATGTTCCGGAAAATATCAGTATTGTGCCAGCTTCTGAGGTTATTGAGATGCATGAACCGCCGGCACAGAGTATTCGCAGAAAAAAGGATTCTTCGATAAATGTGGCCGTGAATTTGGTAAAAAATAATCAGGCCGATGCCTTTATCTCTGCGGGAAATACCGGCGCGGTAGTATGTGCCGCAAGCCTTTTTCTTAAACAACTAAATGGAATAGAGCGTCCGGGAATTATGGTGGTGATGCCAACCTTGAAAGGCCCGGCAGTAATAATTGATGCTGGCGCAAATATCGGCCCAAAACCGAAACATCTGCTTAACTACGGGATTATGGGCAGTGTATACATGAAATATATATTAAAAAAAGAGGACCCAAAAGTTGGCCTTTTAAATATCGGTGAAGAGGCATCTAAAGGTACGGATTTTGTAAAAGAAACATTTAAGCTGTTAGAGCAGGCCCCGATTAATTTTATCGGAAATATGGAAGGCCGGGATATTTTTGCGGGAAAATGCGACGTAATCGTCTGTGATGGTTTTGTTGGTAATATTGTATTAAAAGTTTCAGAGGGTGTGGCGGACGCAATTAAACAGATGTTTAAGCAAAGGATTTCCAATAACTATTTTGCCAAACTGGGGTTGTTATTTAGCAAGTCCGCATTATCTGCGCTTAAAAAAGATATTGATTATGCGGAATATGGCGGGGCGCCGCTTTTAGGAATTAATAGTGTGGGGATCATCAGCCATGGCGGTTCGTCATCAAAGGCGGTTAAGAATGCCGTTCGGGTGGCATATGAAACTTTGGAAAATAAAGTAAATCAACATATCGTTGAAGAAATGACGAAAGTGGAGTATATGAACAATGGATAATAAATCTGTAGGCATTATCGGAATTGGAGCCTATCTGCCGAAGAAGATTGTTACTAATAATGATCTTGAAAAAATGGTTAACACATCGGATGAATGGATAACCACGAGAACGGGAATAAAAAAAAGACGGCTTGCCGCCCCGGAAATGGCGGCAAGCGATTTAGGCATTTATGCGGCAAAAAATGCCTTAAAAAACGCAAACATAAAACCGGCGCAACTTGGAGCAATAATTGTTGCCACAATGACCCCGGACATGCTCTCGCCGGCTACCGCTTGTATAATCCAGGAAAAGTTAAAAGCTGATCAGGCAGCGTGTTTTGACATTAACGCGGCTTGTACCGGATTTATTTATGGACTTGCGGTTGCCCGGAGTTTTATTATTTCCGGGGAGTATAAGTATGTATTGGTTGTTGCTTGCGAAAAGATTAGCAGTTTTATTGACTGGCAGGACCGTTCAACCTGTGTCTTGTTTGGTGATGGTGCCGGAGCAGTCGTGCTTGGACCGAAAAATAAAAATCGGATCATATCGGTTTATCTTGGCTCAGACGGCAATAAAGCCGAGCTATTAAAAATACCTGCGGGTGGCTCGCGCTGTCCGGCAACCTTAGAAACGGTAAAAAACCGACTGCATTTTTTAAAAATGAACGGTAATGAGATATTTAAGTTTGCCGTTAAAAATATGACATCTGCGGCAGAAAAGGCGCGAAAGTTAGCCGGGGTTAAAAAAGAAGATATTGATTGTGTTATTCCGCATCAAGCAAATATACGTATTATTAATGCTACGGCAAAGAGATTAGGGATACCGCGGGAAAAGATTTTTTTTAATATTGAAAAATACGGGAATATGTCTGCGGCTTCTGTTGTTGTCGGGCTGTATGAAGCAATTAAAACAAAACGAATAAAAAAAGGGAATAATGTTATTCTGGTTGCTTTTGGCAGCGGACTAACCTGGGGAGCGTGTGTTATTAAATGCTAAAAAAATGTGCTTTTATCTTTCCCGGTCAAGGTGCCCAGTATGTAGGAATGGGTAAGGAACTATCGGAAAGTTTTAAAACCGCAAGAGAAACATATGACATGGCAAATGAGGTTTTAGGTTTTGATATTAAGCGTTTAATCTTCACCGGGCCAAAAGAAGAACTTATAAAGACGAAAAATTCGCAGCCGGCAATATTTATAACAAGTATTGCCGCATTAACGGTTTTAAACAGCAAGCATAAAAATATACCATTGACACACGTCGCCGGACTAAGCTTAGGAGAATATTCCGCACTCGTTGCTGCCGGAAGTATCCGGTTTGATGATGCATTAAAGTTGGTTCGGGCAAGAGGGGTATTTATGGAGCAGGCCGCATTTGAAAATCAGGGAAAGATGTTATCAATAATTGGGTTAGATTTAGATAAAATTAAAGATATTTGTGAACAGACTGGTGCGGAAATTGCAAATTTGAATTGTCCGGGACAAGTTGTGGTGTCGCTAAAAGAGCAAATTGCCGATAAAGTTAAGATTCTTAGCCAGCAGGCAGGTGCGCAGCGTGTAGTGGTTTTAAATGTAAGCGGACCGTTTCATTCTTCACTTATGAAAAGCTCTTCAACAAATCTGGCAAATGTGCTTAAAAATATTGAAATAACGTATCCCCGTATCAAGTTTATTGCTAATGTTACCGCAACACCGTTAAATGATCCGTTGGAGATAAAGCATGCGCTTATTACTCAAGTTACGCATACTACCTACTGGGAAAAGTCAATGCGCTTGATGATAACTGCTGGAGTTAAGCGGTATTATGAAATTGGTCCGGGGAAAGTATTAAAAGGGTTGATGAGAATGATTGATCGTAATGTGGAAGTTATTAATATTGAAAAACCAGAGGATATTAGCAATGTTATGGATGTGGATAGCGTTAAAAGCTTACGATAACACTAAAGATAACCACGGATTAATATAATTATGCAATTGAAGGATAAGGTTGCAATAATTACTGGTGGGGCCAGGGGTATTGGTCGTGAAATTGCAGTGCTTTTTGCCCGTGAAGGAGCAAATATTGTCATTGCCGACTTAAATAAGGAAATCATGGAAAATGTAAGGAAAGATATTGAATCTATGGGCAGAACAGTACTGGACTTGGTTATTGATGTCACAAAATTATCTGAAGTTGAAGATATGATGAATAAAACTATTGACAAATTTAAAAAAATAGATATACTAATCAATAATGCCGGTATTACTCGTGATAATTTAATAATCAGAATGTCTGAGGCAGAGTGGGATACGGTACTTGCGGTAAACCTAAAGGGTTCATTCAATTGCATAAAGATGGTAAGCCGTCAGATGATGAAACAAAGATCAGGTAAAATTATTTCTATTTCTTCAGTGATTGGCCTGATCGGTAATGCCGGACAGGTAAATTATGCGGCATCAAAGGCAGGGATTATTGGTTTGACAAAAAGTGCCGCTAAGGAACTATCCAGTCGTAACATAAATGTGAATGCCGTTGCCCCGGGCTTTATTCAAACAGAGATGACGGCAAAATTGCCTGAGGAGTTAAAAAACCAGATGCGCTCATTGATCCCGCTTAATAAATTTGGCGAGGCCATGGATGTGGCAAAATTAGCTTTGTTTTTAGCAAGTGATGCTTCTAGTTATATCACCGGCCAGGTGATTAATGTTGATGGTGGGATGGTTATGTGATTGGATGTAATATTTATGGGAAGAAAGAACTTAATACCCGCCATGTCCACTACAACGTGTTGGTGGATCTACGATATTTTGGCGGGTCATTAAAAGGAGGAAAAATAATGGCAGTCGGGGATAAAGTAACATCAATAATTGTTGAACAATTAGGGGTAAAACAGGAAGACGTTGTGCCTTCAGCATCTTTTGTGGATGACCTTGGGGCGGATTCATTGGACACGGTGGAATTAGTTATGGCGCTTGAGGAAGAGTTTGGTATTGAGATCCCTGATGAAGATGCGGAAAAAATGACATCTGTTGGTGAAGCAATAAAATATATCGAACAAAAAGTAAACGCAAAAACAGAAAATAAACAATAAAACTTAATTTTGATATAATGACAGGCTTAAGAAGAGTTGTAGTTACGGGAATTGGTTGCGTTACTCCTGTCGGCAATACAAAAAAAGATTTTTGGAAGTCATTATGTGAAGGTAAAAGTGGTATTGAAAAATTAACTGCGATTGATACCACGGGTTATACTTCCCAGATTGCTGGTCAGATCAAGGATTTCAAACCGGCGCCAGAAATTCCTCTTAAAGAATTAAAGCGAATGGACAAATTTGTCCAGTATGCGGCTAATGCCAGTTTTGAAGCTATTGCTGATGCGGGGGTAGATTTAGCTAAGTTCGATAGAAATCGTATCGGCACGATTATCGGTTGCGGCGTTGGCGGTATAGGTGTTATAGAAAAACAACACGATATTTTTTTAAGTAAAGGTCCGCGCAAAATCTCCCCATTTGTAATCCCCATGCTCATCGCAAATATGGCTTCGGGACACGTATCAATACTCCTCGGTATAAAAGGACCGAATTCCTGCGTAGTGACAGCATGTGCTTCCGGAGGACATTCTATTGGCTCGGCTTATCGTATGATCCAGCTAAGTGAAGCTGATATGATGCTTGCCGGCGGCACCGAGAGCCCATTATCCCCGCTGGGCGTAGGGGGATTTTGTGCGTTAAAAGCACTTTCTCTGCGTAATCATGAACCGGATAAGGCTTCCCGTCCATTTGACTTAGAAAGAGATGGATTTGTTATTGCCGAAGGCGCCGGAATAGTTGTGCTTGAGGAACTGGAACATGCGCTAAGACGAAAGGCGGAGATTTATGCGGAACTTGTCGGATATGGAATGTCTGCTGATGCCTTTCATATAACTGCGCCGGATGAGACAGGTAATGGGGCCGTGCGTTGTATTGAGGCAGCAATTGCAGACAGTCAAGTTTCTAAAGATGAAGTAACTTACATAAATGCTCATGGCACATCAACTAAATTAAATGATAAAATAGAAACCATAGCGATAAAAAATGTTTTTAAAGATCGTGCTAAAAATATCCATATTAGCTCGACAAAATCTATGACCGGGCATCTTCTTGGTGCCGCCGGCGGCATAGAATTTGCCGCTTGTGCCTTATCCATAAAAGAAGGAATTATTCCCCCAACAATTAATTATGAATATCCGGACCCTGAGTGCGATTTGGATTATGTTCCGAATACGGCGCGTGAGGTTCCGGTTAAAATTGCCCTTTCTAATTCTTTGGGTTTTGGCGGACATAATGTGACATTAGTGTTAAGGAGTTTTGAATAAGTTACTGTGCTTCCACGCGGTAACTTATATTATATTTTTTAGGCACATAAGCTTGGATGATTTTTGTGCACAGCGGTGTAATACGGGTATTAAAGCACAAAATTGGCAAACCAATTTTGTTTTCATTCGTCAATATAGATGTTCGGAAAATGATTACATTTTCCGTGAATGAATTTCCCTTTCCGCTTGCGGAGAGGGAGATTCATTTTGACAATACACACTGTTTTATAGAGGGGGCAGAAATGGATTATTTATTAACAGAACAGCAGATAATGATTAGAGACTTAGCGAGAAAGATTGCCCAGGAGAAAGTTGCACCAATTGCGCGTGAGCTGGATGAGAAAGAAGAATTTCCCTGGGAAATTATAAAAGAACTTGCGGCCTCGGATATGCTTGGTGTTTATATCAGTGAAGACTTTGGCGGCTTAGGCGGAGGAGTGTTGGATTTATGTATTGCGACCGAAGAGTTATCCCGTGCCTGTGGGGGGGTAGCGGTCAGCTATGCCGCAAGTGCACTGGGAACGTATCCGATTATTTTATACGGAACGGATAAACAAAAAAAGAAATATCTACCTGATTTAGCCAGTGGTAAGCATCTTGCTGCTTTTGGTCTGACGGAACCTAATGCCGGTAGTGATGCCGGGGCAATTGAAACCACCGCTAAAAAACAAGGGGATTTTTATATTTTAAACGGGTTAAAACATTTTATCACTAATGGCGGAGAGGCAGAGATTTATACGGTAGTTACGATGACCGATAAAACTAAAGGTACAAGAGGCGCGTCAGCGTTTATTGTGGAAAAAGGCACCCCAGGCTTTACCTTTGGCAAAAAAGAGCGAAAGATGGGCATACGTGCATCTTCTACCTGTGAGTTGGTTTTTAATGATTGTAGAATTCCCAAGGAAAATCTGATTGGTAAAGAGGGGATGGGATTTATTATTACAATGAAGACTTTTGATACCTCACGGCCGGGGGTAGCCGCACAGGCCGTAGGTATTGCCCAGGGGGCATTAGACCTGGCACTTAAATATTCACGCGAAAGAGTACAATTTGGTAAACCAATATCGAGTAATCAGGGGATAAAGTTCATGCTCGCAGATATGGCAACACAGACTGAGGCGGCCAGGGCATTGGTTTATAGTGCAGCCAGAATGATTGATCAGGGCGCGAAAAACGTGGCTAAAGAGTCAGCCATGGCAAAACTGTTTGCCTCAGATGTGGCAATGAAGGTTACCACGGATGCGGTGCAGATATACGGCGGATATGGTTATATGCAGGAATACCCAGTAGAAAAATTCATGCGTGATGCAAAAATTACCCAGATTTATGAAGGTACCAACCAGATTCAGCGTGACGTTATTGCGGTAAACCTAATTAAAGAGACACTAAAATAAAAATCCTCCTTAGCTTGCTGCGGAGGATTTTTATACTTGAAAAATGCTTTGCATTTTTTGTTTTAATATAACTTTTCTTTTGGCTTACCTTTTCTTTTTTAAAGAAAAGGTAAACGCTAAATTAATGCCAAAGGCAGTAATTTAATGGATATAATTGTTTGTATAAAACAGGTTCCGGATACTACCGAGGTTAGAATTAACCCGGAGACAAATACCTTAATCCGTGAAGGGGTAAAATCTATAATTAATCCCTTTGATTTGTATGCGATAGAAGAGGGATTGCGTATTAAGGAAAAAGCAGGCGGGAAGGTTACAATGTTAAGTATGGGGCCGCCCCAGGCAGAAACTGCTTTACGAGAAGCATTATCTTTAGGCGCAGATGAAGCAGTACTTCTCTCAGACCGGGCTTTTGCTGGTAGTGATACATGGGCCACGAGCTATACCCTGTCCAAGGGCATTGAAAAAATCGGTAAATATGACCTGGTTATTTGCGGCAAACAGGCAAGTGATGGAGACACGGCACAGGTTGGTCCGGGGATTTCTGTATGGCTTAATATACCCCAGATTACCTTTGTAAAAAAGATTGAAGAAATTAAAGATAATACCATAAGAGTGCAGCGTATGACCGAGGAAGGATATCAGATAATCGAGACAAAATTGCCTTGTTTGATTACGGTGGTCAAAGAAATAAACGAACCACGGCTGCCTTCTTTAAAAGGCATGATACGGGCGAAAAAGGCTACGATTAATATACTTGGGGCCGAGCAATTAGGTGCTGACGAGAATAAGATTGGACTGGATAGCTCGCCTACCCAGGTGGTTAAGATCTTTTCGCCACCCGCGCGCCCAGGCGGGCAGATTTTTCATGGAGAAGCCGGTGAGATTGCGGCAAAAGTTGTAGATTTGTTAAAAGGCGAAGTACAAGGATAACGATGATTGAGATAATTACGGAAAAATGTGTAGGGTGTAAGTTATGCATTAAAGCCTGTCCATTTGCGGCAATTGAGATGAAGGACAAAATTGCTGTAATTGATTTTGATAAATGCACCTTGTGCGGGGCGTGTGTTGAGTCCTGTAAGTTTGAGGCAATACTTTTGCGCCGACATAAGTCTAAAGAAGATAAAGCCGTACAGAGTGAGGGAGTCTGGGTATTTTGCGAACAAAAAAAGGGGAATATTCAGTCAGTAACGTATGAGTTATTAGGTGAAGGAAGGCGGCTGGCAGATAAACGCGGGACCTATCTGGCTGCGGTTTTCCTCGGGTCTAATATTAAAACTAAAATAAAAGATTTGATTACCCGCGGTGCGGATAAGGTTTTTATGGTTGATGAGCCGGCACTAAGCGAATATCAGGATGAGTCTTATGCTAATATTTTTTCCGCATTGATTACAGAGTATCATCCGGAGATTGTCTTATGCGGAGCAACTTCTATTGGCCGTTCATTAATCCCGCGCGTTGCGGTAAAGATTAATACTGGTCTTACCGCTGATTGTACCGGTTTGGATATTGATGAACAAAGAGGGCTTTTGCTTCAGACGCGTCCGGCATTTGGCGGCAATATTATGGCCACGATTATCTGCCCGGAGAAGCGTCCCCAGATGGCCACAGTACGGCATAAGGTAATGCAAGAAGCAGCTATTGATAAAACAAGAAAAGGTGAGGTCATTGAGAAAAAATATGATAAATCACTGTATACAAACCGCACAAAGCTGATTGATGTTATTGATGATATAGAAGAGACTGTAAATATAGCGGAGGCAGACATTATTGTATCCGGCGGCCGGGGGATGCAGGAGCCGAAAAATTTTAAACTCCTAAATGAACTGGCTAAGGTAATTGGCGGTGCCGTGGGTTCTTCCCGGGCCGCGGTTGATGCGGGCTGGATGCCATATTCTCACCAGGTTGGCCAGACCGGAAAGACCGTATGTCCAAAAATATATATTGCCTGTGGTATTTCCGGGCAGATACAGCATTTAGTAGGCATGCAATCAAGCAAAATAATTGTTGCAATTAATAAGGACCCGGATGCTCCTATTTTTAAAGTTGCCACTTATGGTATTGTTGGTGATGTTTTTGAAGTTCTTCCGATATTGACCCAACGTTTTAAACAAACCCTCAAATGAATATCTCGCGTTTTAAAAGACATGAGATATTTGTAACCGGGAAGAGGAAAAAATAAGATTAGGTGATTACTTTATAAAACAGATTGTAGGAAAAGGAGTACTTCTATGAAGAAAATCACTGAGGAATGGATTTCTAAGACGGAGAAAGATTTTTTAGTTGCGGTAAGGGAGTTAAGAACCGCCTGTTCCAGAGGCAGTTTGTTTTCATGCTCAGCAGTGTATAAGGAAGATAATAAGAATCTATTTCAGTCTTCCGGAATATTAGTATAAAAATAGAATGTTTTGGGACTTCAGTTAGCTGAAGTATGCCAATAAATTAAATTTTTTAACCGCATTACATAACTCCAATCATATCAATAAGGTAAAACCATAAAAATTCCAGTCTTACCCTTGACAATCACAGAAATATATGGCATACTTATTTATAATACTTTTTAAATATATTTTGTATTAGTATTAAAGATTGGGATAATAAATCAGAAGACAGAAGAGAGAAAGTAAAAATTTAAAATCTGACAGGATAAACGGGATAAAAGAGATAGTAAAATACTTCCTTTGTCAAGACCAAAGTTAAGGGAATTTAAGGTGAGGAATTTTCTAAAGAAGCCTCCCCTTGTTTAATCCCTCCTTTCGTCAAAATTTACAGTATTCTCAAAAAACTTGCTCTGTAAATGCCTCTGTAG
>JBDRCZ010000130.1:0-9095 GCA_043821285.1 Candidatus Omnitrophota bacterium | reverse complement strand
ATTATCTCTATCACGTTTTCTGCTATTGTGCTATCTATTACATTTTCCCTTATATGCCTGCGCATTTCTTCAATATTTTTGGCTATTTTGGGATCAATTTTTTCTTCTACTTGTTGACCAGAAGAAGGGGAAAGGTACTGCAGGGCAAATTCCCATGCAATTGTCTTTGTTCCCGCATTACCAAAATCAACAATCACCCTTACTCCTGAAACAATACTTATTATTGTCCCCTGTCCAAATGTAGAATGCTCTACACTATCCCCCGGACTTAATTCACTCCCATCAGATAACGTTAAGGCCGGCGAAACATCATCAGTCCCGTTCTTTCTTTCTGTTGGGCCATTGGGGGTTTTCTGCAGAAAACTAATAAACCATGCTATTCCCGCAATAATCATCGTCCACACCTTCCATAGTCCCAAGAATTCCGCATCTACAACTCTATGTGGTGGTTTTTTCTCGGGTTTAGCAATCATACTCTCTTGCTCTGGTTCTTTTACAAAATTACTCCCCCACACACCCAACCCAAGATAAATCCCTAAGCCAATAAGACAAGCGCTGGTAGCAAAGAATTGAAGTCCTATCTGATTCAATCCCATGCTTATAGCAATGAAAAAGAATGGCGATAAGCCAATTCCCTTGGCCGGGTGTTCATCATTATCTCTTGGAAAACGTACATTCCCCATTTCATATAAATTCAGGGATAATTTAACCATGCCTTGACGTAGTGCTGGAAGGTTGTTAATAGCTTGACTGTAGCTAATGCGACCTTCTTTTGTCCATGAAGGACCAATTTCACCGTCAGCAAGCGGCAGGCGCCATGCCTTATAATAACCATAAGCCAATACTCCGGAGATAATCATCCCCAAGAGCGCTGGCAAATTCATTGCTAATGCTGCAGAAAGCTGGGCTAAGATAAAATTACCACTATCAAATCCCATCCCACTGGCAAAGAAATTCCATAGCCCCACACCCAGCGCAAAAACTGCCAAGGCTGAATAAGCGGCAAAAAAACCCCTCGCCCATTTTTTGGTAAGGGGCAACGAGTTACGATTTATGTCCATTCGTTTGACCAAATAATATCGTCTTAATGTATCAAAAAAGCCACGCCCCGCATCTGTGTTAAGAAAGGTTAGAACAGTTGCTCCCCATTGCTCTTGTAGTTGTTTTTGTGCTTCAGACGCTTCTGTTGAGCCATCCCAAACATTACGTAACAGTATCTTAATGCTTTCTAATCTCGCTATGTTCGCTGGTGGCTCAATAGTACCTTGGACGTCTCTTTCTTTCGCAATTGCTTTATCAATCATCTCTTTTGCCACTACTGCCGCTAATTTAGCCAAAACAAGTTCTGGATAATTTTTACCCAGGTTAATAAGCCGCGTAGAAACTGTAAGATTATCTTCGCTAACTTCTTCTATATCTTCTTCACTATATTCCTCGCTATCTTCTTCTGTATCTTTTGGCGTAAGTGTTTCTATGTCTTGATAAATCTCAATGTCTTGAAAATACGCTCTCAATCTGATAATTAATTCCTCCTGAGCCTCTTGTAAATCCATTGCCTCAAAAGTAAATCCATACATCTCCTCGATTTTCTTTTTATAAGCTGTTGTCTCAGAATCAAGCCTTACTTGTTTAACCGGCTCAAGAACCTTGGAGTCAGGTGCTTTACTAACCTTTCTTCCTTGTAAAAGCGGCATCACGTCCATCTCTAAAGCAGCACTAAGAGTATTGACAATAAGTTCTAGAGTTTCTATGCGCGGGTTATATGTTTTTCCTCTTTCGATTTCTGAAATCACTCCTTGATTCAATCCAGCCCCTTGTCGTAAAATCCGGATAGCTTCTCCAACTGTGTATCCATCACCTGGTCCAAGTTCTTTAATAACTGGATCCTTGCCACTCTCAGAAACAACAAACACTCGATTATTACCATTATCATTAATTATAATAAAAAGCCTTCTCTTATCTATTACGGCTGCTTTTGAATAAGTAATACCATAATTATCTAATACTTGCCCGGGATTTATATCTTTCGTTATCCGCATAACTTGCCTAATTTCTCTATATGCCCGGCGTAAATTCATAATAAGCTCCACTTCTTTTGCAAAATCAGCACCAGAGATATTTATGCCAGGAGCCAAATGTGTAGATAACCCCTTCATGTCCCCGCCTGCGGACCAGGCGATATCTAAGCAGAAAAAGGCGTTTATCAGCACAATCGCGATTAGTTTAAAAAATATATGTTGTTTATGCATGATCATTAGTTATAACCTCCTATTTTAATCCCAAATGACCCGCCACAACGCATCGGCGGAGAAGCAAATATCAAATGGCAAATGAATCTTTCAATAAACAAATATTTTAATGTTACTCGGGTCTAATTCCTCGTAGCTCGCTGCGTGACAGGCCATTTTTAATTTCTAATTGCTCTAATTCTTCTCGTATTGAGTATTGCGTCGTGAGTATTGCGTTTTTTTATTTTTTATACTCAACACACAATGCTCGATATACAATACGTATTTAATAACTGTTTTTTTCCGTGTTCTCTGTTCCACCTATAGTGGAACATCTTAAAAAACATATACGATGTTGTAATCATCCTCCAAAAAGTCGCAGATCCTCCGTCGTATTAGTGGCAGACCTTCGATAACAATAGCAATCAGTAAGAACCGCAGATGACGCGGATTATACAGATATCAGAAGAGATTTATCTGAGTTATCCGTGCTATCTGTGGTTAAAAAAAGTTAACCGTGGTGAAGAACGGCCAAAGGCCGTCGCTCACCTTATAAGTGAGCACTAGGTTCTCTGTGCGCTTCGTGGTAAAATTTTTCTTGTTTTTGTTTTTTCCATGTTTTTAATTTTCTCTATTTTGATTTTTGATTTTTATTATTTCCCACCAAGCCGCAAAGGGCGCCAAGATTTCAATCTCTGACTCATTTTTCGTGTGTTTCTCACTGTAAACGGTAAACTAAAAGTTGCCAAAGGCAACTTTTCAGATTGCACTCTCTACTACGTAAAGTAGATTTTCTAATGCTATGTTCTTTAGTCCTTCTGCTGCCATCGTATTTTGCCCGGCGCCCCCCCCCTGCTCCCTAAACATTATATCGGGAAAATCAATCTGACTTATTCCCAAACTTGTATCTTCAATTTGTGCAAATTCTCCATGTTGCCGATCATACACCCATCGTTTATTCTCAACCCGGCACTCTACAATAATCTTCTCCGGTAAATTGTTTTTATCCCGGACATTTTTAATAAAATGCTCAATCAACGTCTTTATTACATCATCAGATATCTCGTCCGTTGCCCATCTGTCTCCTATAATAATAATTCCGGTTATACAAAGCACTAACTCTGTTGCAGCATTTATCTTTTTTTCGGCAATCCCATCTTGTAATAATAAGTTGTAAGCAGAACTAAACTTTTCCGCCAAAGTTCGTTGTAGATGACGACCGGATTCACCAAGTAGAGTTAAACGGTCTTGATTATCTATGGCATAATAATCACATAATCGTATCGGTCTACTTTTACCTGTATCCATTATCCGGAAATTATCCGGAACAATTTCTTTACTGCCCAGTGCGGGATAAGAAAAAGCAATGTTTTGTGCCTGCGGCAGTATTGATAAATAATAATAATCCCAGCCCGTATGATGCAATGCGCTAAATATTTTTACTTCCACGGCCTCGATTATCCCGCCAATAACAAGGTCTCCATTAAAATCGCTGCTAAATAAATAAGACACTGGTAAAGAACCAATAATTGCATAAGAACCTTCATGATAATATTTGATTAATCCCTTTTCCTCTCCTGCTAAATCTATCTCCAAATACTCATCAAAACTATAGCTGCGCCAGTCAGATCTTGTCAGGATAATTATTTTATTATTTTCTTCATCATAAAAATAGACGAATCGCCGCGCTGTTTCTGTGCCAAATGTTGTGCTTCGCACCCCTTCTCCATGAAGCCCTAGTATTTTTATTGACTGCATTCGCTCTGGCAACAGTCTATCCCCATCTTCTAAAAACTGCAAATGTTGTGGGATATCTCCAATCTCCGTCCGGGTAATCTGCATATCCCAAGGCTTGGCTAAATAATATCTGCCTTTGTGATAAAACCATGAATCTATTAACAAAAGCTGCATGTATTCCAGTAATAATTCCAGCACTATAAACCGGTCTACATCAAACCCTGCTTCTCTTAGTCTCGTCTCAGGTATAATTGTAATCTCTGCTACTGTTGCTTGTTCTGGTATTCCCTGTTCAGAGACAGAGGGTACTGGTGCTGTCTTTTTTTGTTCTGCTAATTCTTCTGGCGTAGGCTCTGGCATCCCACTTGGCTCCTTCTCCCTGCCCGTTTGAGGCTCTGATGATGGCAATGGTCGCCGCGTCCTTCTTCTTTCCCTTCTTCCTTGCGGCATATCCCTTTTTTCCGTTCTGAGTAAATTACTGAAGAACTTATTTAACCCTTTTCTTATTTTTCCTGCGCCTCTCTCCCACCATAACCACCAAATAAGATAAATAACTGTAAAAAAAATAGCCAGCCGGATAAACGGATCCTCAGGGATGTGAATAAAGCACTCTAACCGGTAATATAACCCTGCCATGGATAATAAGTTATAGCAAGAGCTTGATTCATGGAGAGCTGGTTTGGAGAAATTTTGCTGCTCTAATACCTGCTGAAAGTTTTGCCTCAGCCACTCAATTATCAACAAACCATTAACACTCCGGACAAAGAACCCTTTTTCAATCCGCTTAGAAGTAATATATCCTAGTAATTTCCCACAATTTTTATAAGCATGATACAGTGATACAATTTGTTCATTCCTTATGTTCAGCTGTTTCATGTCATGGTGGGCTAATTCATGTCCTAAAAACCACCGTTGCAGCCAATGCGGCAGGTGCGTCATTGTTGGCTTATGAAAAGCAGGCTCTCCGTTTTCCAAGACACGCGCAATGCGGTAGGCATTTGCAAAACATGGTTCTTTAATAAGGTCTTCTGCTGCTGCTATTTCTTCAATCAGGCCATCACCATTAAGCAGCAGCTTATGTGCCGCCAAAAATATCATTACCGCCTGAAAATAATGAAACAATGCCCCCGGAACAAATGCGAACATTGCCCCTATACTGCTGTTATAACCAAAAACAATGCTGGTTATAATTATAGCCATAGCAGCGCCCAGTCCAAAATAAGTGCCGGTCTTAAACGCATTACCCGCAGATTTAGAACCCCACTCTCGATCATCTGGTGGCAATAAATTCCCTCCGTTTGTCATTTGTATTATATATGCCAACTCACCAGGTAAAAGTCCTTTTATGATGGGATTAATCCTTGCAGCCTGTTCCGCAGATAGCTTGCTATTACCTACCAAGTTTCTCAGCGCGGGACTATCCATTATTATAAACAATGCTGCGCTGGCTAACTGCATCTTTGGTAATACGATATTAATCGGTCTTTTAGTAAGATCCGGTCCCAAATTTGGGATGCAGACTGTAATTCTATCGCCGGATATACTTCTAATCCATCCCACCCCTTCTGCTGAACGCACAATCAATGCTTCATCTATTTTAGTCTCTATATTCTCTATTGTAACCGGGTGCCGTCTTAAATATTCCGCAAGAAGTGTTAAATACCTTGTGGCCTCAGTATCACGGCGTTCTTTTAACAATTTCTGCGCCTGCGTAAACAAATATTCTTTATCTTCAAGAAACATCCCCGCAGCCAGGCCTTTTTCAGTTAAGGCATAGCTATGCACATTATGCTTAATGTCTATTTTCTCAATATAATCGTGAGGAATGATATCTATTATATTTCGCCCTGGAAAATTAATTTTTTCCTGTGTACTTTGATATATTTCTTCTGTTATTTCCTTGGGCCAAACTACGGGGTGATGATTCAAGGCCAGATTTAAGAATGCAATTAAAATTATTTTTTGTTCAAAACTGAGTGCATTAACATTAGACAAAAATTCATCAGATTTCCATGACTTCTGCAACGTTTCTTTCTTTTCCTTTTGCAAAAATGGCGCTTCAGGGGTCCCTGCGTCTTTCTTCAATCCCATTGCCCTCTTTAAGCCATTTGGCGTAAGTTCCCAGCGGCCATAAGTATAAACAAGATAACCATTTTTTTCCAATCCTTGCATAACTGTAAGTAAGTTGCCGGGTAATATCTTAAATTTTTCAAGAATTTCTTCAAGCTTTGCAAGTAATTCATTGAATAAAGGGAACCGTCCTGTTAGGTTATAATATTCAGCCATGGTTCTAAGTATTAATTCATCATCGATAATTTTAAATTCTAAAGGCCTGCCTTCATCATCTAATCTTAGAATTGGACAACCTTTTTCATCTAAGGTAATAAGTTTTATGGAATTTACTTCTCCTTCAAAAACAACCAACTCTACCTCGGCTCCAACAAAATCAGAAAGGCTTAGCCGATGTTTGCTGTTGGGAACATATAATCTTCCTCCGGGGGGAATTTTTGTCCTTAGCTGTTTTCCTTCTTTTATCCCTGTAAGTATCTCGGTGCTAATTTTGTCATATGCCTTAATTAAATTACCCCCTTTATCATAAACTCGCCATTTCGCGTGTTCCCCTATTAACTGCACCCATATTTCCTCCTTAAATCTAACAATAAACTCTTCTATTGTTTCTAATTCGTCCTTTGTTACAGTAATAGGTTCTCCTTGTAAACTTACTATCGGCGCACCATTTGCATATCCTAACAAACTTATACTGTTTATGTTGCTTTTTTTTACTCCTATTCCTATACAAGCTTCCTTCAGTTTCAGCGCTGGGGTTAATCTTTCCCAGTAAATGTTACCCGCAAAAGCCATCCCCCCTTTCTTGTCCAACCAGGTTATAATTGTTGCATCTTCTAATTGTTCAAAAGGTTCCTTGTAAAGATTTCTTATAAATGCATATCGTAAGTTACCCTTCTTGTTATCTACAATAATTGAGTGCTGTTTATCAATAATTTCTTTATATAAAACATAAAAAATATGTGCAGTGTTTTTATCAGTCATTTCTGAAACCGCTGGATTCTCTATCTCCCCGGAAATAACAAACACCCGCTCCCGTCCTCTATCATCAATTTTAATAAAAAGTTTGTTTTGTATTACTGTGGAATAAATAACATTACGGCCGATTAAAGCTTGTTTATGCTCCGCTCCTTGTTTAATCTCTCTATATGCCCGGCGCAAATTTACAATAAGCTCTATTTCTTTTGCAAGATCAGGGCCAGAAATATTTATCCCCGGAGCCAAATGTGCAGAAAGTCCCTTGATATCCCCACCAGCGGCCCAGGAGATATCCAGACAGAAAAAGGCCTGTATTAGTACTACGGCGATTAGTTTAAACCAAATTTTATGTACCATTTTATTCATATTTCACCAAATACATTTTAATTTCTAATTGCTCTAATTTATCGATTCCAGATTCCAAAATTATAAAATTCCAAATTCTCTAACCTCCGGCAAATAAAACGTGTTGAATCTTTAAATCTTAAAATATTCAAATTTTGGAATTGCTTGTTTTATTCTTCTGTATTCTGTCTTCTTATGCTCAATACTCTATGCGCAATACGCATTGCTAATTATATATTCGTGCTTAGAATAAAGTTGACTTCCCGAAAGAAATAATATAGAATACATCCTGTGAAATTTATTTACACAAATCATGCTAACTTGAGAATAAACCAAAGAGAACTTCGCAAAGATCAAGTTGAGAAAGCGGTATCCCGGCCTGACAAAACATTGTCCAGTTTTAAAGGCCGTATGATTGTTCAAAAGAACTTTGAAAACCAGACAATTGAAGTTGTCTATAAAACAGCTGCTGAAGAAATAATTATTATAACTGCCTATTGGCTTAAAGAAAGGTGATAAATTATGGAAATAACTTTTGACGAACAAGCAGATGCGCTGTACATTCAGTTTCAAAAAGCGAGCAAAGTTAAAGAAACAATAAAACTGAAAGAAGGAATTTTGATTGATACGGATAAGTCTGGTAGACTTTTTGGGATTGAAATCCTTGATGTCAGCCAACGCATGCCCCTGGAACAACTGGGACACCTGAACATTAATCTGCCTATACATGCCTAATGTCTCCCTTAGTAAAACTTAACCGTTCTTTAAATAACTCAATCTTCGAAAATATTTCAATGTCCAATTAACCTACTTGCTCCAACCTGAACGAGCCAGAACCAAGCATGATCTTGCATTGAGTCACGAGTATTGCGTTTTCTTTATTTTTTATACTCAACACACAATGCTCGATATACAATGCGTATTTAATAAATGTTTTTCTCCGTGTGCTCTGTGGTGAAAAATTTTTTTAATTTCCCCGCCAAGCCGCAAACGGCGCCCCCAAAAGAAAATTTCAACAGATACTCTTAAAAAACAATGCACACCGCCTGAATTAGTACAAAACGTATCTACGGCAAATGTCGTTTATTTGATTTTCTAACGGGGCACACAAAGATTTTAATCTCTGATTCATTTTCCGTGTGTTTCCTGTATTTCGTAGTTAAAGTCTTTAGTTTTTTCACGCAATACGCGATACGCAATACTCACGACAGTACTAAATCGCCTGCTCCACCAATTCCAACTCTCTAATCTTAATAGCGGCAAGTTGTGTTGAAGTCAAATCTTCTTCTAATGGTAAAGTCTCCAGTCCGAAAAATCTTCTTACATAATAATCACTAATTTGCTCAAGAGAAATGCTATGTTCTCCTGCGTGCATAATCTCATTATTAAATCTTATTGTGTTTTCAGGATCAACACTAACCACAACCTGTAGTTTTTCCCCGGCCTCTTCCCGTTCCAAAATAATAACCGTATTTACGGTAAGGCGTATTACCTCACCAGGAAGTCTTTGGATTCTCATTACTCTTACCTCTCCTATGCTCATGGGCAAACTAAAGCTTTTATTGGCAATGCTATGCCTTCTCGAATCTCTATTATCCATTCTAAAACCTCTTGGCGCAGGTGTATTTCTTATTATCTCTATCACGTTTTCTGCTATTGTGCTATCTATTACATTTTCCCTTATATGCCTGCGCATTTCTTCAATATTTTTGGCTATTTTGGGATCAATTTTTTCTTCTA
>JBDRCZ010000129.1:0-5812 GCA_043821285.1 Candidatus Omnitrophota bacterium | reverse complement strand
ATCCGCCCCTTTTCCATTTGATAAATTATTCACCGCAGCATCTATATCATCCTCCCGCGGATTGATGCAGGCGGTAATCCCAAGTTTTTTAGCTAGGGAAATCTTTGCCTCATCAATTTCAATGCCTAATACGGCACAATTTTTTGCTTTCAATATCTGTATAACCATCTGTCCAATCAGCCCAAGCCCAATGACTACGACCACTTCATTATCAAGAACCTGAGCTAATTCCACCGCGTTTAAAGCAATCGCCCCCAGTCCAACAAATGAGGCCTCTGAATAATCAACATTGTCCGGTATCGGCACAATAAATTTATTTGGCACTGAGTTAACCTCCGCATGCGCAGCATATGATTCTCCAACACAGGCAACCCTTTGCCCAAGCTTAAATTCTTTGCTTTCAACTCCCGCCTCAATTACCTCACCGGCACAACTGTATCCAAGGCTCGTGGACATATCCAGCTTGTTCATTGCCTTCTTTAGCGTAAAACCAAGCCCTTCCTGCTTAACATTATTCAGCACTATTTTTACGAGGTCCAGCCGCGAAATCGCCTTTTCGATAATATTCATGCGCGCAGTTTCCACTTTAGTGCGTTCCGTTCCCACGCTGATAAAAGAAGCGTGTGTCTTAACCAGCACGCCTGTTTTTTGCACCTGAGGGCATGGTACTTCTTCAACCTTCAGCATACCTGTTTTATAGTTTTGCACGACCTGCTTCATATTATTACTCTCTTGTTAAAGGGGAGGTACTGTGGCACCTTTTGATCTAAAAAAATTCGCCATTCATGTACAAAGCTGTATTAACAAAATCTTCATTTGCATTTTACTATATAATCTTACGCAAGATCTCTCCGGAAAAAATACCGTTAGGCATCAACTCGCACCCCGCCATGCACCCGGAACATGATTTGATCCATTCACGGGCATCTGCAAATTCATTGCTTTTTTTTATCTGGCTAAGTTTACTCTTTACCAAATTCCCGATAATATTTGAGTTAAAATAGCATACAGGGATATCGCCGTTGGGTAGAATATGAAAATGACTGTTTAAGTGTACACACGGCGGAAAACAGGCTTTATTTTCAGCAAAACACTTCAGCACTTTGAAATAATATCTTTTTGTCAACTTTTCTGATAATTTCTCAACGCGCTGCAGGAAATAAAGTTCTTTTTCTATAAAATCGATAAAAAAATCACTGGCTATATCAAGGTAAAACTCATTAATCTTCTCAGGCAGGATAACCTTGGATGGACTACTGCTAAATAGTGCTATATTTTTATGAGCAACTGTTCTCAATAACACTAGCCCCATATTTGCACACCACTTCTGAAGCTGGCCGTCTTTTAGTGCTTTCTCCTCAACAATAGTTTGATTTATGCCAATATATATCTTTTTTTCTTTACTTATTTTAGCTAATTCCAATAGCGTTTTTTCTGCTTTTGCAAATGCACCGGGAATACCCCTTATTTTATCATGTTCTGCCCCAAAAGCATCAATAGATATTTTTAGATGAATACGGGATGGTTCGGAAATGCTATCTATTGTTTTCAAAATCTGATCAGTCAGGTAGCCGTTAGATGTGATATGAATAATTTGCGGATTATTCTCTTGGATAATAAGATTGATTATCTGGGCTAAATCATCGCGCAAAAATGGTTCTCCGCCTGTTATCCGAACTCCTATGAGAACGCCCAGTTGCGAAAAAATAGTCCTGATTTCACTGATGCTCATTTCATTTTGCTGTAAATTTTTTCGCCATACTTCACACATCAAACAACGGGAATTACATCTCCATGTTGGGATAAAAGTAATAAATGCCGGCAAAATGTCTCTATTTAAGCGGTTAGCCATGATATGCTGGCCAATTTTTAAAAACTGCTTTATCATTTATTCCCCAATATTATTGACGTTTTATTGCATCCGTCTATCGATCATGTCCGCAATCATACCTAAAAACAACAATTGCACAGAGGTTACGATCAAAACGGTCACTGTTGCATCCATCAACCTGTGTAAATAAAAATAACTATAAAAAAATATTACTACTGCAGCCAGCATAAAAAGTGCCGCGGCTGGAACAAATATTTTCAGAGGGTTAAACAGCATGACCGTTCGCACAATAAGAAAAATGAAAGTTAGTGTATCATTAATTGGATGAATCTTTGACCTTCCCTTTCTTGCATAATAATCAATTGGCATATAATATACTGTGTTATGATTAGTTAGCATTGCGATGGTAATAGTTGTCGTGAACGAAAATCCATTTGGTAAAATTTTTAAATGTTTCATGACTAAATGTTTCTTCATAATACGCAGTCCAGAATTTACATCAGGTATTTTAGTTCCGCTTAAATAATTAGCAAGCAATCCAATAATCCACTTAGCTGGCCGTCTAATAAACGGCATTGCACTGCCTTTCTTAATCCTTGCGCCTATTACCATATCATAATCGTCCGTAAAAAAATGATTTATTATTCCCGGGAGTGCTTGTACAGGATAAGTACCGTCCGCATCAATAATTAAAACTGCTTCATACTTTGATATCTCGACACCTTTCTTTATCGATCCACCATATCCAAAATTGGTTTTATTGCTTATAAGTTTAAAGTTGCCCTTTAATTCACTCAATATATGTTCTGTACCATCATTAGAGGCATCATTTACAACTATTATTTCGTATCCCCAATCCTGTTTACTCATCACTTCATTGACCTGATTCAGCACCTGTGTTACTGAATTTTTTTCATTGAAACATGGCATGATAACACTTATGTTCTTCATTATTTGTCCTTTAATTTGCAATTTGTTAAATATTAAATTATCTCATAAACTACACTTTTAGTATTGTCAATGTCAAACTGGAACACCTTATTTAAGAACTTTTTATTAGAGAAATCTGCATCTTTTAGTTCTGATCGATCCGAAACCATTAGATGTGTAAATCTAAATTGCTTTAACAATTCAATGGCATTATCAAAATCTTCTAAAAGTAAGTTTTGAAAATCAATTTCTTGAAGCGGATCACCTGCATCATCTGAATAGGTAACGCAAACCGCTCTATATTTTAAACATTTACGTTCAGCAATGCAAGCAATATTCCACGCATTATCTCCAATATTAGCAACAAAGGCATTGCCCTTGTCTGTATTTTCTCTTATCCAATTTGCAGCCTTAAAATCAGCTCTGCTTATCAATTGTGGAGGGACTTCAGGGCGAATACCTGATTCGTATAGTAAAAAAAGGGCAAAAAATATGGCCACTATCTTGAAATATTTTTTGGGCACAATTCTAAATATAGTGTAAACAAAAAGTATAGGTAAAACAATATTGAAACCTGAAGCTATTTGTGAGTAGGTAGAAATAAAGCAAAATACAGATGTATATGTTCCAATAGATCCAAAAAAACTCACTCCCGGAGTAAATATTTTAGAATACCACGCCGGTCTTATGGACTCCCAGAGAATCCATTGATCAAAATACAAAAAAAACATAAGCAAATATGCAAAAGCGAAAACGATGACTTTATTTTTTGATCGTATATATATAGGGATGCCAATAATAATAAACATAAGCAAAATATAGCCGTGTCGGAAAATCATGTTTTCAAAAAATTCTAATAAAGATAGGTTAACACTACCAAATAAACTGGATGTTGCTACCTGATTAATGCTAAAAAAATAAGGTAATGCTAAAGTGAAAACTGCTCCGGCAACTACTAGATACGCTAAAAATGTACTAAAAATATCCTTCGCTTTAAATTTAAGCTGCATGAATAGCAAAGAAAAAAATAAACCGCCAAAAGTGTATACCGCTAATTTAATATGAAGCATAAAGCTTATATATAGTGAGATTATGGTAAAAAAAAGATAGTTTTTATCTCTTTTGTCAAAATAAGAAAATAACGTAAAAAGAGCAAATGCTACTAATACCCACTCTAAAACTTCAACAATCTGCCCATCAACAGGAATATAAGCCGACATCCGCAAAGCCAGAGCTAACACACCAGCTATAAAACACCACTTTTTTTCTTCAAAAATATATCCACAGATATAATACACACCAATCCCTAAAAAGGGAAAAAATAACATCCCAAGAATTAATTGGGTACTGGCAATAGGGATATGCAGCAAATCAGAGATAAAACTTAGAATTACAATATATCCAGAAGGGATATAAGAATGCAGCAAAGATGGGAATCGATAAATATTAAACAAAGGATATGTCCCTTCTATTTTAAGCAAAGCCGCATATGTCGAATAGGTCATATGATCATATGAACGAGGAATATCAAGATGCCCTAAATGTCCTAATATTAAAAATAAGCCGATAAAAAATAAGTACAGTGGCATATAAAAAGTTTCCATTCTATCTTTCTCAGTCACTATGCACTTATAACTATTTCTATTTACTAACAATCTTATTGCGATAATTAAAAATGATATACCGCAAACGATCATAAAATATGTAAAAAAGTAATATCTAATTTTTAAAAATAATGAAAAAACGAATATAAATACAACATTAATAAACCCTAAAAGAGGAATAAAAATAACCGGTATTTTTTGATAATAAGTTGGTAATCCAAAAATAAAAAAAATTATAACCAAAACAAAAATACATCCTAACGATGGATAGAAATTATCATCAAGAACATTCTTTAGAATTGCAATAACCTGGCAAGGATAATACCGCAAAAATGAGATATCTTTATAAAAGCTAAATTCAAGACTTCCCCTTCTTAATTTTCCCTCCAATACCGTGTGTTTGAATTGCGTATAAATAGCTGCGTACTTTTTAATCACTGTTTGCTTAAAACCAGCATCTGCCGGCTGTTGAATAAGGCAAAGCAATACGGTTATAAGAACACTGAAATAAATTATTTTCAATATAGTTTTATTTTTGAATAACATGTTTTATTTAGAAAATACATATTAAGTCTATCAAAAGCCCCTTAATATTACCTCTACTTTTCTTGATACTATGTCTATAACGTAAATTGTTTAATCAAATAAATTATCTGTGGATTTAGATATTTTAATAAGCTGATCAGTTTAATGCATCTTTAGAGTAACATTTTTCTTATACTTAGTCAAATAACATACATTTATCCTTTTGGATTGCAAAATTTTCACCATAGAAACCCCATTTATATGGTTATTCTGCAAAAATTTATGTCCAAAATTACGATTATCTAAATACGTATTTTTATTTACTATACTTAATCCTCATAAATAAACAAAAACCGTCATATAGATTTAAGAAATCAACTTTGCTCCTTAGATTTAATATCTTTTTAATAATATAAGCTGGCCTTAAATAATATTCTTGTATAGCACGCCGGTGCCATTTCATTAAAACATCAGAGCTTAAATTGGGTAGATTCATAACTGGCTTTGTTTTGGATAAAGGTGAAAAATCTCTCCAATTAGCTCCCTTTCTTATATAACCGTATCTTAACGCATCTTCGTATAATTCTGTCCCCGGGAACGGTGAAGTAATGAAAAATGCAACAATATCCGTATTTAATTCTTTAGCAAAATTAATAGTTCTGCGAATAGACTCTTCCGTCTCTCCCAAATTTCCCAGGATAAAACTTGCGTGTGTTCGTATGCCAGCTTTTTTAATTAAACACACAGACTCTTTAGCTTGTTCAAGAGTAATCTGTTTATGCATACGCTTTAATACCGTCTCATCGCCCGATTCAAGACCTAAACTTATCTCACGACAGCCTGTCTTTCTCATAAGCATCAACATTTCTTGATCTACAAACCCAGCTCTGGACATACATACCCAGACAATATCTAATTTTCG
>JBDRCZ010000128.1:0-6079 GCA_043821285.1 Candidatus Omnitrophota bacterium | reverse complement strand
TATTTTGCACGAACAGTAGGAGATAAAGTAACAGAAGAAGTTATCAAAAAATATATAGCGTATCATCAACATCAAGAGAAAGCCCCAAGGCAGATGGAATTTAATTTTTAATGCCCCGCCTTTAGGCGGGGTTCTTTACTTGGGATATGAGCATTTTAGGGAAAACAGTAGCAGAATTAGGGAAATATTTAGGGATAACGCAGACCGCGGCAAGTAAAGCGATAGCGGCAGGGCGTAAGATAAATGAAGAAAAGGATGTGTTGAAGTCGATAAGTATATAAATTCATACTTTCATCAACGTCCCCATCGTTGGGCGAAATCTGTTCGAATTTTTTCGAACGCACACCGCCATGACTTATTACATGCCAGAAATTTCCCTCACAGATAAAGTAAAGTCTTCATAATAACATACATATTCTGGCTGAAAGTGATAGAGAGCATAAACTTTCCCTGCGACGATGTATCAAAGTGGAAGGTGGGGATATCAGAGCAGCGATTCTTCCGATATCGACAAAGTAGATTATTTTCCCGCCATAGATTTACGTTAAACTCGTAATCTATCTGGCAAAATTTTACCGAAAGAAGATTTTGGTTTCTTTTTAAATAATTTATAGTATAATATAACTAATGAATAATGGTTTTATTTGACTGGTAATATAATACTATACTTAGGGTCGAAGTCAAGCAAATGTTATCCGTAAATATCAAGAAATTAAGAAAGCAAAAAAAACTCTCTCAAGATAGACTTGCCAGGCTTGCTGATATTCCATATAATACACTTGTCAAAATAGAATCCGGAAAATCTAATAATCCTACCTTTGAAACACTTTCAAAGTTGGCGGACGTTTTTAATATTTCGATCGATGAATTAGCAGGGCGTAAGAAGAATAATACGAAATGAAAGAAAAAACAGTACATAAAATAATAATTGGTGATTCTCGGCACATGGATGAGGTTAAAGCTGAGTCGGTCCATCTGGTAATTACATCGCCGCCCTATTGGCAGTTAAAAGATTATGGCGCTAAGAACCAGATAGGCTTTAATGATTCTTATCAAGACTATATTGATAATCTGAATAAGGTTTGGCAAGAGTGCTATAGGGTACTTCATTCGGGGTGTAGATTATGCGTTAATATTGGCGATCAGTTTGCGCGAGCGGTTATTTATGGTCGGTATAAAGTTATTCCTATAAGGACAGAAATTACGAAATTCTGCGAATCAATAGGGTTCGACTATATGGGCGGGATAATCTGGCAGAAGGTTACGACATGTAAGACAACGGGCGGAGCTACAGTAATGGGCTCTTATCCATATCCAAGAGGCGGAATAATTAAGATTGATTATGAATTTATACTCATATTTAAAAAATTAGGTAAAGATCCAAAGCCTTCCAGTGGGATAAAGGACAAATCTAAGATTACTAAGGCAGAATGGAATGAATATTTTAATGGCCACTGGAATTTTCCAGGAGAGAAACAGGCTGGGCATATTGCGATGTTTCCTTTAGAGTTACCTAAGCGTCTAATAAAAATGTTCAGTTTTTATGGCGATACTGTTTTGGACCCATTTTTAGGAAGTGGAACAACCTCGAAGGCGGCTTTAGATTTAGGGAGAAACTCGATTGGTTATGAAATAAATAAAGATTTTATAGAGACAATAAAGGATAAGGTTGGGATACATGGCGGACAGGCATTGTACAAGGAAAATTTTGATTACGAGATAATATTTCAAAATCAGAAAAATTTTGAAAAAGAACAAAGGGATAATTCTAACCCGACAAATAATAACAATCATTTGGAAAGGTTAGTCGATCCAAAAAAGTTTAAATTTGGAACAGTCATAGATACTAATGGAAAACAGGAGAGAGAAGATACCTACCGAGTTACCAGCATTGTTAGTTCTCATGAAATAATTCTTGATTCTGAATTGAGAGTAAAATTATTGGGAGTAGAGCCAGTTGTAAATGAAGAATATCAACAAAAAGCAATATCATTTTTAAAAGTTTTAACTACCGGAAACAGAATTTTCTTGAAGTACGATAATTTAAAATTCGGCGGGTCAAAAAATTTGTTGGCTTATGTTTATTTGCTAAATAAAACTTTTTTGAATGCAAAGTTAATATCAAATGGTTTTGCTAAATGTGACGGGTCAATAGATTTTCAGCATAAAGATAGATTTTTGAAATACGAACAGGAAGCAAAAGCTAACGGATTAGGTATCTGGGCCAAGAAAGGATTAGTTCATGCCTAAAGAATGGATTCTGAATAGCGCTATTAACAGGTGGGGTCTTCAAAAGAAAAGAATGGTAGGTGCCGTTTCTGATGAAATACGAAAATGCTCGCCTAAAACTGTTAGAGACTGGGAAGAATATTATTTTGAGAATGTATATTCAAAAGATCATCTGGTTGAGATAGGTAAGAAGCTTTATGTAAAAATAACTGAAGTCTTGCGAGCCGAAATAGACGATATTACGGAAGAAGATTGTATAGATTATGTAATCAATTTGGTGATAAATAGGACTTTCAATTAGAAACCCATAAAAAATTTACTGCTAAATATGGCGGTAAGGTTTTTTATGTGATTTCAGTTAAAGACGATGATAAAAAGAAAATTTATAATACAGAGATAATTGATGAAATAAAGGCCGAAATAAAAAACTTAAATAAATAGTTGCTTTTTTAGATGAACCAACCCAATCAAATGCCAAGCTGATTAAGGATATTTATACACAATCAAGCAGAAATAAAGGGAGGTATTTTGCGTAAAATCATGATTGCCGGCCGGCCGAATGTCGGCAAGAGTGTCTTGTTTAATAATCTTACCAAATCGTATGTTAATGTTTCCAATTACCCGGGCACAACCGTAGAGGTCTATCGGGGGCAAATCAGGATTGGGGATGAGGATTTTGAGGTTATCGATACGCCAGGGATGTATTCTTTGATCCCCATAACCGAAGAGGAAAAGGTGGCACGGAAGATTATTTTTGATGAACATCTCACTGTTTTACTGCATATGGTTGATGCGAAAAATGTTGAACAGATGCTGCCGTTGACCCTGCAGTTTATGGAAGCAGGGTTGCCGGTGATTTTAGTTTTGAATATTATGGATGAGGCCGAGCAAATGGGTATGTACATTGATATTGAAAAATTAAAGCAGGAATTAAATATTCCGGTAGTAGCTGCGGTTTCAACTACCGGTAAAGGTATTGATATTTTAAAAGGACAGATTGAGGAATATGCGCATAAAATATGAAGACCCTCAGGTTTTCTCCATTGAAATATCTCTGGAAAAAATAGAAACTTTTCTCCATCAGGATTATCTTATTTCAAAAAGATCCATGGCCGTGCTTTTGCTTTGTGAGGATGAGGAAGTTCTGGGCTGGGTCAGGGAGAAAGAGCAGGAGGTATTACCGGAAATAGATAAAATTATTAAGGAAACAAAGGCGGTTTACCATAAACCGCTAAACTACTTAATCGCCACCCGCCTGCAGCAAGAAGCAAGCAGCATTGCCGATAAGGTTATAAAAATAAAGGCGGCAAAAAAGACCACCTTCCCTGAAAAATTAAGCATTTATATGATGTATCCTTTGACCGGCATACCAATGCTTATTCTTGTTCTTTATTTTGGTGTTTATAAATTTGTCGGCGGGTTTGGCGCGGGGGTGCTGGTGAATTTTTTGGAAGGGGAGGTTTTTGAGAAATATTTGACCCCGGTTATGGTCAAGTTTTTTAGCAGCAGCGTGCCGTTTAAGATAATTAATGACTTGTTAGTAGGAGAATATGGGGTAATTACCCTGGGGGTAAGATATGCGATAGCGATAATTTTACCCATTGTCACGGTGTTCTTTATTGCATTTTCGATAATTGAAGACACCGGATATCTGCCGCGCCTGGCCATGCTTATTGATAATATGTTTAAAAAAATAGGACTTAGCGGCCGGGCAGTTATTCCCATGGTTTTGGGGTTTGGATGCGATACCATGGCAACAATGGTTACCAGAACTCTTCCGACAAAACGTGAACGACTGATTGCCTCTTTACTCTTAGCATTAGCCGTACCCTGCTCTGCACAATTAGGGGTAATTATTGCGCTTTTGGGAGGAAATACCGCAGCGTTTTTAATCTGGGCCGCGGTGATAATGTTTGTGTTTATATTTGTCGGATACATTAGTGCAAAGGTTTTACCTGGAGAGCGGCCGTCTTTTTATATGGAAATACCACCGCTGCGTCTGCCAAATATCGCAAATGTGATTACGAAAACCTATACCCGGGTAAAATGGTATATGAAAGAAATTCTCCCGATTTTTTTAGCGGTTAGTTTTTTTATCTGGTTAGGACAGATAACGAAAATATTTGATGTTTTAATCTGGGTATTTCAGAAACCAGTTAAACTAATCGGTCTGCCGCCGGAGACGGCAAAGATTTTTCTCTTGGGGTTTTTTAGAAGGGATTATGGTGCGGCCGGGCTTTATGATTTAAATAAAGCCGGGGAAATGACCGGAGGACAACTTGTTGTTGCCTGTGTTGCGCTTACACTTTTTTTGCCGTGTATTGCCCAGTTTATGATGAATGTAAAAGAAAGAGGGCTTAAAACGGGGCTGTTGATATCCGCCTTTGTATTGGTGGTGTCTTTTTGTGTGGCGTATGTGCTGAATAAGATGTTGGTTGTGTGTAATATTAGTTTATAGGTAGTATCAAAAGTGTTATGAAAACGGCTGCTTAAAAATACGGAAATTTTTGGCAGAACGATAGTGTCAAAGATTCTATGAAAGAATTGAATGCAACCACAGATTACGCAGATAGTTATAAATATTTGTAGGGGGGAGAAAATCCGAGAAAATCTGTGGTGAATAAAAGAGAGAAAGATAAAGAATAAGAGGCAGATTTTATAGTTGAGGGGATAGTATTAGTAGAACTAAAGGCCACTAAAGGAGTTACGAAGATAGAGGAGGCATAAGCACATAATTATCTAAAGGCGACACAAAAACGGATCGGATTACTGTTCAACTTTGGAAGAGCATCTTTAGAATATAAGAGGATAATAAAGTAAAATCTTACCGTTATAACTATAGATTAAATCACCACAGATTTATAGAGCTGATTTAAAAGAAAAAAATTATTTTAATCTGAGTAATCAGTGGTTGCCTGTGCCCTATGGGTACTTAAAAAATATACGAAAGTTTTTGACAGAACAGGCAGAACCGATAGGGGAGTAGATTATGCTAAGTGATCGGGCGGAAGAGATACTTGAGCGGTTGTGGATTGAGGTGGTTGAGCAGAAAGGTAGTCCGGATATTCGCCTGTTTCGTGATAATTTAGCATTTAAAGAACTGTTAGAGCAGAAATATGTGACCATGGAGGGAAAGAACCCCCTGACGAACAAAGGACTGGAAGAGGCTGAGCGTTGTGTGCGCCGGCATCGGCTGGCGGAAAGGCTGCTGGTGGATTTATTGAATGTTAAAGAGTCTCTGATTCATGAGGTTGGGTGTAAGTTTGAGCATGCCTTGCAAAAAGGCGTAGAAGAAAATGTATGCATTTTACTCGGCCATCCGACAACCTGCCCCCATGGCACGCCAATCCCCCCGGGAGAGTGCTGTGGACGGATGCGGAAGAAACATGAAAGTATTATTCTGCCATTATCAGAGATGAAGAAAAGGCAAAGAGGTAAAATTGTATATTTGCGCACGGAAAATAAACAAATGCTTAATAAAATAATTGCCATCGGTGCACTGCCAAATACTACCGTAACCCTGCTGCAGGCAACCCCTTCTTACCTGATAAAAATCGGGAATAGCCAGTTTGCCATTGATCGAGATTTAGCTGAGCAGATTCATGTGAGGATTTTATAAATTGAAATACTAATAAATACGGAATTACATTTAATAGTTTTTTCTTGCAAGGCTGTATTTGTTAGGGTACAATTATTTATACAAATATTATTTTAAACAAAATAAAAATAGTTAAGCATTTTTATATACAGAACCGAGAACTTGGTAGTGTCAAAAGTGTTATGAAAACCCTAAATGCAACCAGATCAAATTTACTTGACAAATCGCGGTTCTTTATATATAATATTATTA
>JBDRCZ010000127.1:0-3393 GCA_043821285.1 Candidatus Omnitrophota bacterium | reverse complement strand
TGGCAGGAGTAAAGTAACGCATAACGAATTTATTAAAGATATTAATCAGGCAACTGATGAATTTATTGGATATTTAAACGAAACAAAATTTAATTATTCCTTTTTAGGTTTTAGTGCGGGTTAAGAGTGTGAGTTCCATAGCCCTCTCCGCCAATTTATATCGGGATAGAATATTCCAAAAAGCTTTGCGATGATTAGGTTCGACTAAATGTGCCATCTCATGTAAGACCACGTAATCTCTCACCCAATCCGGCATCTTTGCAATACGATGGGAAATACGAATTCTTTCAGTTTTATGATTACAACTACCAAACAAAGTGTTTTGGTTAGTAACATATTCTATAGATTTAACCGTCAGCCGGCCATAAAAATATTCCTTGTTTAATCGCTCGGCTGTGACGTTTAAGTCATGCGCTTTATCAAGTTCCCTTTTTAGGTGTTGTTTTTTGAATCTCTCTTTAAATTCCTCTATAATTTTCCCAAGCTCTGTTTCTGAAATACCTACCGGGGCATGAACCAACATTGTATCTTCAACCAATCTGGCGCTTATGGTTTTCTGTCGCTTGCCGCTTCGGAGTATTTTTATTTTATAATCACAGATATGAATTGGAAAAACCTTTGTGTGTTTTGAAATTCCGGATGAAAACAATCATGAGACACTCAGTACCAATAAGCTTACCCAAGCGTATATACAAACATACCTTTTACATCGGTGATCATCTGTGTCAAACACCCGGCACTGCCGCAAATAACTGGCGGGTATAGGAATGGACAGGCTTTGTCACAAGGTCTTCTTTTTCTGAGAGTTCAACAATCTTTCCCTGTTGCATTACTAAAATCTTCGTGCTTAAATAACTTACCACTGCCAGGTTGTGGGAAATAAAAATATATGTGAGATTCTTTTCTTCTTTGAGATCAAGTAAAATATTTAAAATCTTTGCCTGTACTGAAACATCCAAAGAAGATACTGGTTCATCTAAAATTATAATTGCCGGCTCAATCGAGAGCGCCCGGGCAATAGAAATACGCTGCCGCTCACCTCCGCTTAATTGATGCGGCAGCCTAGACAAATACTCTCCTCCTAATCCAACAAGTTCTAATAGTTTTAAGGCCTGGTTATGCTTGTCATTTTTCTTAATTAGCCCATGAATTATTAGCGGTTCAAGTACCAAATCAATAACCCTAAACCGCGGATCAAGTGAGGCATAAGGATCCTGAAAAACAATCTGCATCTTACGGCTTAATTCATGGCACTCGTTTTTATCTAGGCGGGTTAAATCTTTCCCCTTAATAAAAATCTCTCCTTCAGTCGGTAGAGTTATCCCGCATAATAATTTTGCCAACGTCGTCTTCCCGCAACCTGACTCACCAACTATGCCCAGTACCTCTCCGTTACTAAGCGTAAAATCTACGCCGTCAACCGCACGGATAAGTGTAGCTTTTCTGCTGATAAATTTCTGTTTTAAATAATAATATTTTTTTAAATTTTTTACTTGTAATAGCGGAAACATTTTACCCCGTGATTTTCTCCTGTATCAATCATTTGTACATTCTCCTTGCGGCAGCGGGCAAATTCAAAATCACATCGCGTTGTATAACGGCAATACTGATAATCAGCCAGTCTTTCCTCCACTCTGCCTTTTATAGATTTAAGGCGTTCCTGTTGAGCTCTGAGTTTTGGGATGCATTTTAGCAGATCCTGGGAATATGGGTGCTTGGGACTTTTTAAGAATTCCTTTATTCCTGCTTTTTCAACAATCTCACCTGCATACATCACACAAATCTGGTCAGAGATTTGACTGGCAACGGCAAGATCATGAGTGATAAATAGCATAGAAAGATCTTTTTCTTTCTGCAATTTTTTCAGCAGTTGTAAAATCTGTGCCTGCACCGTAACATCTAAAGCAGTTGTTGGTTCATCCGCGATTAAAAGCTGAGGAGAAGTAGAAATTGCCATGGCAATCATTACCCTTTGTTTCATCCCGCCAGATAATTGATGCGGATATGCATAGTACCGTTCTTTGGCCCGGTCAATTCCCATCAGTTCCAAAAGCTCAACCGTATAAGCAAACGCATCTTTTTCTTTCCGGTGAGTAACAATTGCCTCTTTTATCTGCTCCCCCACTCTCATTACCGGATTAAGCGCGGTTGCTGGTTCCTGAAAAATATAACTGATATCGCGTCCACGAATATTTATTAATTCTTTTTCTTTACAGTTAAGTAAATCCTGTTCATTGAAAACCACCTGCCCGGCAGTTATTCGGCAAGCGCGTGACGGCATCAGCCTGGTAATGGATAAAGCCGTTAATGTCTTGCCGCAGCCGGATTCACCGACTAAGGATAGAATTTCTCCCTTTTTAATAGAAAATGTAGCGCCATCAACCGCACGTATGGTTTTGTCCTGACTGTAACAATATGTTTTTAACTCTTCCACGGAAAGCAGCATTACGGCGTTAACCTTTCTTTTATTTCTAAAATATTTTTAAAAAATTTTTCGCCATTATCTTTTAAAAATCCCCATAACCTCTCCCAATGCCATGTTGTTTTCGTGGTTTTATAACCCATTCCTTCTTCTACGGTTATAACCTGAACATCAATCGTCTTGGTCGCAAGCATTATATGCGCAAATATTATTAAAAGCACTAAAATTATGACAAATCTTCTCATAAATTATTCCCCTCATAAATTATTGCCTTCGGCAATAATTTATATGTGCCTTTTCTTTGAAAAAGAAAAGGTGTGCCAAAAGAAATCTAAACGGCAAAAATAAAAAATTTCCTGCAGCTTGACTATCCCTGTAGCAAGCTGCAGGAAATAACCAAGTTTAAATATTTTTTGTTTTTGTGTAATTCGTGTGTGTCATGGTTCTATATACATTTTGATTTTTGAATTTATAATATGTAGCCCCTAAACCTATCCACGATCACCTTACTCTGCCATTAAAAAAATATTCCTCAACCCTTCTCCTAAGAGATTAAACCCCATCACGGTAATAAAAATTGCCAGGCCAGGATAAAGCATCAGCCACCAGGCAAAACCTAAGGTTGCTTTTGCCTCAATGAGCATGTTGCCCCAGCTCGGGGTTGGCGGTTGTACGCCAATACCCAAAAAACTCAAACTTGACTCAGTAAGTATGGCCCCGGCAACCCGTAATGTCGCACTTACTAAAACCGGGGATATCGCATTCGGTATCAGGTGTCTGGTAATTATCCAAAAACTGGATGCTCCCTGTGCTTTAGCCAAAATTACAAATTCCCTTTGTTTTAAGCTTAATATTTCGGCGCGGATTAACCGGGAGATCCCCATCCAACTGGTAATCCCAATAACAATCATAATATTATAAATCCCCGGCTCAAGTAATGCCACTATTGCCAGGATCAAAAAGAACGCGGG
>JBDRCZ010000126.1:0-3432 GCA_043821285.1 Candidatus Omnitrophota bacterium | reverse complement strand
CAATATCACAGTTATTGCAGGGAGAGCAGGCGGCATGAAAAACCCAGATGGATTTAGTTAACGCCTTCAGTTTTATATTCATAATAAACTTACAGCCCGAGCATTGCTAAGACCACTGCTATAAATGCGAGGGCTGTAACCGGCCCCCAGAAGAATCTCATTATCTGGTCTATGCGTAAACGCGGATTCGTATTCTTGATCAGTATGATGAGCACCAATATCGCTATAAATTTTAAAGAGATAAATAAGGGACTTAAGTCTTTACCCATAAAGAGCACGATAAGTAAAAGCGCCGCAACATAAAGAAGGATTGCCTTGCTCAGTTTAAATACGGCCAAGGGAAGCCCCGAATATTCGATTAAAACCCCGCCCATTATCTCCTGCTCCGCCTCAGGGGCATCAAAAGGCACAAAGCCAAGTTTTGCCTGCACGCAAAGCAAGGCTGCTAAAAATGCCAATACCCCTGAAATAGATGCGATATTGGAGCCGAAATTCATCTGATAACCCAGAATCTGCCCTAACTGCAGCGCGCCGGCATTTTTAACAATCACTGAAATTATGGAAAGAATAAACGGCAGTTCATATGCTAAAAGCAGCTTCATCTCCCGGGAAACGCCGATGGAGGCCAGGGGGTTTCCTGAGGAAGAGGCCCCCAGGATCAGGGCTATTGCCGGGATAGTCAAAAGATAAATAATCACGATCAGGTCGCCCAGAGAACCCTGAAAGGGAAAAATAACTGCCTTACCCAGCATTGTCGCCGCTAAAACCAGGCTCAAGAGCCCCAAAAAAGGGGAAAAGAGAAAAGTGAGCTTTGCCCTTTCGGGTAAAATAATCTCCTTGCCCGATAATTTTAAGAGGTCAACAAAATTCTGATACCACGGCGGGCCTACCCGCCACTGCAGCCGGGCAGTAACCTTTCTATCGACCCATCCGGATAATAAACCCACAATCGCGCTGAATAAAAATCCGGGGAATATTAAATAATCGAATAATATCATCGCTTCTTCCTGGCTGGCTGGAGATCCTCTTTTGACCACTTAAGCGTATGCACGGCCAGATGCTCTCCGGCCAAATATATATTCTTTTCCGGGTCCTCTGTTACTTCCTTAATTTCTATTGCTTTCTCCGGGCAGCTGGTTACGCATTTAGGGAGCTTTTCGCTTAACCCTGCGCAATAATCGCATTTTGAATCCAGGTAGGGGATAAAATCCTGAAAGATTATCCCGAAAGGACAGGCGATCGAACAGGACTTACAACTGGTGCAGCGCATCTTATAGCGCTTCAGGTGGCCTTCGGATGAGCGCTCCAATGCATTATGATAACAGGCGCTCACGCAGGGCGCCTCTTCGCAATGACGGCAGATGGTCGCAAATGTCGCATATTCCCGTAACGAGGCAATACCGTTATTCTGCGGATGATAAAAATAATCGCAGACCACGCGGCAATCCTGGCATTTATTGCATATTTCTAAGTCTAGAAACAGTCTTTTCATGTTTTCATTCAATATAATATAATTCAAAATGTGCCTTGTCTTTGTCAACAAAATCTTTCATAAATGTTATATTTTTTTTGTCTTTATATTTATGAATTAACTTTTCTAAATGCGCGAAGAATTCAATAGATACAGGATCGTTTTTTTCAGCAATAATATATATTTTTCTTTGTTTTTGTATTTCAGATTCATAAAATGCTTCAGTACATAATCCTCCCCCAAGGTATTTTACTTTAACTTTTTGATTCGTCAAAAACTCAATATTATAACTGACAGGAAATGTTACACTCAAACATTCTGTTATATTATTCTTTTCCAAATAATGTGCCAATTTATATATTAAAGTAGAATAACTAGGACTATCAACCGTATCGTTTTTGACTTTAGTAAGATAGTTTCTCATAATATTGAATTCGCCATACATATATGGCATCATGAATAATGACAGTAAGGAATATTGTAAAATCTTTCTTTTATAAAGCCAAAAAATCAGCCCAAGGAAGATTGCACAGATTATTTGTACAGCAGGGAAAAGAATAATTAACTGGTAAACAGTCGCATTGCCGGTGGGTGTAAAACAACTTAAAATCAATATAACAAAATATGTCATAAGCAAAAATAGTATCTTTTGCTTAGAAAATAGGGGGTTTTTATTCCGGAGCAATAAATAAAATATAATACTTGTCAGAGATAAGTAGAAAAATATACTATTAAAATAATTACAAGTGTCTACAAGGATTGGGCAGCCTGTGTTTATTTTACTACTATTCGCAAGTAAAACATTCAGTTGCTGATATCGTGTGCTTAAATTGTTAAAAAAATCTAAATTATTCCATCCCGAATAAGCAATATTCCAAAGAGAATGCCATAACACCCTAATAGTTTCCCCTTTTTTGTAAATATTAAACATCAGTAGTTCTGAGCTCCCGACAATAAACATTAAAATAAAAATAACAAAATCGTAGCTCGTTTTAAATATCTCTTTCTTAAGAAACCTGTGGCTTTTATCCCATAACACTGTAAATGCGACTATAGCGCCAAAAAAGAACGCTAAAAACATAATCCCCGCACTTAATGCAACCCCAAATACAAGTGCTGAAAAATATAAATATATTTTCTTTTTACCATCTAGATATAGTTGAATTAATGCTATTCCTAACCATACTAAGAATATTTGTATGATTTCCTGCCTCTCCATTCCGATCCGTGTCACTTGAATAAAAGTAGAATTTGTTCCCAATAATACTGCTGTACATAGCCCGACTAACCTATTAAACCATCGGCTACATACATAATAAATACAAGTCAAACTTATCAACGAAAAAAATACAGCTGTAAATCTCGATACAAACACAGTAGGCCCAAAAATGGCAAAAAATGGGAACAATAAATAACTTTTTATCGTACCAGCATAAAAAGACCTCTGCAATCCAAAAGCTGCCAAGAATTTTTTTAAACCTGTAAAATAAATAAGAATAACTTGACCATAATGAGCTTCATCCGGATTCAAACCTAATTTATCTAACCATAATAGCGTATTTATTAAAAAATATATTAAAATAATAAAAAATATTGTGGTATATATTACTTCTGTTTTTTTCATATAAGTTTAGGTCAAATATCAAAAAAATTTTGAATTGTATTTTTGATTTTTGATATCTAATTAATCCCAGATATCGTGTATATCCTTAATCTCTTCGTAGGTAAACACCGGGCCGTCTTTGCAGGCATAATACCTGCCGAGGCGGCAATGCCCGCACTTTCCCAGGCCGCAGGACATATTCTTCTCCATGGAAAGATAGATATCTTTGGTTTGGAAGCCCAAATCCAGTAATTTTAAAGTCACAAACTTCATCATAATCGGCGGGCCGCAGACTATCGCCACCGCCTTATTCAGGTCCGCCGGCATACCGTCCAATATCGTAGTCACCAGCCCCACC
>JBDRCZ010000125.1:0-4381 GCA_043821285.1 Candidatus Omnitrophota bacterium | reverse complement strand
CCCTTAGCACTTACAACTTACTACTATCATTATGACGGGTTAGGCAGTGTAACTGAGATAACAGACGCAGCAGGTACAGTTATTGAGAAGTATGAATACGATGCTTTTGGCAATACAACCATAAAAGACACGTTAGACAATGTACTAAACGAGTCTGCGATTGGCAATCCTTATGGATTTACCGGCAGGCGGCTTGACACAGAGACCGGCCTATATCACTACCGCTTTTAATGTTGACGGGGAAATTATGAATGCAGGCCAATTTGGTAATTACTTAGCAGCATATGCCACTGTATACAATTATAGAAAGTGGGGATATTATGGTGTTCGTTTAGCAGGAGATTATTATGCGTTAGGAGACCCTAATTTTAGATGGGAAGACGGAACATGGCTTATTGATAATGAGGAAAGCATCATATATATAAATAAAGGAGCTGTAGCAGCTTTTAGCGACTTGTTGCTAGGAGAAAAAGCCCAACGCAATACGTGTAAATAAAATAAGGAGATTTTAGTTATGACTATGGGATATTATATATTTTGGTTAGTTGTAATTATTTTAACTTTCACGCTTATCATATTCAAAAAACTAAAGTTGATTAGATATATGTGCATTGCGTTAATTTTATTAATTAATCATACTATCCTTTTTACTGGACTCCATATGGCTGCAAGAAATGTACATCCTCCACTATAGATATATTACCAGAAATTAATAGACACATTTACGAAAAAGGATTAGTACGAGTGATGTTGAAATTCATTGCTAAATTTATTCCAGAGTTAAGACATTGTTGGACACATATGCATCTTAATTTAATATGCCAGAAGGAAAATAGTTGAATAAAAGACATTATTTTATTTTTTAACGTAACATCAATATTTAGTCTTATAAAAATAAATTTTGCCACTGATAAGCACGGATTGGACACAGATAAAGGGAAAATTTAATACCCGCCTAACAAATCGAAGATCCGCCGGTATTGTGGCGGACTGGCGGATTAAATTCCCCGCCAAAAATCATGGCGGGGCATTATATCCGCCACAAAGATTGGCGGATTAAATTCGCAGACGGACATAGTCCTACAATTTACGTAGCTTACACTACGTAAATTGTCTACTCATTTAAAAAGGGGGATAGAGTTATGCGAAAAGTAGTTGTTGTAATGTGTGGTGTTTTAGTGTTTGTGTTTAATGCAGCAGAAGGATTTACCGCATATATTGGAGACCCAATACAGACAATTGGGAAGAAAAAAATAGCTGTGAGTACTGAAGGTTGTTTTGTAACAAAACGTGATACAAAGGATTGTAATGGGACAAAGGCTGTGATTGATGAAAGTAATCAAATAGGTGTGAAATTAACTTATGGAATAGCGGATACTTTTGATATTTATGGGAAGTTGGGTTCGGCAGACTGGGAAGTAACAATAGATGGGGATGTTAAATACGATTATCAGAGCGACATATATTTTGGATTTGGGGCGAGATTTTTATTTCCCTTAAAAACATCATTTTTTATCGGAACAGATATTGAATATATTCATAATTCCAATGTGGGAGTTAACTCTATGGGATATGCCGGTGAAACTGCGTTGACAAGCTGGGGAGGTAAAGGAGGTTTTAGAAATTTACAGGTAAGTTTATTTGCGGGAAAAGAGGTTGAAATAAATGATAAAGTTAGCATTATTCCGTATACCGGGTTCTGCTATGATCGGTTCCGTTATGATATTGGCGCGTCTAATTTTTATACAACAAGCTGGAGTGTTAGTACAACAGAAGGCGAGTTTGAAGGAGATAAAGACTATGGAGTGTTTCTCGGAACTAGTGTGGCAGCGAATGAGCATTGGAGTTTTAATGTGGAAGGCCGGTTTGTAGCAGAAACAACCATTGCCGCAAGTGTTAGTTATCGGTTTTAGAAAAGATACGCAGGAGTATAGGAAAAAAACGTAACAAAAAATATGTTTCAACCACGAATAACACAAATTGACACGAATAAAAAAACATAAACAGGATTAAAGAATAATAGGAAAAATGAAAGAAAAACAAATTTCACCACGGAGAACACAGAGGGCACAGAGTGAAGAACAATGAATTAAAGAAATAGAACGACTTATACTTTAGTTTTTCTCTGTGGAACTCTGTGTGCTCTGTGGTTAAAGAACACTTTGCGGCTTGACGGGGAAATATAATAGAAAATAAAACAAGGAAAGATGTATATGCACAATTTAAATTATTTACGCAGCAGAATATTAAAACCATTCAAATCCTGGAAAAATAAATATTTGAAATACATTACTAATCAGGATGCGAAAAAAAACGATTTGTTTAATAAAACGGTAGTTGAAATTAGTGAATATTTGAAAGAACCCCAAGAGGTAGTAAGGGAAAAATATAAAAAATGCGGGCCCGATTCAGAGGAGCAGTTCGATGTTTTTAAAGATCAGGCTAACCTAAGGGACTTAGATGTTAAAGAATTTTATAAAAGATGTTCTTATTATATTTATGAACTGCCGCTTTGGAACGCAGAGCACAACCGTCCGAAACATTTATATCTTATGAGTAGAGCTTTTTTAAAGCGTAATAAATATAAAAAGGTTCTGGATTTTGGCGCGGGCACCGGGGATTTATGTATTGAGCTGGCGAAAAATAATTTAGATGTTACCTATTGTGATATCGGAGAACAACTATACAATTTTGCTAAATGGCGCTTTGAAAAGAAAAATTTATCAGTAAAAATTATAGAGGGAATAGAAAATCTTGATGATGAAATCTATGACTGTATCTTTAGTTTTGACGCATTTGAGCATATTAAGGATTTATCCGAGGTTATTAAGGTGTTAGTTAAACATATAAGACCAGGAGGGGGGCTTATATTTAGCGGTGCCTTTGTTGGCGGGACTTTGCATTTAGAAGAAAACAATAAATATGACGATTTTAAGAATATGGATAATTTGCTCAGAGATAGCGGCTTAATTTTTCAGGATAAATTCGCGCAGTATTATTTTTATACTATACAAAGATAATAAATGTCCCGTAAAGTTAATATAAATTTATAAAAGGACGAAACTTAAAAATACATTCAAACCACGAATAACACAAATTGACACGAATAAAAAAACATAAACAGGATTAAAGAATAATAGGAAAAATGAAAGAAAAACAAATTTCACCACCGAGAACACAGAGGGCACAGAGTGAAGAACAATGAATTAAAGAAATAGAACGATTTATACTTTAGTTTTTCTCTGTGGAACTCTGTGTGCTCTGTGGTGAGAAAAAAATATTTAAAAATCCGTGTAAATCAGTGGCTAAAGAACACTTGGCGGTAAAAATGAAGAAAAAATCTAGACCAAAAGCTGCAACACTTGAATATGACTCAGAACGAGAGACCAGAGTCTTACTGGAACAGATGAATAAAAGTATTGGTTTGATTGCGGAGCAGCATGGTACAATTCAAACAGATATAAGCGAAATAAAAACTGATATAGGTGGTGTGAAATCGGAGCTGGAAACAGTTAAAATGGCGGTGATGGAAAATAGCAGAAAAATAGACCGGGTAGAGAAAAAACTTGATACTAATATAGCCAATCATGAAAAGCGGATAACAAAGATAGAAGAAAAAGTAGGCGTATAAAATAAAAACAAAAGAAAGACTATAGACCATAGACTATAGACTATAGACCATAGACCATAGACTATAGACCATAGATAGACCATAGACTATAGACTATAGACCATAGACCATAGACTATAGACCATAGACCATAGACCATAGACTATAGACCATAGACTAAAGACTAAAGACTAAAGACCATAGACTAAAGACTAAAGACCATGAGGGATTATAAGAATATTAAGGTTTATCAGTTGGCTGATGATTTAGTTATTGAGATTTATAAAGTTACTAAGAATTTTTCCCGCGAAGAACTTTATGGTTTAACCTCACAACTTAGGCGAGCGGCTGTTTCAGTACCGGCAAATATTGCCGAAGGAGCGAGTAGACAGCATAAAAAAGATTACTTACATTTTCTTTATATTGCAAGAGGTTCACTTGCTGAAACAGAATATTTGTTACACTTAGCCCATAGGTTAGGATATTTAAGCAACAAAGAGTTTGAAAAAATATCCCAACTAAAACAAGAAGCAACAAAAGCAATGTTTGGTTTAATTACATCAGTGGAAAAAGAAACGAAATTAACATAAAGGTCTATAGTCTATGGTCTATTGTCTATAGTCTAAGTATTGGTAGTGTCAAATAGAATATGGTAAAAATGAAAGATATAAACCAATAGAATTTAGATAAAAAGAGTGCTCATTGACAAAAAGGCAGTTAAGATTTGTGGTAGGAGATTGTTCATTGAGGCAGTTAAAAGACAGCAGATGT
>JBDRCZ010000124.1:0-14247 GCA_043821285.1 Candidatus Omnitrophota bacterium | reverse complement strand
CCGTGGGAAGAGAACTCAGGATGAGGGAGTTGAAGGAGAGGATAGCGGAGCTGGAGGGGAAGTTAAGGGACAAGTGATGCTGGGCAAAAGAGAAAAAAGTTAAGTTATGGGTAATTTTCTTAAACGCACCCTTAGATCATCTATGACCACAAGGGAATCCTTTAAATCATCTGGTTTAAGAGCGAGGAGTAATTTTTTCAAAAGTAGATTGATTTTTTCTGGTGTTGCGTATTCAACCCTAAATAGAATAACGCCGGGTATGACTGCCTTGGAGTAAGCCATGATTGTGCCGAAATCAAGATCTGTAGAGAGAATTATCCGGTTTTGTTCTTTAGCGAGTTGGACGATTTCCTCGTCACTTGCACGTTCTTTACCAAGAGAAGATAAATGTACTGTATCATAGCCAAGCGAATGTAGATAATTAGCTGTTTTTGGAGAAAGCGGCATGTCAACCAAAAACTTCATAGGATTAACCTTTTGCAGGAGTAAGAGAGATAGACTCTTCTCTGCTCAACCATGCAGCGTATTCAACAGATTGTGTGATATCTTCCATTTCAATGTAGGGATAATCCTCGATGATTTCTTTAAAAGATTTACCAGCTGCTATAAGGTCAAGAATCTGATGAACAGGCATGCGCATACCGCGTATGCAGGGCTGTCCATTGAGGACTTTGGGGTTCACAGTTATTCTATCAAACATTATTATCACCTCCATTGTTAATGGTACTGTATCTTAAGGGAAATGTCAATTAAATTCCAACCACAAGCGGGGTGGGCAGAGAGCTTAAGATGGCAGAATTAAAAAAGAGAATTGGCCAACTGGAAGCGAAGCTCAGTAGTAAGTCGTAAGAGATAAGTCGTAAGTGGTAAGTTGTAAGTAATTAGGAGTAGAAGGTGATTAGTTCTTGTTCTTCATTAAAAGTGATCTTGAATTTGGGGAAGATATCCAAGCGACCGAGAAGGAATGGGACTTCCTCGATGAGTGCCCAGGCTAAGCGAATATTTAGTTGTTTGCCATTTAGAAAGAGAGCTGCCTCTCTTAATACATATGGAACGCCGCCTCCGGACACACCTTTTATTTCAAGAATTTTATCTGAGGGGTCTTGTTTAAAACCAAGTGCCCTCCCAAAACATAAAGGTATCATGGTAATGTCTGCGCCTGAATCAATACACATAAAGGCCTCGACTTTTTGTCCATTAGCTTCAAGGATTACTTCAGCCATCGGACGAAGAATTGCCCCTAATAAAGAGGGAAAACGATGATACTTAAATTTAATCATAGTACAAGCAGCTCCTTATCAGGAATTTTAGCTACAAAAGGTATTTTGCCAGGATATTTTTCCCTTGCTTTTTTAAGCATTCTTTCAATGTCTTGGCCAGTGGCAAATAGTTTTTTGTTAACAATTACTACATATTGATTGACGAACTTAGATGTATCTAATTTTAGAAAAGCTTGGAAATTCTCTGACATTTTAATCACCTCATTGTAACAATATCACAAATATAAACAAATAGCAATATTTTTTTGAGGCGGTTGCCGTGTCAAGAAAAAAATGGAAGAAATATGAAAAGAATATAGACAGAATAAAAAGGATTGTAGGGGATAGATTTATTGAGTTAATCAATAGTAAGTGATATTTGCATAGATGTGAATACCTTTTTCCATGAACATTACCGGAATATGCTTTTTACCAGATGTCTTTTGGGCTATCTTTTCCACTTCAGTTATGCTATTTCCGGAAGCAATTACTTTACCCTTAATGGCCGCAATCCATTTATCAGCGTATTTAGCGGCAAGTTCATTATAATGTTGGAGTATCCATTTACGGTTTTGCCAAAAATCATCAGGTATAGTTTTTTTTGGGGACATATGTTTTTACCTCCAGTACCAAGTGTACTATATCTGGAAGAAAATATCAATAAATTCAGATAGGACGTAAAAATGTTTAGAAGAAAGCCTTAAAAGAGGCCGTTGTTTCAGTTTTGGATAATCCGTGCGTATCTGTAAATGCTCCGCGAGAATCTGTGTTTAGAAGAAGCAGGTGAAGGAAATAGAAGAGAAGTTAGGAGAGAAGGCGTGATTAAGTTTAGGCGCGGTATCAGGTTTAAGATAGTCACATTTATTTGTTTAGTCGGTCTGATTCTTATTATCGCTGGAGTCGTCCTGGGTTATTTCAGGGGATTTATTTTATTGCGCAATACTATTGTATTTGAACATAAAGAAATAGCCGGGAGGATATCGGCGGCGATCAGCGAAATTATCGATAAAGAAGTAAATGTTCTCGAAACCCACGCGGCGAGCCATTTTTGGAAGTCCGCAGTTATAGAAAAAAATCAAGAATACTCTGCGCGGCAAAAAGAGGCGGTCCAAAAACTCCTTCTGGATACGGATAAACAATGGGCCCAAGCTAAGGAGAATAGCCGGTTAATAAAAGAATATCTTAATACCCCTTTAAGCCTCAGGCTAAAAAAACTTGTTGAGGTTGATAAAGATATTAAAGAGATATTTGTAACCGATAATTGCGGCGGCCTGGTTGCGGCTTCAGGAAAGACCAGTGATTTTTATCAGGCGGATGAAACCTGGTGGCAGGAGGTTTTTTATCAAGACGATGTTTTTATCGGAGATATTGAATTTGATGAATCAAGCAAGGCCTGGTCCCTTCCCATCGCAGTCCCGGTGAAAGATGATCAGGGAAAGTTTATCGGCATCTGCAAAGCCGTATTAGGATTAGATAGTTTCTTTTTGCCGTTGGCGAGAGTAAAAATCGGTAAAAGCGGCCGTGCGTTCATGGTTGATGATAAAGGGTATTTTTTATTTCATGAAGGCATTGTGCCCTTAAGCCAGCGGTTCGCTAACAAGGCAGAGTTTCAGAAATTGATTACGAGTAAAGGCCAATGGGGAGTAGTTGAAAAAATACACCTCAAAGATAAAGAAAAAAGACTGACCGCCGTTGCCCGGCTTAGCAATGCTTATCTTTTAAAAGAAGGGAAAAAATGGTGGGTTTTTGTTGCGCAGGATGTAAATGAGGCATTTGCCGCGCTAACTGCGTTATTTAAACAGATGTTCATACTTTTGGCGATATTACTTATTCTTTTGGTATTCTTAGGATATGTTTTTGGCGGGATATTTGTAAAACCGATAAAGGAATTGAATGAAATTGTGCGGCACGTTGCTAAGGGGAAGTTAGATTATCCGCTTGAAATAAAAACCGGCGATGAGATTGAGGAGTTTGCGAATGCCTTTAAAGAAATGGTCTCGCAAGTAAAGCAAAAACAATCGGAAATTTTGCAGCAAAAGGCATATGCGGACGCTATCATCTCTTCAATGGTCGATACTTTGATTGTAGTTGATCCGGATGGCCTGCTTAAGCGCGTAAATAGAGCCATACTGGATTTATTGAATTATAAAGAAGAAGAGCTAATCGGCCAGCCGGTGGAAAAGATTTTTGCAGAAGAAGTTCTTTTTGAAGGGAAAAGATTAGAAAAACTGATTAGAGAAGGGACGGTGCGGAATTTCGATTTGACTTATGTAACCAAGAGTGGTGAGAAGATTCCGGTGAGTTTTTCAGGAAGCGTGATGTATGCTGCAACCGCAGATGGCGCAGAATTGAAAACGCAGATTACGCAGAAATCATCTGTGAAATCGGCAGTTACGGGTGTTGTCGGTGTGGCCCGCGATATGCGCCAAACATTAAGTTTCATTGCTGATTTAGAGAAGTCGAAAGAGGAGCTTGAGGAATTTTCAAGGATTTTGGAAAAGAAAGTCGAGGAGCGGACAAAGACTTTAGAGGAATCCCAGGAAGCGGCTTTGAATATTATGGAGGATATACAGGAGTCAAAAGAAGAACTTGAAAAAAAGACCGTTGCATTGGAAAAGGCAAAGGCAGAAATAGAGCGCTTTTCCAAAGGACTTGAGGAGAAGGTAAAGGCCAGAACCATGGAATTATCGATCCTTTATGATGTTTCCAATGCAATTTCTTATACATTGGATCATCAAACACTGCTAAGGTTGATTATGGAGTCATTATTTAAGATTGTGGACTACGATATCTGCGCCTCGCTTTTGTTTGACGCATACACGGCCAATATTACCTTAAAACCGGCTTATCCCGGAAGTGCGGGATTTGTAGACAAAGTTAAGAATAATCTTATTAACTCTACCGCTATGCTTACCGGCGAGAATATCCGCAGGAAACAAATAAACGCTTTGCTTATTCCGATAAGCCCTGATGCCCAGCTAAAAGAAAAAAGGAAATTCGATGAACTAAGGTCTTTTTTCAACGTGCCTTTTGTCGTGCGCGGTAAGACAATCGGAATGATTAATATCTCAAGCTGCAAAGATAGTGCCTTTTCAGAAAACGATGTTAAGCTCATTTATGCTATTGCTAGTCAAGCATCCAATGCTATAGAAAGGTTACAGGCGGTGATCACGGCTGAAAAGAGCAAGATGGAATCTATGGTGGAAAGTATGGCGGAAGGTGTAATTATGATTGATGAGCGGGGCGAGGTAGCGGTGTTAAATCCTCAGGCAAGACGCATGTTGGGTTTTGAACTCACCGATAATATTACACGTAAGGCGTTGGAAGAGAAGATAAAAACAGTTGCTTTAGACCGGGCACTGCAGGAATGTCAGGATAAGAAATGTTTAATTACCAGAGAGATTGCCTTGCCGGGAGAAAAAAATATAGTTTTACGCTGTGATATAACTCCGGTAAAAGATACAGAAGGCGAAATTATCGGAATTGTAACTATATTGCGGGATGTTACCAAGGAAAAAGAGGTAGATAAAATGAAGACAGAGTTTATAGCCACTGTCTCCCATGAGCTGCGTACCCCGTTAACTTCAATAAGAGAAGTAGTTTCACAAGTTTTAGAAGGGATACTTGGACCAACTACGGAGGTCCAGAAAGAATTTTTAGCTATTTGTCTTGAAGACGTTGAACGGCTCAAGCGGATAATTAATAATCTGTTGGATATATCTAAGATTGAAGCCGGAAAGGTGGAAATAAAAAGAGAAAGAGTGGATATCGCGGCTTTGGCTGAGCGGGTTAATGCCTCTTTTATCACCAGTGCCCAAGACAAGGGTATAGAGCTTAGAAAACAATTCCCCGCCGAGCCGCTGTACGTTTATGTTGATAAAGATAAAATTATCCAGGTGTTTACTAACTTAATTGGCAATGCCTATAAATTTACGGAAAAAGGTTATATTGAGATTTCAATCATTGATAAAAAGGCCGAGGTTGAGTGCCGGATCTCAGATACTGGCAAGGGAATTGCGCGTGAGGATTTGCCGAAGGTATTTAGTCGATTTCAACAATTTGGCCGGGTAGATGGGCCGGGAGAAAAAGGTACTGGACTAGGGCTTTCGATTGCTAAAGGGATTATTGAGCTGCATGCGGGGAAAATTTGGGTAGAGAGTGAGCTTAGCAAAGGCACAAAAATTAGTTTTACACTGGCTAAACACAATGCTGCCCAAACGTCAGAAGAATTTATAAACAACAGCATAGAACAGGCACAGCGGAATAATTTAAAGATGTCGGTTATTCGCGTATCGATTGATCAGATTGACGGGTTGAAACAACAGCTCCCTGAGCAAGAAACAGCGTTTGTTTTAAGAGACATCGAGCGGGTTATTCAGTATTCTCTGCGTAAGATAAATGATGCGGTTGTGATGTTTGGAGAAGAGTTTTTTGTCGTTGTCCACGACTGCGATAAAGCAAACGCAGTAAAGGTTAAAAACAGATTGCAGCAAGCAGTAGAAGTGTATTTGGTTGTACAAAAAAACTTGTCTGACAAGATAAAACTGCGATTTGGCTGCGCAACTTATCCGGATGATAATGCTCGTGCTGAGGGATTGATTAAAACTGCAGCCGCAGAGAGTGCAACCGCTGATGACGCAGAGTAGAGCTGAGGGCGCAGAGTGCAACCGCTGAGAACACAAAGTGGGAGGGGTAAGATTATTCCCTGCCTACCGGCAGGCAGGTATAACTGTTTTATTCTCAGGCAGCTCTGTGGCCTGGTTTAGTATTTGACAGAACCATTTAATAAATAAGGAGGGGAAGATGGCGAAAAAGATATTAGTAGTTGATGATGAGCCGCATGTTGTAAGGGTGGTAGAGAACAGACTAAAAGCAAATGGATACGAAGTTATTACGGCTGATAATGGCTTGGATGGACTGGCTCGGGCGAAAAAAGAGAAACCTGATTTAATCATCTTGGATATAATGATGCCGAAAATGGATGGACAGGAAGTGCTTAAGAATTTACGTCAAAATAAGGATACAGAGGCGATCCCGGTGATTATGCTTACGGCAAAAACAGAAGGCGAGGATATTGTAAAAAGTCTTATTGATGGTGGTGCAGTAGAATATATTGTAAAACCATTTACCGGCATTGAAATAATGAGTAAAATTGGAAGCAAGCTTAACCTTGATGCGAAACAACTAAAAGATCATCGTGAAGGACATTTATTGGATCGGATTGAAAATGAGGTCAAAAAAGCCGTAGAGAAAAAGCAAAATTTAGACGATAGATGGCAGATAGACAATAGACCATAGACCATAGACTATAGACCATAGACCATAGACTATAGACCATAGACCATAGACCATAGACTATAGACCATAGACTATAGACTATAGACCATAGACTATAGACTATAGACCATAGACCATAGACAATAGACTATAGACCATAGAAGATAGGCGGCAAAATCTTCTGCAAATTTTGTATGTACTACATTACTGGTATATCCTGTCTATAAGTGTTTTAGTATCAGTATTTCTGTTTCACCTGCAGTGGAATATCTTAAAAAACATTTACGATGTTGTAATCATAGGAAATAGATGCACTGCATTTGATAATTTTTGTTGGTCAGTTATAGCGACTGGCTAAGTTTGAATATGCTAACACAAAACAATAAAATAATAATCCCGCAAAGCCGCCAAGCACGCCCCGTTAGAAAATCATACGGCTAATGTTAGCGGTAAAAAGATCTAGAATTAGATAAGGTAGTTCAAAAATATGTTTAAAATAAACTAAGTTGGCATTTTCTAACGGGGCGTGCAAAGAAATACACAATATAATAAGGAACAAGTTAATAAATCTCAGCCACCTGCATAAAAAAAACTTGGCGTGCTTGGCGTCTTGGCGGGAGAATAAGTATTTATGGTGATGAACAGCCAAAGGCTGTTGCTTACCTTATAAGTGAGCATTAGGACCTCTATGGTTAAGTATTTGACAGTACCGCGGGTTGAAAGGGGAGACAAAGATGGCAAAAAAGATATTAGTCATTGATGATGAGCCGCATATTGTAATGGTATTAGTATCTAGATTAAAAGCCAATAATTATGAGGTTATTACTGCAGATAATGGGGAAGCGGGGATCGAAAAGGCAAAAATGGAAAAACCGGATTTAATTCTCTTAGACATAATGATGCCTGACTTAGACGGGCATGATGTCCTTAAAAGGTTAAAGCAGGATAAAGAGACAAAGGCGATCCCGGTTATGATGCTTACTGCGAAGAAAGAAAAAGAGGATATTGTGAAAGATATAATTGTTGGCGGAGCAATAGATTATATTGTAAAGCCATTTGTTCCTGGCGAACTGTTAGGGAGAATAAAAAAGGTGTGCTGATTGAAACGTTTGTTAGTATTGGCTAAGATATGTTTTTGAAAAGCACGGAGACCGCTGAGGTTTTGCAGATAATTATAGATATGTTTAGGGGCAATTTTTTTTGAAGAAAAGGTGCTGAATAAATTATTGCCGAAGACAATAATTTATAGTTGCTTTTTAATATGTTTTGTGTTATTTTATTCACATCTTTTTTATTTCTGCAGATATGAGAGATGATAAATTATTGCCAAAGGCGCAAAGGAGTTAATTTATAATTGCTTTTTAATATGTTTTGTGTTATTTTATGGCAGTATTATAAATCAGATAAATAGTTGTATGCAAAAATGCCGAGATAGCTCAGTCGGTAGAGCGCGGGACTGAAAATCCCGGCGTCCCCAGTTCGATTCTGGGTCTCGGCACCAGTTTTAAATAAGCAGAGGGACATAGTCCCTCTGCTTATTTAACCCGCCATGTTTTTTGGCGGGTATTAATCTTAGTTCCTTTAAATGAGCCCTAAACGTATCACACGATAGTACTATAAATTTGATGTAAACAAAAAAGAATATATCACACAAAGCCGCAAAGAGCACAAAGAAATACAAAAGATAAAAAAATCATTTCAAAAAAATCCGCAAACATAACAAGTTTATCTAGAAGATGCAAAAAGATCTAAAAGTATATAATTCCAAACCTGGATCAAAAAAACTCAGTGTACTTTGTGGCTCCGTGTGAGAATAAAAAAATTATAACAAGACAATATAGCAGATTGTAACCGCTAATTTTTACGTTGGACAAATTTTATCCTTGTCCGCTAATTTCTCCATTAACCGGCGGATCTTCGATTTTGTGGCGGAGCAGAGCAGCAGAACAAGCCGACGTAGCTCAATGTTAATGAACAAATAACTTGCGGAAGTAATGAGGCAAGTTATATTGTGAATTAATCCGCCAATTTTTGTGGCGGAGCAGAGCAGCAGAACAAGCCGACGTAGCTCAATGGCAGAGCAGGGCTTTCGTAAAGCTCAGGTTGGTGGTTCGACTCCACTCGTCGGCTCCAGTAAAGATAGTAATCAGTAACCAACGATCAGTGAAATGAGGAGAACCACAAAAGGGGATATTAAGGGGAAAAAGCCTTTTTCCCCTTATCGGCGAACTGGAACATCTGTGCGGAGGAAGGAAAAATATTAAAAGGGAAACAACAGGTTTTCCTTTTAAGGAGCGAGCGTTAAGCCGTAGACCCGCCATGTTCTCTGGCGGGCGAAGGTAGGGAGCGACGGTTCGACTCCACTCGTCGGCTCCATGAGATATAGTTTACAGGTTACAATGATGATTTCATAAGGAGAGTCGCAAAAATGGATTTTAAATGTCAGAAAAACACGATATATTAAAAAATAAAAACTTCTTTTTATTATGGCTGGGGCAGATCATTTCACAATTTGGCGACCGCTTAAATCAAATGGCATTGATTGCCTTAGTATATATGCGTAATCCTGGTTCGGCTTTTGCCATGGCCAAGCTTTTATCGTTTACGATAATACCGGCCTTTGTTGTTGGGCCTGTTGCCGGAGCCTATGTTGACCGGTGGGATCGGAAAAAGACGATGATCTTTTGTGATCTTACCCGGTCATTGTTGGTATTATTTATCCCGTTTGTGCTGATAAAATTACCTTATTCAGCACCGCTATACATCACGGTTTTTTTAATATTTTCTATAAGCTGCTTTTTTATTCCTTCAAAACTATCAATTATCCCGGATATTGTTCCACAAGAAAAACTTTTAATGGCAAATTCTCTTACCACGATGTCAGGTTTAATCGCCGTTGTTTTGGGGGTGGGTATTGGCGGGCCGTTAGTTGAGGCGGTTGGCACAAAAGGGGGATTTATGATTGATGCATTTACCTACCTTATATCCGCAGCAATGATTGCCGGTATCGTGATAAAAAATGTCCCTGCCGCGGTAAATAAAGTAACGATAACCGAAGTGATTAAAATCGAACAATCAATTTTTATCGATGTTAAAGAAGGATTAAGGTATGTTATTACGCATCAGGATATGCGTTTTGTGCTTGCAACATTGTTTATACTGATGTCCGCTGCCGGAGCATTATATGTTGTGTTTATTATTTTTATTCAGGAAACGCTCGGGACCGTAACGAAAGATTTAGGGGTCCTCGCGTTTTTTTTAGGCGGAGGGTTTTCTTTAGGGGGTATCTGGTATGGACGGAAAGGCAGAACAATTTCTAAACACTTAGTTATGTATGGCGGACTTGTATGTACGGGATTATTAATATCGTTATTTGCAATATTGATAAATGAGACATCAAATATTTGGAATGCCGGTTGTTTGATTTTTCTTATTGGATGTTTTACCGGTCCGATTGTTATATCGGCAAATACCCTGGTGCATGAGGTTATCGCCCATAATATGCGCGGACGGACTTTTAGTTCTTTAGGGATTGTGATGAATCTTGGGTTTTTAATTTTTATGTTTCTTGCCTCAACCTTTGCCGAGCACATAAGCCGAAGCTGTATTCTTGTGAGCATTGGGGTAATCCTTGCGGTCTATGGTCTGGTCGGAATGTATATTTTGCGTCTTAGAAATATGAGTAAGACGATGTAGTTTTTGACATCGGATTGCGGCTGTGGTAATATAATAAATTAACCTGATAAAAAAATAAAGCCACGGATTAACACTGGTTGAACAGGGATAAAAAATGACAAATTTAGCGAAGCTGAAAGATTTAATTTTACAAGGTAGGATCAAAGAGGTAGAGGAACTTGTCAAGGCGGCTATTTATGAAAATGTTCCAGCCAGAGATATTCTCGATAATGGTTTAATTGCCGGGATGAATGTTGTTGGTCTGAAATTTAAGGCTAATGAGATATTTATCCCGGAAGTCTTAATTGCGGCGAAAGCAATGAGCGCCGGCGTCAAGCTTTTAGAGACTCTTTTGATTGAACAGGGATGTCAGCCTAAAGGGAGAATTGTTATTGGTACCGTGCGTGGCGACTTGCATGATATCGGAAAGAATATTGTTGGAATGATGTTTAAAGGAGCGGGATTTAAAATAATTGATCTGGGGATTGATGTCCCGGTAGAAAAATTCATTAATGCGGCAAGGGAAAACAAGGCAGAACTGGTGGCAATGTCTGCGCTCATAACAACTTCAATGCCGGTAATGAAGAAGGTGATAAGTGCGTTGAAACAGGAAAATATTTTAGCCAAAACAATGATTGGTGGTGCTCCGGTTACCGGGGAATTTGCCACGCAGATTGGCGCCGATGGCTATGCGGCTGATGCCGCCAGTGCGGTGGATTTAGCGAAAAGCCTGTTAGAAAATTAGTGCCAAAGGCACTAATTTTCTTAAATGTGCAGACAATTTACGGGGGGAAAGTTTGAAAACCTACGGTTTTCAAATGGATAAAAAATTTCTGCTGCGGCATTACCTGATCAGCTTGGCATAATACCGTGTAGTCTTGAGACAATGCTCGTTAAGCTTAAGGAAATTTTTTATAAAGAGACAAAAAATGGCATTATTTGGCAAAAATAGATATACGATTGTAAAAATTGCGAAGAAAAAGGATATGCCTGATGGCCTATGGACAAAGTGTGACGAGTGTGGGGAAATTATTTATAATAAGGCATTGGATGAAAATAAACGTGTTTGTCCAAAATGTAATTACCATTTTGTAATAGGTGCTAAGGAACGTATCAACCTTATTGCCGATGAGGGGTCTTTTGAGGAATTTGATGATAATTTTAAACCCGCTGATCCGCTGGAGTTTCAAGGACCAAAATCTTATCTAACTAAAATTGAAGAGGATCAGAAATCTACCGGTTTGCCGGAGGCGCTGATTTGTGGCAGTTGTAAGATTTTTGCAAAAAAAACCATTTTGACAGTTACGGATTCACGTTTTATTATGGGTTCGATGGGCTCGGTTGTTGGCGAAAAGATCTGCCGGGCAGTGGAGCGGGCAAGTGAACTGGGTTTGCCAGTTATAATTATATCAGGTTCTGGCGGCGGGGCGCGAATGTATGAGGGGATGTACTCATTAATGCAAATGGCTAAAACCGCAGCCGTAATCGGCCGTCATCAAAATCTCGCGCTGCCGTTTATTTCAGTTTTAACTAATCCGACCATGGCTGGAATCCTGGCAAGTTTTGCCAGCTTAGGTGACGTTATTGTTGCCGAACCTAAAGCATTAATCGGTTTTACCGGGCCGCGGGTAATTGAACAGATAATACGGCAGAGACTACCCGACGGATTTCAACGCTCAGAATTTTTGTTGGAACATGGATTAATCGATATGATTGTACACCGTAAGCAGCTTAAGGAAACATTAGCGGAGTTAATCAAATACCTTACAGGAGCAAAACATGGCACAGGTTAGCTTGAGAAATGTTCGAAAGATTTTTCCACCGGATGTATGTGCAGTAAAGGATATAAACCTCGGAATAGAGAAGAATGAATTCATGGTTTTTGTCGGGCCTTCGGGTTGTGGAAAGACAACGACGCTGAGGATGATTGCCGGACTCGAGGAAGCAACTAAAGGAGAGATTTATATCGGCAATCGTTTAGTTAACCATATCCCTCCCAAGGATCGAGATATTGCAATGGTATTCCAGAATTATGCCTTGTATCCGCATATGACAGTTTATGAGAATATGGCCTTTGGTCTGAAACTTAAAAAGATCAGCCGGGAGGAAATAGAAAAAAGAGTAAACGAAGCCGCGCAGATTTTGGGTATTGAAAAACTGCTAAAAAGAAAGCCAAAAGAGCTTTCCGGGGGACAGCGACAGCGGGTTGCCGTGGGCCGGGCAATTGTCAGAAAGCCGTTAGTGTTTTTGTTTGATGAGCCATTAAGTAATTTGGATGCAAAATTCAGAGTCCAGATGCGGGCGGAAATTAAAAAACTGCATAATAAAGTTAAGACCACGATGATTTATGTTACGCACGATCAGGTGGAGGCAATGAGTTTGGGAGACAGGATTGTTGTTATGTGTGATGGATTAATTCAGCAGGTTGCTGGTCCGATTTCTTTGTATGACCATCCGGTTAACAAATTTGTTGCCGGATTTATTGGTTCTCCGCCAATGAATTTTATCGATGCTAAAATAGTGAAACTAAATGGCAGTTTTTATTGCCGGACGCAGGGGTTTCAGGTTAAATTACCGGATAGTTTTTTGAAAGAAATACGTAGTTATGAGGGAAAAGATGTTGTTTTTGGTATCCGTTCTGAAGATATTTATGACAAACTGTTTGTTACGGTTGCACCAAAGGAGCATACGGTTAGTGCGATTGCCGAAATTGTCGAACCCATGGGATCAGAAACCTTCCTCTATCTTAAATGTGGCAAAGATTCGCTGATTGCCAAGGTTGGCGCGCATGATAAGCCGGAAATTAACCAAAAAATTGATCTGATTTTTGATATGAACAAGACCCACCTCTTTGATGTGCAGACTGGTAACACGATTATCTAATCATGGATAAAACTGTTATCGCCATGGATATCGGTGGTACAATCGGTAAGGTTGCCATAATAAAATTAAACTGCAAGAGGTTTAAACTTCTTGCTAAATTAGAAATTAATACCGCATTCAATAAATCAGTACTGCTTAAAGTAGTTATATCAAATATCAAGCGCTTATCTTCAGGCGCAAAAAATAGCAAAGAGAAAATTATCGGTATTGGCATTGGATTACCTGGTCAAATTGATGCGCCGGGAGGAATAGTTAAAAATTTAACTAATATTGCCGGTTGGAAGAATGTTCATTTAAAAAAGATAATTGAAGCGGAAACAAAACTGCCGACTTTTATTGATAATGATGTAAATTGTATGTGTTTAGGAGAGTATTTTTACGGTGCCGGCAGAAATACCAAGGATATGGTTGCAATAACATTGGGGACCGGGGTTGGCGGAGGGATAATTATTGGGGGTAAACTTTACCGGGGAGCGACCCAGACTGCCGGTGAAATTGGACATGTGTGCTTGGATATGAACGGGCCAAGATGCAACTGTGGCGGTTATGGCTGCCTGGAACGTTATGTTGGTAACCGTTATATTGTTGAGGAGGCAGTACGGAGATTGAAAAAAAAGGGGGTAGATAGCAGCTTAAAAAATAAATTGGACGGCAATTATACAAAACTTACGCCAGAGCTTTTATCACAAGCAGCAGATGAACAAGATGCCTTTTCGATCAAACTATGGAAGGATATTGGCAGATACATCGGGGTTGTATTGGCCGGGATGGTTAATGTTATAAACCCGGAAAAGATTGTTATTGGCGGCGGGGTAGCGCAGGCTGGCGCAATTTTGTTTTCGGCAATTGAAGAACAGATAAAAAAACGCGCCCTGGCTATTCCGGCAGGTCAGGTTAAAGTTATCCCGGCTAAGTTAGGCCGGGATGCGGGAGTTATTGGTGCGGCGGTTATGGCTTATAATGCGGTGAGCCTCTGATAAAAACAATGTATATAACCTGATCGTATAGGAATTTCCTTTTTCTCTGAATCTATCTTTTCTTTTGGTTTACCTTCAATGAGCAGATAATTTATGTCACGAAGTGTCATAAATTATAAGTGCAAATTGAATCCGCCAATATTATAGGCGGATATTAAGCTTATACCTTTTCTAAT
>JBDRCZ010000123.1:0-23820 GCA_043821285.1 Candidatus Omnitrophota bacterium | reverse complement strand
AAAAATCTTTATCTCTTTTTGTACCTCTACTTTTTGTCCTTCTTTCTCTAATTCCATTGGCAAAGACGCTTGCTATATAGATACTAAAAAACCAGGGACTATTTTCTGGTGAACAGTTATTGCACATTCAATAACCTTACCGGTCAATTCTTCTAATTCAAAACTCATTTTTTTCCCGTGCTTCTGTGCTTCCGTGGTAACGCTTTTCATTATCTATTTGACACTACCGAGCCCGCCAAAATACATGGCGGGCGAATTTATCCCCGCAGCTTGTTGCGAAGGAAATAGTTATACGTTTTATAAAGATTTTTCCGAGGTCAAAAGTCTTTTGAGTTTTTTTAGTCCCATGCTTTCAATCTGCCGTACACGTTCACGGCTGAGTTTAAATTTTTTCGATATTTCCTCTAATGTCCGGTATATTCCATCATTCAACCCGTAGCGCAAAATAATGACCTCTCTTTCTTTTTCCGGCATTTTTTCCAAAACTGCCGCAATCTTTTCATGCCGCAATAATGTTGATAACTGCTCAAACGGTGATGCCACCGAGTCATCTTCGATTAAATCGATAAATTCCCCGGTCTCGTCACTGCCGATTGGCGTATATAATGATGTCGTGCGGGTAACAATATCATTAACTCTTCTTGCATTTTTCAGGCTTAACCTCATTTTACGAGCTATTTCTTTTAACCGCGGCGGACGTCCCAGTTTATGCATAAGCTGTTCGTTGATCCTTTTCCATTTTGAGATCAACTCATTAAGATATACTGGCACACGAATCGTTTTGCTCTGATTAGCAATCGCCCGGGTAATATATTGTCTTATCCACCAGGCAGCATAAGTGCTAAAACGATATCCTTTTTTAGGGTCAAAGAGGGTTACTGCCTTCATCAGTCCTAAATTCCCTTCCTCAATCAAATCTGTCATCGGCACGCCAAGAAAACTGTACCTTTTTGCAATGTTTACCACCAAACGCAGGTTAGAGTTAATCATTATCCGACGCGCCTGTTTATTCCCCTGTTTAGCACGTTTTGAGAAACGCAGTTCTTCCTCAGGAGTTAACAACGGAATATTCTTAATATCTTTAAGGTACAACCGTATCGGGTCAACCATTATTTATTTTCTCTTTCTGTTTTCAAGGACAGCCAATGCTGCGGCATGTCTGGCAATCGGAACACGAAATGCGGAGCAACTTACATAATTCATCCCCACCCGGTGGCAGAATTTCACTGATTCCGGCTCTCCACCATGTTCACCACAAATGCCGATTTTTAGATTTCTCCTGGTTTTACGTCCGCGGCTGATACCTAATACGATTAATTCTCCAATACCCTCCTGGTCAATGCTTTGGAATGGGTCATTCGGCAGAATGTTTTTCTCCAGATAATCCGGCAGGAAACTCCCGATATCATCACGGGAAAAACCAAATCCCATCTGTGTCAGGTCATTTGTGCCAAATGAGAAAAATTCCGCAGTTTCCGCTATTTTATCCGCGGTAAGCGCTGCCCGGGGAATTTCAATCATCGTTCCAAACAGATAATTTATCTTTTTAATTTTATACTTTACACACACATCATGGTAAACACGTTTGACTATTTCCTTTTGATTGTTTAATTCGGAAACAGAACAAATAACCGGAACCATAATTTCCGGGTAAACTTTTGTCCCGGATAAAACCAGTTCAGCCGCAGCCTCAAGGATTGCCCGCACCTGCATTTCCGTCACCTCGGGGTAAGTTATCCCTAATCTTACTCCACGATGTCCCATCATCGGGTTTAATTCCTTTAAGGAATCCGCTCTCTTTTTTAATTCCACCATACTAATTTTAAGACTACCCGCCAATTCCGTAAGTTGCTCAATATTTTGCGGGATAAATTCATGTAATGGCGGATCTATCAGTCTGATTGTTACGGGAAAACCCTGCATTGCCTTTAACGTTGCGGTCACATCTGCTTTAACATGCGAAAAAAGTTCATTCAATGCCTCTTTTCTCTTATCCTGCGTATCCGCAATAATCATCTTCCGCAGTTTAAATAATGGCGCCTCCGAACCTTGGCCATAAAACATATGCTCCGTTCTAAACAATCCAATACCCTCTGCCCCAAATGAGCGCGCACGGGCAGCATCTTCAGGAGTATCTGCATTAGCCCGGACATTAATCTTTCTTATCTTATCACATATCTTCAAAAACGCATAAAGCGTTTTATTTTCCTGGCTGGGATTAATCAGCGAAAGTTTTCCGGCATAAAAATTACCCTTTGTTCCGTTTAAGGTAAGCCACTCGCCTTCGTTTAATACTTTATCTTTAACCTTCATGTTCTTACTGTGCACATCTATCTCCACCACCCCGCAGCCAACAATACAACATTTACCCCAGCCGCGGGCAACCAGGGCAGCATGTGAGGTCATTCCGCCTCTGGCCGTAAGAATTGCCACGGCAGCACGCATACCTTCAACATCTTCCGGACTGGTTTCTTCACGCACAAGAACAACCTGTTTTCCTTTTTTTGTCCACTCTACCGCATCATCTGCGGTAAACACAATCTGTCCGCACGCCCCGCCAGGACCTGCCGGTAATCCCTGTGCTAACGGGGCCTGTTCTTTTTCTGCCTTAGGATCAACTAAAGGATGCAGCAATTCATCTAACTGTGCCGGCGTTACCCGGGATATGGCCTCTTCTTTGGAAATTAATTTTTCATTATACATATCCAAAGCCATCTTAACTGCTGCCGGGCCATTACGTTTACCCACCCGGCACTGCAGCATATAAAGCCGGTCCTTTTCAATTGTAAATTCTACATCCTGCATATCGCGGTAATGTTTTTCCAGCCGTTTTTGTATTTCAAACAATTGTTGATAAAGTTTCGGCATGCCTTTTTCCAGGCTGGTTAAATGCTGGTTATGCGGGTTTTTTCCCATCTCATTTATTGGCGCCGGGGTGCGTGTGCCCGCAACAACATCTTCTCCCTGGGCATTAATCAGGTATTCACCATAAAACATTTTCTCTCCAGTTGCCGGATTACGGGTAAAGGCCACACCAGTTGCAGAGTCTCCTCCCATATTGCCAAATACCATTGCCTGTACATTAACCGCAGTACCCCAGGCATCAGGAATACCTTCAATCCGCCGGTAACTAACTGCACGTCTCCCATTCCATGAAGTAAAAACCGCGCCCATTCCTCCCCAAAGCTGCTGATTGGCATCATCAGGGAATGGTTTTTTAAATACTTCTTTTACTCTCTGTTTAAATTTCTCACACATAACCTTCAAATCATCCGCACTTAAATCCGTATCATTCTCCACGCCTTTTGCCTTTTTTACCTCCTGCATAATCTGCTCAAGCTGCTTGCGAATACCCTTGTCCGCGACGGGTTCAATTCCCGCAGCTTTTTCCATAACCACATCCGCATACATCATAATTAAACGCCGGTACGCATCATATACAAACCGGTCGTTTCCACCGGTTTGGTTAATCAATCCCGGTAAAGTCTTTGAGGTTAATCCAACATTCAAAACAGTCTCCATCATTCCCGGCATCGACTTTCGTGCTCCTGACCTAACCGATACCAGCAGGGGATTATCCGCATCACCAAAATTTTTCCCCATAATCCGCTCGACCTTAGACAATGCCTTTTCTACCTGTTCTTTCAGTCCTGGCGGATATTTTTTCTTATTCTCATAAAAATAAGTACAAACCTCGGTGGTCACAGTAAACCCCGGCGGGACCGGCAATTTCAGCTTTGGATGTCCGGCCATCTCAGCAAGATTTGCCCCTTTACCACCTAATAAATTTTTCATTTTCCCATTACCATCTGCACGGTCACCACCAAACGAATAAACATATTTCTTTCCCATTACCTTAATATTCCTCCTTTAAATGAGCCCGCCAAAATGCATGGCGGGCGAATTTATCCCACCGAGCGTGGAGAAATTATTGCTAAATAATTTATCCACAGTCTGCGAGGCATGATATCAAGTTTATTTCTTTAGCCACGGATTTACACGGATTTTTAATAATCAAATCGTTTAAGCTCTTTTTTTAACCACCAATTGCACTAATTGTCGCAAATAAATATGCTCTATTTGTGGTCTGAATGTTTTTTTATCCGTGTTCATTCAGTGTTAATCCGCGGCTCTATTTTTTTCTTTTTTTATAAGGCTAACTATTTGATTAATCCGGTTACGGATAGCATTATCATAATACTTTTGATGCTCGCCTGACCTGCTAATGTCCAACAGTAATATTTTAGCCAGTTCAACCTAATTTTTCCGCCAAATACTCTTTTAACCGGTCTATACCTACTCTTTCCTGCTGCATTGTATCCCGCTCGCGTACGGTAATCTGTTTATCTTCCAGAGACTGCACATCCACGGTAATACAATAAAGCGTACCGACCTCATCCTGACGGCGGTATAACTTACCAATACCGGCCGTATCATCATAAACTGCAACAAAATACCTTTTTAAATCCGCAGTAATCTTTTTCGCTAGTTCCACGATCTCCGACCGATTACGCAAGAGCGGCAGTACCGCGGCTTTCACAGGCACAAGATCCTTATGCAAACTCAAAAACACCCTGGCCCTGCCTTTCACCTCCTCTTCACGATAAGCATCAACCAAAAATGCCAGCACCGCCCGATCCACCCCGCCCGAAGGTTCAATAATATACGGATAAAACTTTGCCTTAGCTTGCTCATCAAAATATTGAAAATCTTTTTTACTCTTTTGGGCATGCTGCCTTAAATCAAAATCACCTCTATTGGCAATCCCTTCCAGTTCTGACCAGCCAAAAGGGAATTTATATTCTATATCTGAACAGGCCAGGGCATAGTGAGCAAGTTCATCTTGAGAATGCACGCGTTTTCTCAAATTTTCTTTTCTTAGCCCCAACTCCCAATACCAACTGAACCGCTGATTAACCCAGTATTCATAAAATTTGTCCGCCTGTTCAGGGGGCACAAAATATTCTATCTCCATCTGTTCAAATTCACGGGTACGAAAAGTGAAATTTCCCGGGGTAATTTCATTGCGGAAGGATTTACCAATCTGTGCTAGTCCAAAAGGGAGCTTCGGGTGTTTTGAATCCAGGACATTCGGAAAATTCACAAACATCCCCTGGGCAGTTTCCGGCCTAAGATAAATAATATTCTCCTCGCCTTCAACCGGCCCTTGGTAAGTCTTAAACATTAAGTTGAACTGCATCGGAGATGTAAAATTTTCTGCCCCGCAATATAAACATTTTGGCTTATCCGGCACACGATCATCCAAGCGTATTCTTTTATGACATTGTTTACACTCAATCACAAAATCAGCAAAATTATCCGTATGTCCAGAGGCCTCCCAGACCATGGGGTTCATCAGGATTGCCGCATCCATCCCTAAGATATCATCACGTTGGTGAACATTCGTCCTCCACCATGAATTTTTTAGATTATTTTTCAACTCAACGCCGTAGGGACCATAATCCCAGGTATTCGCCAGCCCACCATAAACTTCAGATGAGGGAAAAATAAACCCCCGGCGTTTGCATAAAGATACTATTTTATCCATATCAGAATTTGTTTTTTTCTTTTTCTTTTGGCATACCTTTTCTTTCCCAAAGAAAAGGTAGCACATCAATTAGTCCGCCATGTTTTTTGGCGGGCTAATTGATCTGGTTCAGAAACCTCAAAGATTGTAACCTTTTTTCCATATGAAAGTCAAGAAAATCACGCAAAATATGTTTTAATTCCAATGCCGTATTTGCGGTCAGGTTTAAGCGCAGAAGTTTTTGCCAATCATTCTGTTCGATATGCACCATCGTGGCAATTGTCCCCAGGCTAACCTTTTTTGCCCTTGGATCTTTATTAAAACACCCACGGCATAAAAGTCCTCCGGAGGACATGCTAAACCGGCAGGCTTTTTTAATTTCCACCTGACAGCTTACACAGGTATCCAGGCGCGGTTTAAAACCAGAAAGCTCTAAAAATTTAATTTCAAAAATACGTAACAGCTTATCTTCTTCAAGCCCTGCCCCGAGATTAGCATAAACCTCAAGTAAAAGTTTAAACACCGCACTATTTTTACTAAAAACCGGCATTGTTTTATCTACCAGCTCGGCAAGGTATGCGGCCACGGCAATTCTTTTAACACTCTGAAATATCTGACTGTTTGCACAACTTAAATCTGCCTGACTTAAAATACCATATTCCCGGGGATATCTTTCGTAAAACACAATATCGTTCAGACTAAACTGATTTAAATGCGAGGCAAATTTACGGTAATCCTTTTTTATCCCTTTGGCGAGTACCCTTATTTTACCATAATCATAAGTAAAAAATGTAACCAGAATACTCGTGTCACGGAAATCTCTCTTTTTTATCACGACCCCTTTTGTTTTTTTTATCCGCTGCACTTATAAAAAATTTCCTTTCCGTCTCGCTAAAGCATCGGCGAAGCGGGACTATAGGGTATTATGCCATGCTGATGAGGTAATGCTGTGCCGAAAAATTTTTATCCATTTGAAAACCTTTCGTGTTCAAGCTTTCTCTTCAAAAAGCCACCCGGCACACAAGACCACAGGAAACAGACAGATTTAATCTTATTGTATCAGAACTACCCTTTTCTTCAAGAAAAAAAGGACATACATAAATTAGTGCCAAAGGCACTAATTTAACCCTGTAAAAATTTATTTCTTTTGGTTTACCTTTTCTTTTTTAAAGAAAAGGTAGTACATCAATTAGTGCCGCAGGCACTAATTGATAATTTATAGCATGACCTGCAAAATCAGCAAACTTACCCCCGCCCCAAGTATCCCGCCGGCAATAACTTCCCATACTGTATGCACCCCCGGCCGAACACGGCTCTGGGCAACAAGCAGCGCCAAAATGCCTACTAATACACTGAGCAATAAATCTCTAAAATAATACGATACCCCGACAAATATGGAAAATGCAAATGCGCTATGACCACTGGGCATACCACCTCTAAGCGGCGTGCCGCGGCCCAACATTACTTTACTCGTAATCACCAATGATAGCGTTATAATCATAATAATAAATGTCAAATGCACCGGAGATTGTCTTATTTTCTCAATACTGCCGGCAAAATTCTCTTGTGAAAATTCTTTACTGAATATCAAATATCCAACGATCATCGCATTAATTGCCGCAAGAAATACCGCCCCGGCACAAACATCCTTTATTATTCGAGCAAGCGGATGGTAAACGTCAGTAACTAAATCAATTAAATATTCTACGCTGCTGTTGATCATTTCTGCAACTAAGACGATACTTGCGGTCAATGTCAGAATCATAATCTCAATCCTGGATAAATTTACCCAGATACCGAACAAAACAATCGCCACACTCAAAAGAAAATGTATCCGCATATTCCGCTGGGTTTTTAATACGTACATAAAACCTTCTATCGCACAATTAAAACTTTCAATAATATTCCTTGATTTCATAATGAATATTTTTCACAGCAAGCTGTGAAAAATCTTCATACGCAAAAAATGCGCAGCATTTTTTGACAATATGAAGCTCCTTTCCGTTTTTTAACAACCAATGTTCCACCTACAAAGTGGAAGATTGGTTAATTTCCTTTGTATCTGCTGTTGTTTTTGCTCTAGAATGCGGCGTGATTTTTTGGTGTTATCACGATATCCGATTAAATGCAAAATTCCATGCAGCAAATAAAGGCATAATTCGTGTTCAAATCGTACCCGGTATTGCCTGCTCACTCTTTGCGCCGTCTCAACAGAGATTACCACATCCCCCAAAATATCTGGTGAAACGTTTAAAAACAAACCTTCCTGCATCCTAAATGCCAAAACATCTGTCGGGTAATTACGCTTTAAATATTTCCGGTTTAATTTGGTAATTTCACGATCAGTAACAAACATAATGCTTAATTCACAATTTGTTATTTTCAGCTGGGTTAGGGCTTTTTTTGCCCAACGGGTTACCTTATTAAGATGTACCTTTTTTATCTTCTGATTGTTTGTTATCTTTATTTTGATCATTTTTTAAGTTTTCTTCCGGATATTCCACCCGTGTGTGTAAAATTCCGGTCAAAATTCGTATAAAAACGTTAGTGATTTTATGCAGGTCCTTTAGCGAAAGATCGCACTCATCCAGCTGTCCGTCAATAAATTTATTATTGATTATTCGTTGAATTAGTTCTTTTAAGCGGGTTGCGGTAGGGTCGGTTAAGGTACGCGACGCCGCTTCAACAGAATCCGCAAGTAATACAATCGCTGCTTCCTTAGATTGTGGTTTTGGACCGGGATAACGAAAGGATTCTTTTTCAATATCTTCTTCTAAATTCGTTCGCTCGAGCGCACGGTGATAAAAAAAGTAAACTAGACTGGTGCCATGATGTTGTTCGATAATATCAATAATTTCTTTATTCAACTTATACCTTTGCGCCAGTTCAATCCCTTCTTTTACGTGGTTGGTGATTATCAACGTGCTGATTGTCGGAGCAAGTTTATCATGCTTATCTTCAGACTGATTTTCGCTGAAATAATGCGGCATCTTCATTTTTCCGATATCATGGTAATATGCGCCAACGCGGGATAGCAAACTATTTGCACCTAATGCCTCCGCGGCATTTTCCGCAAGATTACCAACAACAATACTATGATGATAGGTACCGGCTGCGGCCAAATTTAATTCTTTAAGAAGCGGCTGATTAAAATCGGATAATTCTAATAAACTAATATTCGTCGTAATCCGAAACCATGATTCGATCATCGGGGTAATACCGGCAACAATTACCGCAGAACCAATACCATTAAGCATCCCCCACAATCCCGCCGCAGCAAGTTCTGTCAAGGCAAACCCTTCTAAAAGACCAATACCAACAATCGCAATAAAATTTGTCGTTCCAATAAGCAGTCCGGCATTACTTAAATCTGTACGCCGGCGAATCTGGTCCACGGCGTAAATCCCGACCACTGCGCCAATAATCAACACCATGGAAAGATTGAAACTAATACTGCCTAAAACCCCAACAACAATGCCTAAAATTATGGTGATAATAAAAGAAATCCGTGAATTAATTAGTATCGTCAGCAGCATCGAAACACTGGCCAGCGGGATAAGATAAATTGAAACCGGTGATTGGATAATAACTTTTGACAAATAGATGATGTAAATTATTAACAAACATATCAGCAGTATATTTTTTGCATGTAAAATCTCCGGTGATTTATAAATTTTCAAATAAACCAACAAAAAAATGAAAAGGATTAACGTAACCAGGCATGTCCCCAAGACTAAATTTATCCGGCTTATTCCGGTCTGATATTTAGCCAGGGCATTTAAAGCACCCACCTGCGCCTCTGTAAGCCGCTGTCCTTTCTGTACCAGCACCTCATTTTTCTTGACCTCAAAAAGATTATTATTTTCATCACGGTAGGAAAAATCAAATGGGGCATAAATATTATTTTGGCAGACTTGACCGGTCTTATATTTTTTTACCACCAGCTTATGCCCGCTGATTAGCTCGGCAATAATAAAAAGACCAATGGCGATTATTGCCAAATAATGAAAGACCCGCGGAATATTTAGGGTTATTGTTTTATTCGTTTTTTTTGATTTAGTTTGCATTTTTCAATTTATTCCGGTCATAATCCCGCTCATGTTTTGCATAGGCATGAATGATATCAAGTACCAGCTCATGCCTTACAACATCTTGTCCGGTAAAATAGACAAATTTAATCCCGGCAATATCTTTCAAAATTGCCTGTACCTGGATTAGCCCGGAATCTCGCCCGGCGGGTAAATCTACCTGGGTTATATCTCCGGTAATAACCGTCCTGGAATCAAATCCGAGCCTGGTCAAAAACATCTTCATCTGTTCTGGAGTGCTGTTTTGCGCTTCATCCAAGATTACAAACGAATCATTTAATGTCCGTCCGCGCATATAGGCCAACGGGGCAACTTCGATTATCCCGCGTTCCAAAAATTTCTGAATTTTATCTACCTCCATCATTTCATACAAGGCATCATAAAGCGGTCTCAGATATGGGGAGACTTTTTCATACAAGTCACCCGGCAGAAATCCTAAGTTTTCACCAGCTTCTACTGCCGGGCGGGTCAAGATTATCCGGCTAATTTGTTGTTTTTTTAATGCCGATACCGCCATCGCCATTGCCAAATATGTTTTACCTGTCCCGGCCGGGCCAATCCCAAAAACTATATCATGTTCACGTATTGCGTCGACATATTCTTTTTGCCCCATAGACTTCGGGGTAATAAACTGCCGTCTGGACATAATATCAATTTTATCCAGACATATTGTATGCAGGTTTAAATTTTGCATATTCTTGAGTGCATAAGCAATTTCATTCTTACGAATATGCACGCCGCCCATGCGAATCACATTCAATAATTCCTCAAATAATTTTACGGCTAATTCTACTTTATCCTCATCCCCGGATATTGTCAAATGTTCCCCGCGGAAAACAATTTTCACCCCAAGTTCGTTCTCAACAAGCTTTATGTTTTCGTCATGCCGTCCTAAAAGGATTAAAGACTCTTCCGCATTGTGTAATTTTAAGTTCTTATCCATATATCAATAAAACTCCATCCGATCTTTGTAAAGACACACTTCCCCGCCAAAAGGCGGGATGTTTCGGCAGGACTTTAATCGGGAAAGATTATCTGGGAATTATTAACTTTTGTCCAGTTCTTAGTTTGTTTGGATCTTTAATAACATTCAAATTTGCTTCATAAATCAAACGCCATTTATTTGGATTACCATAAGTTTTTTTTGCAATCTTCCACAAAGAATCATTCTTTTGGACAATATATTGTTCATATTTTACTTGTTTTTCCGGCGTTACTTGTTTTCCCGGTGTTATTTGTTTTTCCTGCTCCTTTTGTAGTTCTACGATATCGGGTGATATCTTTATCTCTTCCTCAGGGATTAAGGTCAGGGGCACCACTTCTCTTTGCGGTTGTTGTTTTGGAGGTATAAATTTTGGCAGCGTTTTCTCTGGTTTATAGGTTCCCCGTTGAAAAATTCCTTTATTTCCCCAGATCTCATTGTCCGGTGCTGGTTTTGACTTATCAAAACTATATGGGGGAACGTCAACAACAACTCTGAATATTTCTCTGGTCTTTTCTCCCTTAGGATCGTCTATTGCCGCGGACGTTCCTTTAACATATCCGCGATTACCTGCTGTTTCCTGGTCCAGACGCTCTTTTTTAATCGTGGAAATCTCAATATTTCTTGCACAGCCGGCAATTGTAATACTAACCATTGTGATCCCTGTCAATAAATAGCACATCTTTCTCATTTTTTCACCTTCCTTGAAATTTGCCCGAAAAAACAGTACGCAAACAAACCGGACTGTCATCAGAGAGGGGTAAACACTAATATAAACCGTGCCAAAAACTATAATCTATGTTTTTTGTCTAATTTGTCGCCTTCTGATTTATCAAAATTTATATTATACACCATGCTTCATTAATTGTCAAATTCAACTTTTAAATCTAAACCCAACTCCCTAAGCTGTTTTTCCGTAACCCCTGAAGGCGCCCCGGAAAGTAAACAGGCACCTTTTTGCGTCTTGGGAAAAGCGATTATCTCGCGAATGCTGGTTGATGCCGTCAGCATTGCCAGGAGCCGGTCCATACCCAAAGCAATCCCTCCGTGCGGCGGAGGTCCATACTGAAATGCTTCAAGCAAAAACCCAAACTTTTCCTGCATCTCTTTTTCAGTAATACCCAGCCGCTTAAAAATTTTCTGTTGAAGCTCAACATCATGAATTCTTATACTGCCGCTGCCAATCTCAACCCCATTAAATACCAGATCAAATGCCCGGGAACACACCTTGTCCGGTTCAGACTCAATCAGCTTAATATCTTCTTCATCAGGTGCCGTAAACGGATGGTGCTCTGATTCCCAACGCTGTTCTTCTTGATTATATTTAAACAATGGAAAATCAGTAACCCAGAGAAAAGTATGCGTATTTGGGCTGATTTTATTCATCCGTTTTGCAAGTTCCAAGCGTAAATGTGCTAATGAGCTATTAACCACATCAGCATTTTTATCCGCAACAAATAACAATAAATCGCCAACCTCGGCATTTGTTTTCTCTAAAATTTGTCCGGTAATCTCATCCGAGAAAAATTTCTTTATCGGAGCAACAACCCCTTCTGCTTTTATTTTAAACCAGGCCAGCCCTTTTGCGCCAAAAATGGCGGTTTGCGTTTCTAACTGCTGTATCTCCGCGTGAGAAAAACCTGCACCACCCTTCACATTTATCGTTTTAACCATCCCACCTTCTTTTACCACATTTTTAAAAATCTTAAACTCTGCATCACAAACGATATCAGTCAGATCAATAAGTTCCATCCCAAATCTTACATCCGGTTTATCTGTGCCAAATCTGCTGATGACCTCATAATGCGATAATCTTTGAAATGGGATATCTATCTCTCTATTTAGCGCAAGCCTCACAATCTGCTGGACAATGCGTTCAATAAGCGTAAAAATATCCGTTTCTGTTATAAAAGACATCTCTATATCCAATTGGGTAAATTCCGGCTGCCGGTCCGCACGCAGGTCTTCATCGCGGAAACATTTTGCAAGTTGAAAATATTTTTCTAAACCAGCAACCATTAAAATTTGTTTAAACAACTGAGGGGATTGGGGGAGGGCATAAAACTGTCCGGGATTTAAACGGCTGGGGACCAAATAGTCCCGCGCGCCTTCCGGGGTGCTTTTGGTCAAAATCGGCGTCTCAACTTCAATGAATTTTTCCCGATCCAAAATATCGCGGATCAATTTAAATACCTTATGGCGCAAGATAAGCTTCTGCTGCATAACTGGTCTCCTTAAATCCAAATAGCGGTATTTAAGCCGTAATTCTTCAGAAATATTTATATTATCTTCAATTTCAAAAGGGAGCACTTTAGATTTTGATAAATTTTCTAAAGATTGAACCGTTACTTCTATCTCACCGGTAAGAATCTTTTTATTTTCCGTACCCAGCGGACGCGGTAAAACTTTACCTTCGATCCGGATAACAAATTCCGAACGCAGTTCCCCGGCTCTGCGGTGTAAATCAGCATCAAGTTCGGGATTAAATACCAGCTGAGTAATACCTTCACGATCACGCAAATCAATAAAGATTAGCCCACCGTGGTCACGTCGGGCACGCACCCATCCGCATAAAATAACCGGCTGGTTATTATTTTCTAAATTTAATTCACTGCAAGAATGAGTCCTAAAGTTTTTCATTATGTTATCAAATTACGGGTATTAGTCAAACATTTTATCTTTTTTAATAGAATGTCAAATTCCAAATAAATCTTTTAATGTTTTAATCGTAAAAACAGTTAAGTTACAAAATTTCTTTCATTTTACCATTTTTTTGTTAAGCGATTTATTTGTCATTTGATATTTGAAATTTGACATTTAAATCTTGGATTTACTTCCCCATCCCCACCCGCTGCACCTGTTGAAAGATTTTGCCTTCGGTTTGTATTGAAGGGGCAATAATTATTTCTGCAATTTGCATTTCTTTAATATTTTTGGCACCCACACTACCCATGGAAAGCTGCAGTGCCCCAACTAAATTCTGTGAACCATCATCCAGACGGGCCGGGCCAAACAAAATTTCCTCTAATGTTCCGGTAGTATTCACCTTAATCCTCGTGCCGCGCGGCAGGTTTGCATGTGAAGTTGCCATACCCCAGTGATATCCTCTCCCCGGTGCCTCTTTTGTCCGGGCAAAGGCAGAACCGACCATGACCGCATCTGCACCACAGGCAAAGGCCTTACAAATATCCCCGCCAGTACGCATGCCGCCATCCGTAATAATTGGCACATACCGGCCGGTTTTTTTATAATAAAAATTACGTGCCGCGGCAGCATCTATAGTCGCGGTAACCTGTGGCACGCCAATTCCTAAAACACCGCGGGTTGTACATGCCGCCCCCGGACCAATCCCAACCAAAACTGCACTGGCCCCAGTTTCAAAAAGCTGTAACGCAACATTATAAGTAACACAATTACCGATAATAATCGGTAGTTTCATCTTCTGACAAAACTTTTTCAAATCAAGCACCTGATATTCTTTTGAAATATGCCGTGCCGTGGCCACGGTTGACTGTACGACAAAAATATCCGCACCGGCATCCTGGGCAATTTCTGCAAAATGCCCAGCATTTTGTGGTATCGCACTTACGACTGCTGGCACTTTATGTTTTTTAATCTGCGAAATTCGCTGGACAATAAGATTTTCCTTTATCGGTTCAAGATAAATATCCTGAACAAGTCTCGTGGCAACATCTGGAGAGGCTTTGGTTATTTTTTCTAAGACTGCGGACGGATTTTTATAGCGGGTCTGTACCCCTTCGAGATTAAGCACGGCAATACCTCCGAGCCGGCCCATTTGAACGGCAAATCTTACATCAACCACTCCATCCATGGCTGCCGCAAGTATCGGGACCGTAAACCGCATACCACCAATTTTCCAGGAAGTATCTATTTCATTAGGATTTATCGTTATCTCTCCAGGCACCAATGCCACTTCATCAAACCCATAGCAACGCCTTGACTTTCTCCCTTTACCAATAAACTCACCCATTACTCTGCCTCCCGTAACTTATAATAAATTATTGCCTTCGGCACTAATTTAGCACTTACCTTTTCAATGGATTAGAAAATGTAAACCAAAAGAAAAGATAGATTCAGAAAAATCAGAAAAAAAGGAAATCCCTATACGATTAAATTAAAAGAAAGAAACTTCAACTGTTCTCGTTTCAAAAACCGGCTTTTGTCTAAAATGCTTTTTCTTATTATATTATAAGAATTAAGAACTGTAAAGGAATCTTCTGTGTTTATCTGTTGATTGCTATATTTTGCCCGTTGAAAAATTATTACTAAATTATGATGATAAATTCGATCATGACCGTTATGTTGAAAAACAACATCATGTAAATATTCTATCGGTTCATGGTAAAACTGCCGGGCAATACCAATGTAGCCCAACATCTGGCAATACATCGAATAAATCTTAACAATAAAATCCCTGGGATTATTCTTTGCAAGCTTTCTCAGGCTTAACTGGAGTAATTTTTTTTTAACAATGCAATACAAATTACAAATAAAAAATAAAACCAAACATAAAAATAAAGTGTATTTTAATATTAAAAATAATATCCCGGGCAAAATGGAAATTGTTTGTTTTATATTTTTTTTAAACTCATCTTTTACTTCCTGTTTCGACCTTTCTTTTTTTATATCCGCCAGCATCTCTTTCTCAGCATTAATTTTCTTATAACTCTCGTGACTTGCGCGCAACTCATTAAAAAGCTGCATGCCAAAATCTGCTCTTTGCTCTTGTTCTGGAAAGTAAGGTTCGCTCTTTTCTATTTGTGGATTATACTTTGATTTTATCATCCCATGAAAAAATTTTGTTAAACTTTTTTTATTTATTTCGATAACGGCAATTTTATCAAACAGATTAAAAAAATAAATTTTTCGTTTGCCGGCAGGCACAGCCCTTCCTTTACCAGCAATAACCGGCTGCTCAACCTCCTCCATCCAAAACATTGAACCATGTTTCGTTTCCAAATCCTTTATTGCAGAACGCGACAATCCTTTTTCTAAAAAATTTATGTGAAAACTAAGTTTTGGCAGTAATAAAAAAATAATTAGTGCAAAAAAAACAATCAGCAAAGAATAAAAGATACTGCCGTATAACTGGCGCTCTGGCCTAATGTTAGCTATTAGAATTGCATCAACGTGCTCAGAATACGTAAATAACTGTAAAATGTGTACCGTGCATATCAAAAAAATTATTGCCACAACCAACAATACATGCCAATCCGCTAAACTTAGCGGTAAAGAAAATATAAATATGGCAAAACTCAAAAAGATTGAAAGGGCAATATCCTGGCGGCGGTAGAGAATAAAGCTATTAAGAACTAATATCCAAAACAATAACTTGACTAAAAGCACTAAGCGTTCGGCCGGCGCTGATTCAAATCCCCTGATTAGGTTAATTGCAACCAAAATAACTATGGCTAAGGTTACAACAATTCTTAGAAATGAAAAATTTCTTGTTTTATATATTAACCAACTGGTAATAAATCCAAGAGTTAAAAACAACAAGTAAATAAATTGCTCTTCCAATATAAATATTCCGGATAAAAAAAATAACAATATCGCGGCTACTATATATGAAAAGATATATAAATTTAACCGATAATATTCTTTCATGGACTTAAGATAAATCTTCCCCTCCGCAAGCGTAGGGGGAAGATTTATACAAGGTAACTCCGAAGAAAAGATGTAACTCCTGCTTTTTATCCATGGAATCGTCAAATAATTATTTTTACGCAGCAAAAATAAATTTAAGTTCTAAATTTTCTCCCTGTTTAATATAATATATCCGCGACCCGGTCCACCGCAGCCGATCAGATAAATAAATACGCTGTTCATCCAGGGGAAACGGCACGGTTAAGTTGGCAAAAGACGCAGAGTTTAAAATAATCGGTATAATACTTATTCCTCTAACAATAAAATGGGCAAAACTATCTGCAGTTTCCTGATCATTATCCAGCATAAAAACAACCAATGTTGAATTAGCTGAAATAATACAACCGTTTAAATTAATCACTTCACTTAACCTCATATAACCGTCAGATCTTACTTCGGCTAATCTTTCTAAAATCTTCAAATAATGATACTCTCCCTTGTCCGGGGGAACAATTATCGGATTTTTCGACCCGACAATAAGCTGCACAAAAACCTTTTTATCTGTTAGGTATTTTGCTAAAGAAGCAGCAATCTTCACCGCATATTCCAGAGTAGTTTCTTTGCCACTCCCAATATTATGACCACGCTTTGCATCGATAATTATGGTGAATTCACAACGGGCTGACTGCTCAAAATGTTTAACCATCAGCTTACTCTGTCTTGCGGTTGAACGCCAGTGTATCCGCCTCCAGCCATCCTCATGGTGATATTCTCTTATACCGTAAAACTCTTCATAATCACCGCTTAATCGGCTGGTTTGTTCACCAAAACGCGGTAAGGTTCCTCTGATAAACAAAGAAAAATATTTTATTTTAAATGTCCTAGGATAAACTACGAATCTAGAAAAAATATTATAGGTCTTTGTATTAACAAATAGCTGCCGGGAAGTAGTCACAGTTACCTGACACGGACCTATTTTGTATACGCCGCGTTTATAACAGTTAACTCGATATTCACATTCAACCCTGCTGTTCGGTTGCACTCCGATAACAATAATCTTTTGCTGCTGTTTTCCTTCTTCTTCCGCGGTAAATAAATCTTCAATCCTGATAAAAGGTTTGGGGTAAATACTACGGTTATGAATAAATAAACTAATAACAATTCTATCGTCTTCATAAGCCTCTGCTGGTAAAACTCTCTCAAATTTTAGGCCAAACAATAAGGTCTTTGTAATAAAAAATTCTATGATAAACAAGCTTATACAAAAACAGGGAGCAATGTAAATAGTAGAAATAGACGTGATCCAGGCAGTTATTAAAAATAATAACGTTACAAATAATAAAAACTTACCTCTCGTGGTTAATTGCATTTAAGATGAATCTCCCCCCTCTGTCAGCGGAGGGGTATCTTCATACACGGAAAAGGCAACGCCTTTTCCGGCCGTGAAGCAAAATTGGTTTCTCCAATTTCGCACTAAATCGGGACAGGAACTGATTTGAGAATTTGTTCTATAATTTCACCCTTTGTCACCCGCTTAACCTGGGCATGAGGATGAAGCACTATTCGATGAGCAAGAACAAAAACAACAATATTTTTAATATCTGCGGGTGTTACAAAATCACGGCCTTCAAGGTAAGATAGTGCCCGGGAAACCTGCATTAAAGCAATTGAGCCACGAGGACTTGCACCTAACTGGATATCTGAAAGATTTCTTGTTCGCTCAACTATTGTTACAATATATTCAATTAAATCCCGGGAAATATGTATATTTTTAACAGCATTCTGTATTTCAATAATCTCTTCTATACTTACTACGGGTGTCAACTCTTCTATGGGATGTTTCTTTTGCTGCCTATTTATAATATCTGCTTCCTCGGTTTTGCTGGGATAACCAACCTTTAATTCCATTAAAAATCTATCTAACTGTGCCTCTGGCAGAGGGTATGTACCATGAAACTCTATGGGATTCTGGGTAGCAATTACAAAAAACGGTTTAGGCAGGTTATAACTCACCCCATCAATGCTAATCCGCGACTCTTGCATGCACTCTAAAAGGCCGGCTTGAGTTCTTGGGGTAGCACGATTTATTTCATCAGTTAAAACAATATTGGCAAATATTGGTCCTGGTCTAACTTCGAAATCTCCGGTTTTTTGATTAAATACGGAAACCCCGGTAATATCCGAAGGGAGTAAATCGGGAGTAAATTGAATACGTTTAAAATCAGCATTTATAGATTTAGCCAGTGCTCGGGCAAGCATTGTTTTTCCCAGCCCAGGAACATCCTCAAGCAATATATGTCCATTACAAAATAATCCCGTTAAAGTCAACTTTATAACTTGTTGTTTGCCGACAATAACTTTCTCAATATTCTTTATTAATTTTTCTGTAATATTATTATTTATCATCATAATAAATTATTGTCTCTTTATGTAACTCTAACATAACACAAGAGTAAAATCAATAAAAAAATTCCTTCGGAATCTTTTTATCCATTTAAAAACCTACGGTTTTAAAACCTTCCCTTAACAATGAATTAAATATACCAAACCATGCCCCAAATCCCAAGTTATCCACAGATTGAAAATCTTATCGTTTCCTAATACGTAAATAAAAAGCCCCCGATTTTTAATCGGGGGCATAACAAAGCTGAATATAAGTCTAATAAACGAAGAATCCTGATTTTTACAGAATTTTTCGCAGACTTTTAATTAATACATTCCACCCATTCCTCCGCCGCCCATACCCGCTGGTGGCATTGCTGGCATATCCGACTTTTTCTCCGGCACTTCTGTAATCAAGGCTTCCGTGGTCAACAAAAGCCCGGCAATACTTGCGGCATTCTGCAAGGCGGTCCGGGTAACTTTTGTCGGGTCAATAATCCCGGCACCAATCATATCAACATACGCATCCGCAATAACATCGTATCCAATACCGTCTTTTTCTGACTTTACTCTTTGCGAAACAACCGAGCCTTCAAGACCGGCATTTTCTGCTAATTGGCGAATTGGCGACTCAAGGGCACGTTTTACGATCTCCATACCAATCCTTTCATCACCTAATAATTTTAGTTTATCCAGTGCAGGAATGGCTTTAAGCAATGCTACTCCGCCGCCAGGAACAATCCCTTCTTCAACTGCCGCACGTGTAGCATGCAGTGCATCCTCAACCCGCGCCTTCTTTTCCTTCATTTCTGTTTCGGTTGCGGCACCAACATTAATTACCGCAACTCCACCGGCCAACTTTGCCAGTCTTTCCTGTAATTTTTCCCGGTCGTAATCAGAATCAGTATTTTCCATCTGCTTCTTAATTTGATTGATTCTGCCATTTATTTTGGAAGAGGTTCCGGCCCCTTCGACAATCGTGGTATTTTCCTTATCAATTCTAACCCGTTTGGCACGGCCTAAGTCGTTTAACTCTAAGGATTCCAGCTTAATTCCCAGATCCTCGGTGATTGCGCGTCCGCCGGTTAAAATAGCAATATCTTCCAGCATGGCTTTACGACGATCGCCATACCCTGGAGCCTTTACAGAGCAGCAATTAAGTGTTCCGCGGATTTTATTAACAACCAATGTTGCCAAAGCCTCACCCTCTACTTCTTCCGCAATAATTATCAGGGGTTTTCCTGTACGGGCTATTTTCTCAAGCAAAGGCAGCATGTCTTTTAATGCTGAGATTTTCTTCTCATGGATTAAAATGTAAGGATCGTCAAGTACCGACTCCATTCTTTCAGCATCGGTGACGAAATAAGGAGAGAGATATCCTTGATCAAACTGCATTCCTTCAACAACGTCAAGTGTCGTTGCCGTGGACTTTGCTTCTTCTACCGTAATTACCCCGTCTTTCCCGACTTTTTCCATGGCATCAGCAATCAAATCACCAATTGTTACATCACAATTTGCGGCAATAGAAGCAACCTGGGCTACTTCCTTTTTGTCTTTACCAATTGACTTCGATTTTTCTCTCAAGTGCTTAAACACTGCATCTACAGCAGTATCAATCCCGCGTTTAAGTGACATGGGGTTAGCACCCGCGGTTACGTTTTTTAGACCTTCCCGAAAAATCGACTCTGCTAACACGGTGGCGGTTGTTGTGCCATCACCGGCATTATCACTGGTTTTAGAAGCAACTTCTTTTACAAGCTCCGCACCAAGATTTTCATATGGGTCGGTGAGCTCAATTTCTTTAGCAACGGTTACTCCATCCTTGGTAATCGTTGGTGAGCCAAACTTTTTCTCTAATACTACATTTCTTCCTTTAGGCCCAAGCGTAATCTTCACTGCACGAGCTAACTGTTCAACGCCACGCAGCATTGCACGTCTGGCCTCTTCATTATAGAGCAATTGTTTTGCCATTTTCACACCTCCAAAACATCTCCCTCCGCTGTTTCAACCGGCAGGTTTCAGACCAGTTCCAGAATTTTGCACCTGAAGCAGCCCCGGTGATTTTTAGGGGCAATGTCTTTGTCAGTCAATTGATTGAAATCTGAAAGCCGAACAAAGCAGCAAGGAGAATATTCTTGTTATTTACCTACGATTGCCAGAATATCATCTTCGCGGAGAATCAAATATTCTTCACCGTCGGTAGTAGTTATCTCCGTACCAGAATACTTACCAAAAAGGATTTTATCGCCAGCTTTTACTTCTGGAGTTTGTACATTACCATTATCCAAAACCTTCCCTTTACCCACCGCTACTACTTCTGCTTCCTGCGGTTTTTCTTTTGCCGTATCCGGCAAAACTATTCCTCCTTTGGTCTTTTCTTTTGCTTCCAGGACTTTTACGATTACCCGGTCAGCTAACGGTTTCATCTTCATATACCCACCTCCCTTAAATGAGCCCGCCAAAAAACATGGCGGGGAATTTATCCCCCGTTTTGTTTTCTCTAGAAAACCGGGGGATATTAATTTGTTCCTTAAATGAACCCGCCCTGTATTTTGGCAGGCGAATTTACTTTAATTTTTATATTTTATTAGCACTCTCTGTTGATGAGTGCTAATTTAGGTAGCATGTATCATTATGGCAGAATACTAAATAAAATCAAGCGCTATATTTAGTCATTTACAGCGCTTTATCGGTAAATTTCAGCATAAATAAGCTATTTTCATTAATTTTTAACAAAATTCGCCATAATTCTCCGTTATTTGCAGCAGATTCCCCGTCAATGCTTTGTAGACAATAATCACGTAATAGTTCAGCGTTTATAAAGAAAATCACGTTATAAGAGAAAGGTTTTGGATAGAGACACGGCTTCGAAAAAACATTTCGGAGCATTTTTTTTGTTGACATTTTCCGAACAATGATATAATATGTCAGATATGGGAAAGATCAAAGGCGTACCGCAGATAACTGAACTGATTAAACACCGATTTTCACAGACTGTTTATTCGCCATAATAACATGCTGCTTAAGCCGTCCAAACAATTTCCACAAATTTGTTATTAAGCCAAGGTACGCGAAAAGGTCTATTTATTTTCTGAACACCTTTAAGTACCGGGGTATGTGCACGCTTGCGAATTCTTATTAAAAATTTATTTCCATCATAAACAACACGGCCAGGCATATCAATAAACTTTCTAAATATTGCCGGCGCAAAATGGTCTTCAAATCGCCTTAAATCCTGCGCAAAAATATGATATAAAGTATCAGCGATCACTGTCCATAAAATATCAAAATGTATGCGAATCATAAGTGGCGAAGAAAGCGCGTTAAGATTGAAAAAAGCCACCAGTTCAGCGAGCTTATTCTCTATATGCCAACGCCGCGCATAAACCTTCAAAATATCTTTTATAGAAAGTTCCCAATTATTGGTCAAAATATAAGTAGGATTAATTCGTCCATGATCCTTTATGATTATCTGTCGTAATTTGTTCTTATTACCTTTCAATAAAATATCTTCTGCGTATATAGAAACACGTTTATATTTTCTTTTCGGAATGTCTATATATACTTTTTGCCAGTTTTCTTTAGAAATTAATAATGTTTTTTTTATAAGACTTTCATGGCGTTTACGCAAGGTTATAAATTTAACATTCTCATTATGAAGTTCATCAAGAATCTTATAATTGGTGAATTTGCAGTCGGAAACCAACGTCTTATCAATATTGCCATTGACCTCTTTCCAATAATCAACAAACTTTTTAACCTCTGATGATTCTTCACTGCGTAATATGTCTGCCCGAGTATAAATAATCGTATTACTTTGGCTGTCCTGAGCAAAAACCGTATGTGCTGCTTTTAAACTTTTGTTTTTTGTCCCACACCATATCTTTTCCATAGCCGCTTTGTCTCCATAGTGTGGGATTGTGTGAAAATCGAGATTTATAAAAGGACTTTCATAAAAGCTTGCATATTTATTTTTTAAAGAAGAGATGATTTCATGTTGCAATTTTAATAACTCCGCTTCGCTGAAACGACAAGAGTATGTACTCATATAAGCAGGCTTTGGCAGAATATTTAATCCGGCAAAAACTCCCAATCCGGGCTCTTGGTCACATATAGCGATATGTGTTAATCTTTTTCCCCCGATAAGTTTAAAAAGCAACATAGAAAGAGCAGCTTGCATACAACCAATATCACTTGAACTTGGCAATGCACACTTTTTAACAATATTAAGAATTCCGGATTCTATGATGTAAGGGATGAAAAAGAATATTCCGGCAACCGGACAGTCTATATTGAAAGGTTCAAGTTTTGCAAAATCCAGGCAAAGAGAACGAGCGGGAATAATTTTATTTTTTGATGTTTGGCCGCGTTCTTTATTAGTTCTGCGTTTAAGTTTGCCAAAACCTGCATCTTTGAGAATACGTTCTACTGTTCTACCGGATATTTTAACGCCGTCTTTAGCGAGTTTTTGCTCAATATCGGTACTGGAAAGTCGTTGTTTTCTGTAAACAATAATTTTATCTTGAAGTTCTAAAGAAAATCTTCTGCTTTGTGGTCCTTTACGCACTTGGGGGAAAAGAATAATTTTCCCGGCACGGGCATCTTTAAGTAATGAATATAGTGTAATTGTTTTATAACCAAATTTTTGGGCAACTGTTTTTATGGGATCCTCTTCTATAACTAATGCCCTAACTGCTTCGTATTGTTTTTGTCTTTGCGTAGCCGGATTGTTAAAATAGCTGGTCAAATTCATCCCCGTATTTAGGGTTTTATTGTGTCGATTAAACATTTATAAACCTCATTATTAAATATAGAATCTGTAAACCATTCTTATTGTTATTAGTCAATAATATACCTAAAAATATTAATTTTTACCCTATTAACATCTAATTATACCATATCTATAATCGACATGCAAGAATTTTATTCGACAAAATGTCTCCCTAATTTTTAAAATTCTTCAGGAATAATTTTTGTCTTGCAGGTTTGAATTTACGACGATAAAATTTTGGGGATGGGAAAGTATGATGTTAGAAAAGAGGTGAAAAGTGGGGGTGTTATTATGACGAATATGTGCTCTGTGAAAATCGGTGTTAAAGGCTTCCATCCCTTATCGATGTTGTTGAGATAGATGTTTGCCAGTAACGGTGAAATTACCCCTCCTTGTGGTGTCCCTTTATCATCCTTCTTTATTTCTTCGTCTTCCATTACCCCTGCCTTAAGTAAGAGTTTTA
>JBDRCZ010000122.1:0-3762 GCA_043821285.1 Candidatus Omnitrophota bacterium | reverse complement strand
GGTTTTGCCATAACCGCATAATATGCCGCTGTTTCATTTATGATTGCTGTTAGATTATTCCCTTCCGTAATACTTGGCAAATATTCCCATTTGTTCTCTATAAGCTCATATTCCCATATCCCTAATTTTGTCCTGTTTTCCGCCGGGCAAAATATGGATATCTTTGCCGGTCTTACCTCATATATTGTGCTTAGAGCTTTATTATCGCTAAATATTTTTTTATCCGCAGGCTTAATCCCCACCACTAAAAAATCTTCTGTTAAGCTATGTTCATCAAATTCTAACTTCACTGTGCCATCAGGGCTTTCTCCTCTACCTCCATATACATTCGATATTATTCTGCCTACCTCTACCGTTGTTCTGTCTTCTGCGCTATTGCCTTGTTTATCAAAACTAGTCAGCCGTAAACTATAAATGCCATTTAAATCTTCCGGATATTTTGTGTTGTTGTGTTCGTATTCCGTCAGTCCGGTCTGCCAGTTCCCCAGATTTCCCTTTATCGTCTTATCCGCGGAGTTGATCTCGTGTAAATATGTGTCGTTTACACGTTGTTTAGTTGAACGTATAATCTCCTTCCATTCAACTGGCTCCTCTCCCTTGCCATATTCAAGAATATATTCCGTAAAATCATTTCCGTATGCCTGCCCGAATATCGGCACATCTGCTCTCACTAAGGAGTTTTCTATTGGTATGGTAATCCTGGCGGTTAAGGGATCATTTATCTTTGGCGTAATATCTATGATTGTATTTATATTTCCTTGTGCAAGCATTTGCGCTGCGGCAAGTTGTTTGAGTTTTGTTTTATCTTCTGTTTTCCGGGAAAACTGTACAAATGACGGGTCTGCGTATATAAGGTCATTCCGGTTGGGATAGTCCCGGCTTGTCCCGGTTACTATTTGTGTTAAATTATCTTCTTCCGGATATATCTCGGTATCATCTACTGCCCTGGCATTTATTTGTACGCGATACCATTTTTTGTCCTCTACCGGCTCGCCTGAATCATTTTTCCCATCCCACTGTATAAAACTCTTAAAGTCTCCATGGTAATCACCCGCACTGCCCCCAAGGCTAACTTCACGGCCGGTTACTATCTTTCTTACTACATTATCGGACATATCTAATATCCAGACATCTATTTTAAATTGCTTGGTTAAATAACTATCTATACTAAAATGTATTTCACAAAAATCACTCATTGGATCTTCATCGTCATGTATCTTTTGAAAAGGCCGGACATTTATTTGTCTTTCGATACTTATTGTCTCTCCTTCATGGTAGACAAATGCATTTGAATTTACTTCGCTTATTTTTGGCCTGGATATATATGCGGTTACTTCTGTTGTCTTATCTGCCGCGTTGCGTAGTTTTATGTTTAATTCGTGCTCCCCATATGCCATCTCTATTTTGAAATAAAACTCCCCCGGCTCTAATTCAATGTTTTCTTCACTCCCGTCAAGCTTTTTTATCTTTGGCCCTTCACGTGTCCTTAAAAAATCTTTTGTTCTCTCAAATCCTTCCTGGCTTAATTCTTCATACGGCTTGTATTTGCTCTTCTCAAAATCATCTCCATACATCCCGCCAGGGTCATATTCATCTGATATAATCATTCCCTGCCCATCAAAGGTCATCTCTTCTACTACGATGTCCGCTAATAGATATTCTTTTATTTTTACGCAAATATAATATGGGTTTGCATATCCCCGCTCTGTTTCGTCCTTGGCAATAATACGTATCCGTTCTACTTGCGGCGGGTCGTCAATCGCTTTTAAGATCGTCTCATAATGGTCACACTCGCCTCTGCTAAATGGTAAAGATATATGAAAGGCATTTACCACGTAATCTGCTCCCCCTATGCCTTCCTGGCTCGTTTTTGTGACTATTCCGTCACCATAATACATGGCATTTTCCAATGACTGAAACTCCCCGGCTAACTTAGGATAGGTGAAATTATTGCCATAATTGTCAATTAACTCGCTCAATGCCCAGGCAGACACCTTGCCAGGATAGGTGTTTTTACCTCTGATTACCTGGTAGTTTAAGGGGTTTGTTAAATTGTTACTGCCTAAAAAGGTCTCACCGCCAGTATGGCCAAATGATATTTCTTGTTTTACCCTGATTGACCTATCTTGGTTTTCTGCTCTTAGTACGGCATTATAACTAACCTCGCCAGTTACCCGCATTTGTTCTAATGCTGAATTAGGGCTTAGGTCAAAGCCCACGGATTTGACAAAATATAAAAGTGCATCTATCTTCTTCTTCAATTCTGATATTTTGAATTTAATCAGTTCCTCAATCTCTGAATATTCCACGGGTACATATATAAAACCTGTATCTGATGTAGCCTTATAAAATGTTGAATATCTCATTATTGGTACTTCATGTCGAAACACTTCATTTAACAGACAGATTGTGCTTGGATATGGACTGCCTAAATGCGGGGTGCCGATAAAAACAAGTTTATCAATTTTATCCTGATATTCCGGCTCCTGGGTTAGTAATGAACGTGCAACCAATCCTCCCATGCTGTGTGCGACAATAATTACTTTGCGTTCATCTTCCGGGGCTTTCATCTCAGAAAAGACAGACATGATTTTGTCTATTTGCTTTTTTAAATCCTTTATCGCTACTTCTGGGATCGGACTATTATTCCTTTCGCGGTATTCAAACGCGGGGAAATAGTCAAATACTCTTTTATGAAAATACTTAAATCCACCTCTAAAACAGAAATATTTATCCAGATTTTCCTTTGCATCCTCCCACAACGTAACATTAGAATTTATCCCGTGCACAAATATTATTGGATACGCAGAATATCCCTCATACGTTCGCTCCTCTGAAACCGCATCTGTACAAGTGTAAAACAAAATACCGATAATAAATATTATATAGCTTATTATGTTTTTTTTCTTCATCTGAGTATCTCCATATAAAATATCACTTGTTTATTATCTCCTTCATTATTCATTAAATATATCATCGGGAATCCCGGTGTTTATCTGGATATTAGTAAGGATTCTTGTAGTGGTACTAGGTGCATTATCTATATATAGATAGTGCTTCTCTATTTCTTTTTGATACATCCAGATCCCGTTTATTTTTATAAAATCCTGATATTCTTTTTCAATAAGATACCAGTCCTTTTTATCTCTTAAATAACCCTCTGTCTTTATAATAACCCCGCGTTTATAATCTACATATTCTAAATCATAAGACTCTTTTCTCGTCTCTTTACTGACTTCTGCTTGTACCACATATATTTTATTCTCCGGGGCAAACGATATAATACTGCCCCCCATAAATGCTGACGGAAATATAAATGGCAAACGCGGTGGTAGTTCTCCCTCTGGTACAGGATAAATCTGTTCCACCTTTCGTTTATCCCCTTTTTTCCATACCCTTAATTTTTTATACGGTTTTTCCCCCTGCTCATCAGTGGTTATCTCTATGTCTGCGGTAAAATCCTCTATTTTTTCATAGTTTTTATTAACTCCCTCCATTATCCCTTCTACAGTCATGTTTGTGGAAATTGTCTCTATAGTAAATACAGTGTTTATTGAAGGGTTATTACTGCAATATGCCCTTATCCTTTCCACTTGACCCGGGACGTTTCCGGTAATATATGTTGTATATGCCCCGCCAAAATAATTAGTTTTTGCTGAAGGTTCAACAATTCTTCCACTGCCTTGTTCCACTAAAAAACCAACCTCTTTATCCCGGAGCGGATTATTATTTTTATCGGTCAACTTTACTCCTAAGTCTACT
>JBDRCZ010000121.1:0-6524 GCA_043821285.1 Candidatus Omnitrophota bacterium | reverse complement strand
CGATTGTTCCAATATTTACATGTGGTTTCGTCCGTTCGAATTTTTCCTTCGCCATCTCTAACCTCCTTATAAATTAGTGCCGAAGGCACTAATTTATTCACTCCCTTTTCTTAATAAGAAATAGGGTGACCAAAAGAAAATCAGTGATCATCTGCGGATAAACATCCGTATATCTGGAGCTGCTGACCGGAATTGAACCGGTGACCCCGTCCTTACCAAGGACGTGCTCTACCTACTGAGCTACAGCAGCGCACGTAATGTGCGTCTTACTGTTAATGAAAGCAATACCTGACTGGACGGTTTATCACTTAAAATTTCCATTTTCTTAATGCAAAACTTTTAATAAAAAGACAAAACAACTCTCTCTTCGCCATGTTTGCAGCCACAGAGTTTTATAACTAAAACTAAGTTCCGAGGCAGCTAAATTGTAACCCTTATAGCGGCATAATGACAATACGATATAACTTATTATTTTATACGATATTACTTCTATTTTATTATTTTACAAGTTGCAAGTGATAAAATATACCACATATGTAAATATTTGTCAAGCATTTTTTTAAAAATTTTATTTTTTATAAAAAAATTTCCTTCACCTTGATTATCCCTACAGCCAGACTACGGTGTTTTATGTCAAGGTGATAAGACCTTGTAATACCTGAATTTTTTATGTTTGGTAATCTTTTCTGTCTTTATGCATTTCCTTATAGACATATAATGGCTGGGTGTAGTGTTCAAAGTGGAAGTATTTTTGCAGCATCTTTTCTCGTAATATCCCCTTTTGGGTTCGATTCCTTTGTTTTATTTATTACTGTAAACTGTAACCTGCTTGTCCCCGTAAGGGGGTTCACTGTCTTTATTACTGGAGCGGGAGAAGGGAATTGAACCCTCGTAGTCGGCTTGGAAGGCCGATGCTCTACCACTGAGCTACTCCCGCGAAAGAACAACCTTAAGTCCATACGTATTGCGTGTAAATAATTTTAGGTTCTCATCCTTTTCTGTAATAATAACACCCGGTAACTATTTGCTATTCGCCATTGCCAGCTTGGTGGGCAGGGAAGGATTCGAACCTCCGAAGGCATTGCCGGCAGATTTACAGTCTGCTGCCATTTCCGCTCGGCCACCTGCCCTTTCTGGCAAATTGCATATTGCAAATGGTAAAAACTATTGACTATTTGCTGCTTTTCCTTAATATCCCCTTTTGGGCTCAATTCCTTTTTTTCTTTGTTACTGTAAACTGCTTGTCCCCGTAAGGGGGTTCACTGTCTTTATTACTGGAGCCGACGGAGGGAATTGAACCCCCGACCAGAGGTTTACAAAACCCCTGCTCTACCCCTGAGCTACGTCGGCTTATAAAGGTAATCTATATTGTATATATAAATACACAAAAATCAATGAAAAATAAAAAATTTCCTTCAGCCTGACTATCCCTGTTTCAAGACTACAGGGTATTATGCCAAGCTGATGAGGCAATGCAGCACCGGAAATTTTTTATCCATTTGAAAACCTATGGTTTTCAAACTTTCCCTCCAAAAGATCACCCTCAATCTTGCTACAGGGAATACTCAAGTTTATAGCACTTATTTTTTCTTACCCTGTAACTTTAAAAATGCATCCGGAAGTCTTTTCAATATATCCCCAGCGATTAAACTATACTCTCCTTTTTCTGATGCGGCTAAATCCCCGGCAAGTCCGTGTAAATAGCATGCTAATTTCGCCGCATCAAACACCTGAATCCCCTGGGCCATAAAACTGCCAATCATGCCGCTTAATATATCACCACTGCCGGCGGTGGCCATGCCGGGATTGCCAGTCTCGTTTATGTAAATGCTTCCATCTGGACTAGCAATTATTGTACGGTGTCCTTTAAGTACCGTGGTAACCCGGTAATCATGCGCAAAACTTTTAGCAATATTTTTTCTTTCATTAATTAAACTCTGCGGATTAACTCCGATTAATTTTGCCATTTCTCCGGGATGAGGAGTAATTACAAAAGGCACGTTTGTCTTTTTAAGCATACCTGGTGAGCCAATCAGGGCATTAATTCCATCCGCATCTAAAACCATTGGTTTTTTTATCGATTTAATCAATCTCCGCACCAGCAGTTGTGTTTCTAAATTCGTAGACAGCCCGGGGCCAATAATTAATACATCGATCTTTTCCGTTAATCTTAAAATTTCCGCATAAGCACTAAGCCCCAACGTTTGTTCCCTGGTTTCCGTAAGTGGCTTGGTAATTACTTCGGTTAATTTTATTTCCATTAGCTTATTTAAACTGCGCGGGATCCCCAGAGTAACCAGTCCACAGCCGGACATAATCGCTGCCTGTGAACATAAATATGCCGCTCCGGTCATACCCACTGAACCTGCCAATACCAGCACATGCCCATAATCACCTTTATGAGAATCAATCTTTCGTTTCGGCAATAAATTAGTTATCTTCTTCATTTTTCACCTCTCTCTAATATGGCTATCGCCTGTGCAAATAATGCTGCATGCGACATGCTAATTATAATCGTGTCTACTTTTTTCTTATCCTTCAAACCGTTTAATGTTCGGTAAAGCTTAACCGTGGGTTTACCAAAGGTGTCATTAATAATTTCAATATCCTGCCAACTAGCCGCATGAAAACCATCACCAAAGGCCTTAACCACTGCTTCCTTTGCGGCAAACCTTGCCGCCAGATGTTGATAAGAAAAACGTCTTTTCATTGCATAATTTATTTCATTTTCTGTAAAAATTTTTTTTAAAAAATTATCACCCCACTTTAATACTGCCTGTTTCACCCTTTCAATTTCCACAATATCCGTTCCACAACCAACAATCATATTCTTGGCCTAATTATTATTATTTAGCCACGGATTTCATGAGCAAGTGACCAATAACTTCTTCATTTCTCTAACTGCTCGTTCTAATCCCGCAAAAACCGCACGGGAAATTATCGCATGTCCAATATTTAGTTCCTCGATTATGGTAATTTTTTTTACCAGTGCTTTTGTGTTCCAGTAATTAAGCCCATGCCCGGCGTTAACCCTTAAACCAAGACTTACGGCAAATATTGCCGACTCATGTAAATTTGCCAGTTCTTTTTTTTCCTGTGCCTCATGATTGATATTTGCGTATCTTCCAGTATGTAGTTCGATAAATTCTGCCCCGGTTCTTTTTGCGGCTTCTATTTGTGCCTTTTCCGGATCAATGAATAAACTAACGGCGATACCTTTAATCTGCAGCTCTTTCACTGTTTCTTTTATCAGTTTTTCGTTTGCCAGAACATCCAGTCCGCCTTCAGTGGTAATCTCTTCCCTTTTTTCCGGCACGAGTGTTGCCTGCTGCGGTTTAATTTCTAGCGCAATACTTACAATCTCCGATGCAATGGACATTTCAAGATTTAACTTCGTTCGTACCGTACGCCTTAAAATTTCAACATCACGTTTACTTATATGCCGCCGGTCTTCCCGGAGGTGAACAGTAATGCAATCTGCGCCGGAAAGTTCGGCAATTGCCGCCGCCCATATTGGATCTGGTTCCGTCCCCTTTCGTGCCTGGCGCAGTGTAGCCACATGATCAATATTTACCCCTAATTTTATCATCTCTTTAATCCAATATTTTGCTTAACTGTTTCCGCAATGGCATTAGCAAGTTTATTTATTTTCTCTTCCGATTTTCCTTCCAGCATAATTCTAAGCAATGGCTCTGTTCCAGAATATCTAACTACCACTCTCCCCTCGTCTTTAAGCTGCCGCACTACCTCATTTATCCTCTCCTGCACTTCTGGTAACTCCTCAAGCGGCACCCGCTGTTTAACCTTTATATTTAATAAAATCTGTGGATATTTTACTATGCATTTTGAAAATTCACTAAGCCGCCGATTTGACTCTTTAAACAGTTTTAAAACCTGCAATGCGGTAATTAACCCGTCTCCGGTTGTTGCATAGTCTAAAAAAATTATATGACCAGATTGCTCTCCGCCAATCGTATATCCTCCTTTAAGCATCTCACTAATTACATACTTATCGCCAACATTGGTTCTAAGCAAATTTATTCCTCTTTCATTCATCACTTTTTCAAGCCCAAAATTGCTCATAACTGTGGTAACAAGCGTATGTTTAGTTAAAGTCTTCTTCTGGTGCATATCGATTGCGCACATCGCCATTATATAATCACCGTCTAATATTGTACCATGCTCATCGGCAATAATCAAACGATCGGCATCACCGTCAAAACAAAATCCCAGATCCGCTTTCTCATAAACTACACTCTCGGCAACATGCTGCGGATGTAAGGAGCCGCAGTTTAAGTTTATATTCTTGCCGTTGGGTTCTCCGTGAATAATAATCGTATCCAATCCCAGTTCGGTAAATAACCTCTTGGCAACATGATAAGCTGCACCATTAGCACAGTCAATTACGAGTTTTATCCCATGGAAATCTAAATGATTAACCGTATTCTTTAAAAATTCAATGTAATTTAACTCTGCTTCTTCACGGGTTAAGTAATGTACACAATCCGGGGAAGACTTTGTAACATTTTCTTGATCCTGCATATTTTTAAAAATTATCTCTTCTATTTTTTCTTCCGCCTCATCGGAAATCTTAAACCCATCCTGATAAAAAAATTTTATCCCATTATCCTCCGCCAAATTATGCGATGCAGAAATCATCGCCCCCATATTCATCTGCATCTCTTTTGTCAAAAATGCAAGTCCCGGCGTCGGGATTATGCCTGCGGAATAAACCTTAATCCCGCCCCGGTAAAGCCCGCGGGCAAAAACATCTTCCAGGCGATCGCAAGAATACCTGGTATCTTTACCAATAATCACCTTGCCTTTTCCCTGTAAATATTCGCCAACTGCCTTTCCCAATTCAAATACCATATTCTCCGTCAAAGGTATTGCGCCAACTTTCCCTCTTATCCCGTCTGTGCCAAACAATTTATTTTTTTTCATTTTTTGTACTTAACGTTACCCGGCATATCGGCTTTGGCCCAATTGTTTCCACTTGCGGCGGCAAAATCATCTGTACCGGTAACGGATACTCCCGATCTAACTCGATATTTTCAATATTGACAAAAACATTTAAATCATCTTTTGTTAAACCATTGATTTTACTTTCCGGACCACGGATAGCTAAAGTTATAAATTTCGGCTCAATCTTTACACCAAAAATCACATTACTAAACTGCAATGGTCGGCCCAAAACCGAAACCTCAAGATCATGTAATACTCTCTGAACATATATATCCTTCCTTGTTCTTGCCAGTTCTGAAGAAATATAGACCCAAATCAGCACTGCCAGGACCAAGCAAATAATTTTTGAAATTAAATCCTTTGTCAACCAATCTTTTGCCCTTTGTTTCCACCCCATTGCCAGAACTTGCTCCTTTTTTTATGTCCGGATTCATTACGAAATAAATTTCTCAGAATCCTGCCTAAACTATCTCGATCAAGGTCACGGGTAAGTTTGCCATTAATTGCTACTGATATTGCCCCGGTTTCTTCAGAAACTACAATTACCGCAGCATCTGTCTCTTCAGTCAAACCGATTGCCGCCCGGTGCCGTGTTCCCATGATTTTACTCACATTCGGACTCTCACTCAAAGGGAACAAACACCCGGCTGCCTGAATACGATTATCACTAATGACTACTCCTCCGTCATGTAACGGGCCGTTAGGAATAAATATTGACCTAACTACCTCACTGCTAACCTTACAATCCAAAGCTACGCCGCTTTCCACATATGAAAGTAAAGAAACCTGCCGGCCAATGGCAATAATTGCCCCTATTTTTCTCTGCGACATACTTACGACCGCTTTGACCAGTTCATCAATGATTTCCTCTTCTTTGGCAAAAAGTTCAAATATCTTATTTTGGCCAATCTGAGCAAGTCCCCGGCGCAGTTCAGGATGAAAAATTACTAAAAATCCGATAACGGACAGCGCAAAGAGTTTGGTCAGCAGCCAGTTAATCACATAAAGATCCAATTTTTTAGTAATCAAATATAATATAGCCAGTAATACCAGTCCCTTTAAAACATGAAACGCCCGTGTGCCTCGCAGAAATAAGAGAAAAATATACAATATATACCAGAGGACAACAATTTCCGTTATTGGTTTCCATGCTAAAACTAATACATCCATGGTTTATCCTCACCATGCCGGTAACAATGTCTATCGGTTACAGTCACATTTTTAAATTTCTAATTGCTCTAATTTAATCTCAAATGTCAAAATCCAAATGAATCATTAAATAAACAAATAAAATATTTTAATTTCAGTAATTAACTTATTCCTCAAATCTAAAAAAACATCAAAACTCTAAGTCATTGATAAATGGGGTTTAGTTAGGTCAATTATAAATTCGTCATTTTTTTATCCTTTAATCCTCTCTGGTTCTGTCAAAAATCTTTGTCTAAAAACTGTTAAAATATTATAGTTTCTCGTCGATATTTTGCTTGATTCTTTAAGATTTATCTCCCTCCCCCATTTTTTTGTTTAAAAATAATAGCAGTTGTAGTATTGTTGATCGT
>JBDRCZ010000120.1:0-8183 GCA_043821285.1 Candidatus Omnitrophota bacterium | reverse complement strand
AATTGTGCCGTATTAGGCATTGAAATTGATGAGGCAAAGATTTCCCTAGCTAAAAAACTTGGGATTACCGCCTGCATCAATCCGCGGGAGGATGATATAGATGCTGCGGTGAATAATTTATCAAATGGAAAAGGGGCGGATGCTGTAATAATTACTGCGGCCAGCCGTAATAATTTACCGATTGAAATGGCCGGTAAAATAGTCAGAGACAAAGGACGGGTTATTCTTGTCGGGGCGATGCCAATTATCATCCCGCGCAGGGAATATTATGAAAAGGAGCTCTATTTTGTGATTTCCCGCGGTTTCGGTGCAGGACTCTATTTTCCGGTAGAAAAAAATAGAAGTTATGGCTATAATTATAAGCCGATCACCGTAAAAGAAAACATGAAAAACTTCCTTACCCTTTTAGCTCGGAAGAAAATAAAAGTCGAGCCTTTAATCAGCCATCGCTTCACTATTTCTGGGGCCAAGCAGGCCTATGAATTAATCAGCGGTAGTAAAGAGAAGTATTTAGGCATTATTTTTGAATATAATAAAGAACCGCTGCCGCAAAAAAAAATACTGTTATCTGAGACAAGGCAGCCGCGGCCAATAAATATTGGTTTTATTGGCGCGGGAAGTTTTGCCCAGGGGTATCTTTTACCGGTTTTTAAAAAAATAAAAGATGTCAATTTAGCAGGGGTGGCTACTGCTTCGGGAATTAGTGCCAAAAATGTTGCGAGGAAATTCGGTTTTGCCTACGCGGCTACAGATTATAAGCAAATTTTAGACGACAATGATATAAACTGTGTTGTTATTGCCACCCGGCATAATTTGCATGGAGAATTAGTTGTCGAGACATTAAAGAAAGACAAATCCGTTTTTGTCGAAAAACCGCTTTGTTTAAATGAAGATGAACTAAAACGGATAATTGCCACTTATAATGCAGCCTTACATCCAACATTAATGGTCGGTTTTAATCGCCGTTTTTCGCCGTTTATCCAGGAAACAAAGAGATTTTTTAAGAATCGCAGCGGCCCGTTAATAATAGATTACCGGGTAAATGCCGGTTATCTGCCTTTTGGTCATTGGGTATATAATTCAGAGGGAGGAGGGAGGATTATCGGTGAGATGTGCCATTTTGTGGATCTAATGCAATATCTTACCGGTGTACAACCGGTAGAAGTTTCCGCGGTTTCGCTCGATTATCAGAATAAAAATATTTTTGCCGATAATAATGTGCTTATAACTCTAAGATTTGCCGATGGGTCTATGGGAACAATAAATTATAATTCTATCGGTGATATCGCTTTTCCCCGTGAACGCATAGAAATTTTTGGCGAAAATTCTGTTGCGGTAATTGATAATTTTAAAAATGCCGTATTCAGCCGTGCGGGGATGTTAAAAAAGATAAAAAAGATAACCCGCGATATGGGACATAATGATGAAATAAAATCTTTTGTTAAATCTGTTGTCAATAATCAGACGGCACTTATTCCTTTTAACGAACTGGTATTAACCACGTTAACCACTTTTAAAATCATAGAATCTTTAAAGAAAAAATGTTCAATAAACATAAATATTGATCAATGGATAGAAAATTAAGTTGAATAAAAAAGACCGTTTCAAATTTATAGGTTTAGATTTTCATAATTACACATTAGGCGAAGCAATAAGTAAATTAGAAGAGTTTATCAGAACCGGCACTCCTCATGCAGTTTTTACGCCCACAGCAGAGCTGATTGTGCGTGCATATGAAGATCCAAATTTAAAAGGAATATATAATCATACTGACCTATTAACTATTGATAGCTTTGTTGTATATTATGCCGCAAGGATGTGCAGAAAACCGGTAAAAGAGCCGGTTAGTGCAGTAAGGTTAATGTTTAACTTTTTGCCGGTTGCACAAAAGAAAGGTTATAGGCTCTATTTATTAGGAGCAAAAGAAGAAATCATTACCCTCACGGTAGAAAAGCTTAAAACTGCCTATCCGGGAATAAATATTATCGGCTGGCATAACGGATATTTTGATTTTGATAATCCAAAGGATGTTATTCATGATATACAAAACAAAAAACCGGATGTTTTGTTTGTTGCCATGAGCAGTCCTTTAAAAGAGAATTTTATTACGAAAAACCTTGAAATATTAAATATTCCGGTTAGTATTGGCGTGGGCGGGAGTTTTGATATTATTGCCGGAAAGGCAAAATTAGCGCCGCCATGGATAAGCAGGATTGGTTTTGAATGGTTTTATCGATTAGTACAGGAGCCAGGGCGGCTATGGAGGAGATATTTAGTAACAAACACGAAATTCTTGCAACTTTTACTGCAAGAGTTAGTTACTTAAGTAACGACACAAGGGAGGGGATACTTTAAAAATTATCAATAGAGACGAAAAATTTTTCACATATTTTTAGGGTAATAGACCTAAACCTGATTTAAAAGGAGAAAATAGAATATGGACATAATAAAAACAATTTATGGCTCGGGAGATGTAACATTTTTAGTTTTTTTACTTAATGTTTTCTTAGCACTGGGACTATCCATATTAATTTGTTACATATATCGAATAACTTTTCGCGGCATTACTTATAGTCAAACATTTTTACTTTCTTTAATCACAATAACTATTGTGACCTCTGTATTAATTTCTGTAATCGGTAGTAATTTGGCCAGGGCATTTAGCCTGGTGGGCGCACTATCTATAATTCGCTACAGAACAGCAATAAAAGATGCGCGGGATACAGGATTTATTTTTTTAAGTGTTGCTACAGGCATGATTATTGGTGCTGGATATTATATTCTTGCTGTTAGTTTAGTAATTTTCACTTCACTGATCATGGTGGTATTGCACAAGATGAATTTTGCATGTGATTTAATACATAGAAATATTATTAAGGTTAGCCTGAAAGCTGATAAAAATCCAGAGGATTCAGAAAATAATATCAGAAAAATATTAAATGCGGCCTATAAGCAGATTTCTTTACTTGAGCGTTTTGTTGATAAAGCAAATGATGAATTTCAGTTAGTTTTTGTTGCCACAGCTTTAGATGATGGGCGAATTGGCACGAAACAACGCAAACGTGAACGAGAAATTATTCAGCAGATTCAAAATTTCTCTACTGTAAAAAATGTTTCCGTGGTAACAGATCACATGCAGCAGAACATTTAAATGCATTTTTATCTATGAAATATAGTCAGTATTTAGCGTTATTTATGTTTTTTTTAGGCTGCTTTTTTTTGCTGTTTGAAGAGGTGTGTTATGCCAACAATATCAGGCTTAAACCATTAGATGTTTATTCTATTCATTTATATGTTACTTCTAGTACCGTAGCAAAAGCTGATTCGGCTTTTGCTACAAAACATTTTATGAAAATATCTAAGCTTGGTAAATTCAAACCCAAAATGAATAGGATTACTTTTAAGAATCGTCCTCAATTTCAATATGTTCGCGGTTATGCGATGATTAATGGTGGTAAAAAACGTAGAGTTAATTGGCGGTATCGTGGTCTAATGAAACCGCACTGGCAAGAAGTTTTTCCCTATAGATCTATAAAAATTCGCTTTTTAGATAAAAATGAAGATTTGGCATTTTCTACTTTAAACCTAAACCATTTTGCTACTGATCCAATGCTTAATGATATGATTTGCCATGAAATTTATCAGTTGTATGATTGTATTACCCCCAGAATGAAGCTGGTTAAATTTTATGTAAATGACCAATATGCAGGATTTAAAGTATTAGTCGAAGAAATAGATGACGAATTTCTTGAAGTGAACGGATTGCCTAAGGGGAATATATATAGAGAAAATAGATCATTTGCAACAATCGGGGTTAAAGTTATCTCGGGAGTGAATTACTATAAATATTGGTGGAGAAAAAAAAGCCTTAACAAACAAAAAAATTGGGATGATTGGATGCATTTAAATCAGCTATTAAGCTTAGGGTGTCAAGAAGTGGGTGAATATCTTTTAGATAAAGAATATTATATAAAGTGGTTAGCTCTTGGCGTGTTTATGCCAATATGGCATATGGATAACCATAATTTGTATCTTTATCATAATCTAAAAAATCAAAAATGGTACTCTCTTCCCTGGGATATGACTACGGATTTTTACGGTGAGACGCAGGAAGAATTTCTTTTAGTTGCTCCCAACAAGGTTTACAAATCAGTTTTGCAAAATCCATATAATTATCATAAAAGAAATCAACAGCTTTGGACATTACTTGCTGATGATGAATTTTTTAATAAAGTGTTAGAAGCCGCAAACAGCGTTTACCGTGATTACGTAAAGGAAATAGAATTTTGCATAGATAATTTGAAAGCATATAAAGAAACTTCCTTTAACGCGTTAAGTATACAAAAAATCACTTCGTTAGTAGAACAGTTACCTTTATTAATTACTCAACGAAGAGACATGCTAAAACAATTTTTGCAGTCCCTGCCCGAGATAGAAACTGTTTTTAATGGTAACAAAATTATTATAGAAGGTAAGTCTCTGGTTGGTTTTAAAATTAATAAAAATGGCTGGACAATAAAAAAATATGAAAATCTAACCATGTTGCAAAACAGTAAAAATGAAAGCTGTTTTTTAATAAATTTTATTAATGCATTAGCAGAGAAGACAGAAAGATACATACAATTATTACAACCTAAACCATTCTATATAGAATTAGAACTGCCTAAGAATGCTCACAATAAATTTAAACCGCAGATTGCTTCTCTTTTTTCTTCCAATTATAAGACTTTAAAACCAGATGTGTTTTCAAAAAAACCAGATGAGCTTCCGATAAGGACAGATGAACAAAAGACTGTCCCACGCACGGATTTTTCTAACGCAATCGTTAGTAAATTATTGAACTTTTGGAATAAATTAAAAAACGCAGATTTGTTTTATAAATTGAATGATAAGAAGACAGTAAATGTATATCTGGAACAAGTAGTATTACTATTGGATAAATTAAGAAAACGTGACTATCTCGAGGAAAACAAAGTTATACACTGGAGTGGTGAAAAAATCTTACATCGTACCACTGTAGTACCATCTAACTCTACCTTAATCTTGGACTCGGGGACAATATTGAGGTTAGGAAAAAAGGTTTCCTTGGTTATAGAAGGTGATTTTATTGTCAAAGGTACAGCTGAAAATAAGGTACGGATAACTTCAATATCAAAAGCACCTCATCCATCAGATCATTGGGGAAGTATTTGTTTTATTCATTCATTATCCCAAAAATCCGGGATGGAACATTGTATAATGGAGTATGGAAGTGAAGAGCATATAAAAGGCATTTATTTTAGAGGAGCATTATCTGCATACAATATTCCTTTTTATCTTGAAAATTGTGAGTTTAGATATAACATAGGAGATGATGCGGCTAATTTCAAGTATTCATTAGTAACAGTAAAAAATTGTAAATTTCACCATAATAGAGCCGATGCAATAGATTTAGATTTTGCAAATGGCAAAATTCAAAATTCAGATTTTTATTTAAACGGTAATGACGGTATTGATTGCGGGACATCAATTAGTGAAATATATTCAAACATATTTTCAAAACAGATGGATAAGGCAATATCTGTAGGGGAAGAATCAGATGTCAAGCTCAATAAAAATATTTTCTTTAAGAATAACTTAGGAATTGCCATAAAAGATGGCTCAATGGCAGATATGCGAAAAAATGTATTTTTGAATAATGAGTATGCAATTAAATCTTATATAAAAAAAAGAAAATATGATAAACCTCGGTATGACCTTGAGCAGAATTACGTTTTTAATAATAATTACAATCTTTACGACGATTTTCCAATCGAAAAACATAATCTCGATAAAAGATGCCTTTTAATATTAGAGAGCCAAGATCAGGTCGAGAAAATTTTAGAAAATAATTTTTCAAAAGATACTTTTCATAGATTTAATCAACATAAAATTGATCTGGGTGGTTAGTTTAAGTGAAACAAGAAAGATTTGAAGTCAAATATCATTTTCCATTAGACAGGTTGGAAGAATTAATCGCTTTTATTAAGCCTTTTATGGTGCTGGATAGATATTCGGATCAAAGTGGTATGATTGGCGCTTACAAAGTTCAATCCTTATATTTAGACAGTAAAAATTTAGATTTTTATCGAACTCATTTAGAAGGATATCAATCACGAAGAAAGATACGGATTAGAAAATATACCCATATGAAACGAAGCCATTATTTTTTAGAGATAAAAAATAAGTTATTTTTTAACACAAATAAACTGCGCATTAAGCTGGATAATGACTTATTAAAACAGACCACTAAACATAGAGATTTTAATTGCCTCTGTGAATTATTTTTAGAAAAATATTCAGAAAACAAAATCGCCGAAATAATACATTTTGACATTTTAACATTGAAAATTATCCCGGTAGTATTTATAACTTACTATAGATTGGCCTACAATAGTGCATATGAACATAATATTAGATTGACAATAGATTATAATGTTGAAGCATCAAAGGCTAGTGATGTTTTAAGGTTTAAACATCAAAGGGCTCAGAAACGACTTTTACCGCTTTACTCAGGTATTCTGGAATTAAAAGCTAATCGGACAATACCACGCTGGCTTCAAGATGTTATTTTAGAGTTCGGGCTTACTAGAACAGCATTTTCTAAATATACAGAAAGCATTAAAAATCTGTATGATATTTAATAAATCGTCAAAAATATAAAACTTTATTAATTGGAGATAAATAATGCTACTGGTTAAATTTTCAAGATCCTGCGATCAGTTTGCGAATATAAAATATCTTATTTGCTTATTAATCTTACTTTGTTTTCTAATAATGCCGCAAACAAGTGTAGCAGAAAGCCAGTATGCTAATTTTAGTAAGATAGATATGACATTGGCAATCAGAGGAATGAATGGAATTTATTTGGATAACAACGTAAATAAAACAAATTTTTCATTTTTGGTAATGGGACATATTTATGGCTCTCATGATTTACGTTCACCAGTTTGGAACCCAAGTTATTCTGGTCCGGCTGTGACTTTACTACATGAGCTCGATAGATTGAGCAAGCTGAATGCAGACTTTATTATATCATTAGGCGATATAGTGGCAACTGTGGATAATGAAGAAACATATATGCTGGAAAATCTTTTTTTAAAAAAATTTAGTATTCCTGTATTTAATGCGACCGGTAATCATGATAGTCCGCTTGAACTATATAAAAAGAATTATGGTGAAACATCGTTTTATTTTAAATACGGCAATTGTATGTTTATATTTTTAGGTTATGGGAGAATCCCTCTTGATTTATTTATGGAAGCTGTTAATTTATCTAAAACCGATGACGAAATAAAAAACATTTTCGTATGCAAACATACGCCTGAATTTTTAGCGATAAGTCCAAAGTTTATACCAATAATGAAACATGCGAATGCTGGCTTTGTCTATAATGATCAAACAGAATTTATGTTAAATTGCTATCCTGAACTAGAAAAAATTAGCCATGAGAAGGGGGTATATCTCCTATCAGGCGATATCGGCGCGAACTGGTCTTATTCAATATTTTATCACAAGGAAGGTAATATGCATTATATAGCTACAGGATTGGGAGATACTGAAAATGATGCAATCTTAAAATTTGATTGTACAGAGGCAGGGGTGCGGATTAGTCCCATTTCATTGATACAGGGGAAAGAGATGCACAATATTGAGTATTACGGTATAGATTTCTGGAGGATGTATTTTAGTTTTTTTAGGTAGCGCTTACAGGAAAATTATAAGAAATTTTAAATATCTAACTGCAGGTTTTTTCGCAGGTATTTTAGTTGTTATTTTTATTATGTCTATAATTAGTATTTATAAAAATTGCACAAAAAGATGTAATAAATGAAATATATTGAAATTGGCTGTATAGACGCTAAATCTATCAAGCGACTTTAAAAAAAAGGAGATCTTAATTATGTCTGACTACAAAAAATATTATCAAGGTAAAAAAATATTGGTTACCGGTGGAGCGGGGGCTATTGGTAGTAATCTTGTACGGGGGTTATGTGAGGCCGGGGCGAAAATTGTATTTATTCTGGATGATTTTTCATCTTCACATAAATGGAATGTTCCGGCTTTACCGAATGTGCTTTTGGTAGAAGGCAGCATTTTGGACGAAGTGAAGGTAAAAAGAGTGTTTTTTGAAAAACCGGACTGCGTATTTCATTTAGCGGCTT
>JBDRCZ010000119.1:0-47675 GCA_043821285.1 Candidatus Omnitrophota bacterium | reverse complement strand
TTTATGAAAGCAACAGTTGCGTATGGTACTGTCGTATGGCCTGGCAATATTGATATTGCTCCAGAAACTTTATGGAATTATTCAAAAAACATCTAATAAGTCAATCCCGCGGATTTTGCCTCTGACAAAACCGCTGATTTTTGTGTTATGCTAAAAAATAAGAGTAGAAAGGGACGCTGATGAAAGTATGAAAGTTGTTAAAAAACATTTTTCCGTGTATTTCGCAACTTTCGTGGTTAAAAGATAAAATATCCGCCTAATAAGCTGGCGGATTAAATTCCCCGTAATGTGTTTTGGCGGGTCATTTAAAAAAACTCTGTGTTCCCTGTGGCTCTGTGTGAGAATAAAAATTTATAAAGAATCACTGCAGTTGACCGTAACTCATACCGGACTTTATATCTCACGGCTTCCGGCAGCTAAGCCTTTTTGCTAGATGAGGAAAAAAATATACAAAATTTAGATTTTATGATTAAATATAAAGGTAATTGACAGATACTACCAGTTAATATGAAGAGAAATTATTTATACAAGGAGGAGTGCGAATCATGAAACTTAAAGTAGTTATTCATCACGCAGAAGAAGGCGGATATTGGGCAGAAATACCGGCAATTCTAGGCTGTGCCACACAAGGAGAGACATTTGAGGAGCTTCTTACTAATATTTATGAAGCTGTGGAGGCTTGTTTGTCGGTCGATTTGAAAGATGTGCAAATTACCAGTAAAGATGAAATCTTAGAGGTTGCAGTATGAAAAGTGTTTCAGGAAAAGAATTCGCCAAATTGTTAGAGAAGAAAAGCTGGGAATTAAAAAAGATAAAAGGTAGCCATCACGTGTATATGAAAGTAGGTAATCCTGCCAGAATATCTGTCCCGATACATAAAAATATTTCCCTTAAAATAGGCCTGTTGAAACACTTAATGAAGATTGCCGGTATAGAAGAAAAAGAATTATAAAAAATTCCTAATAAATTCGTTTCAGTTGACCGGCCCATTACTTCGCAGAAGGCAGTGCAGCAGGTGGCTGGATGCAGGAATTAGATAAAAATAAGATAAAAAAGGCTGAATGGATTAAAGAGAAAGCTCTTGGTTTTGTTAGAGATTTGTTGAGCCCTGCAATGCGAGTAAGCGTGTTGAAAAGAAATGGAAAAATTATTAATGCATCATTCCAGACAAAGGTAAATGGAATTTGGAAAACAGATTGTTCTACAGGTTTATGCACATTATTATTTTTTTTAAAAAAAGAAGAAGCATTTTATATAAATAGACGATTGCCAGATAGAATAAATACATAACTACTACATTTATCTATCCGTTACCCGCGCCGAAAACGGCGCGTGTACTAAGAGGTGATGTCGGCATTATGGTGCAAATAAAAAAATAAAGAAGATAAATTTAAGAATAATTTATTTAGCACCAATAATTGGTTTTATTGCGCTATGATTGTGCTCTATTGTGGAAAAGCTATTTTTAAAAATACCCATTATTGACTATCCTGTATGGTCAATCCCATTTTATATATCTTTTGCTTTATGAATTATTCCATTTATAATTTTATTGCCTATCCAAGTTTTTGATCGTAGAGAACGCAAAGAAAATAATTGTAATTTTCTGTACAGTAATATTACTTCTCACAAGGGGGCAACTTATGGCAGAACCAGGGTATAGAGCATTCCCTTAGAGTTGCTGTTGATAACCTGCTCTTAGGGATTAGTGTGATTGCCGATTCATGCAATCCAATTAATTTGACAAGAGATGAGTGGGAACAAGTGGCTATTAATTCAGAAGCTAACTATCTAAATATAGAAATCATTTGTTCTGACAAATCTGAACATCGGAAAAGAGTTGATGCTCGGACATCAACAATAATAAACTTAGTTCTACCCACATGGTCAAAGGTTAAATCGAGAGAGTACCATCCATGGACGAAAAATAGAATTGTAATTGATACGGCCTTTAAACAGGAAAATGACAGTTTTCAAGAACTCATTTCAAAAATTGAACTTTATAATTTAAAAGCATAACTAACACTTAAATTAACTTTATCCCGGTCGGAAGCAAGCGGCTTAGTTTTATGTTATATGAAAAAAATTGAATACCTTAATACAGATTTAAATATAAAATCGGCTAAACCTTTCAAAAAATTAAATACTTTTTTGACGGGGAAAAAACTATTATCGCTGCATTATGGGAAGGTAAAAGGTGAATGGTGGGGAACATATGCAATATGTAATCCACAATACAAAACGCCTAAAAAAACAATTGAAATATTTTTGAAAGAATTATCACAAATGGGCGAAACAATACGAAAACAATGGGATCAATGCAATTTAAAAGAGTTTGATATAGGTTATGAATGTGGTCAAAAACCAGGGGCTTTCAACAATGAGATACCTAAAGATATTTTAGGAAAATTAATAGAATTAGATATAGGGATACGAATTACTATTTATCCGGAAGATAAAAACACATAAACACCGCATTCATCAGTTCGTTATCCGTGCCCCTTTTTTGATATTATAGTTTTATCGCCTCTCTTCCGAGGTAAATTATTTCTTAAGGACTCACTTTCAATATAATTTTACCGCAGAGATGTTATTTGTTAAAGAATAATTATCGACTGAGAATCATGTCCCAGCCGCGTTATCGGTAAAGAGAGGATGTAATTTTCTTAAAGACAATAATCCCTATCCGTAAGGCGACGAAAAAATATCTAAAGAGGTGAGATTTATGAAGCTAAACAGAGAAGAAAAGGAAATACTTGCAGCCTATGACAAGGGTACGTTTAGATCTGTTCCAAATGTTACAAAAGAAATTAATCGGTATCGTGAATACGCAAAATCTACGCTCCAGAAAAATAAAAGGATCAACATCAGAATCTCAGAACGAGACCTTATTCATCTTCAAAGGAAGGCTGTAGAGGAATGACTACCTTGCATTGAGCATATTACATAAATATGCTAACGATGCTATCGCTTCAAAGATAAAAAGAGCTGGTAACCCGGCGGTTTTTAATCGGTTATTTTCACGTTAGATTTCCATGAAAAACTTGAGAAGGATTAATTAAATGAATCCAGCAAGGGCATGCATTAAGCGTGTAGCCAATCATTTTGGGTTTGAAATAACGCGAATCCCGAAAGCCGCTGATTCTTCAATAGTTATCGAATACGAGGCTGTGAACCCAGGAGCAACTTATAGTCCTTGGAATAAGGATAGCTTGTTTAAAGAGGTGCTTGATTTGATACAAGGATTCACGTTGGTTGACAAATATAGATGCTTTGAGCTTTGGAAACTAATTGAGCAAAGCGCAAAACTGAGAAGCGGAAGCATTATTGAAATCGGTGTTTGGCGTGGCGGCACAGGCGCACTCATTGCAAAGCAAGCGAAAAATTATGGAATTAGTGATAAGGTTTTTCTATGTGATACCTTTACAGGTGTAGCAAAAACGAGCGAAAAAGATTCTGCCTGCAAAGGTGGAGAGCATGCTGATACGAGTTGTCAAGTTGTGAAAGAATTGATCTTTAACCGAATGCATCTTGATAATGTTAAGATATTAGAAGGTATTTTTCCAGATCAGACAGGTCATGAGATAGAAGACCTGCAATTTAGATTCTGCCATATAGATGTGGACGTCTATCAATCCGCTAAAGACATTGTTGGCTGGATTTGGGATAAGATGGTTTACGGGGGAATCATTGTTTTTGACGATTATGGTTTCAAGGCCTGTGACGGGATTACTAAATATGTAGAAGAACAAATGAATTGCAATGACAGATTAGTAGTGCACAATCTGAATGGTCATGCGCTTATACTGAAGCTGGGGACGGATGGAAGGAGACATACTATTTAATCAGAGTAATCTGGTTGTTTGCAATTGGAGATTGTTTATTAGAGGTGTAGGTAATTATTGATAGTATCTGAAATTATTAAAGGAAGGTAAATGAAAAAATTGGGAAAAGTTTAGTGTTTTATAAAATTACACCGTGGGATTATAACCAGGAGGATGAAACAATTATTTCTAAATCACTGGATAAGCTTTTTGTCCCAGAGGACAATGAAAGAAAAAAATTTGCTGAGCTAACAAAGAACTATAAAAAATTTATCATTGTAAATAGATATGACATTCGTTCTTTTTATCCCATTACAAAAGGTGGAAAGTTAAAACTTATTTTGTTATTGGATACAAGCCGTACGGTAAGTGGCGATTACTTAATGTCACGAAGAAAACTTGACTAAAAAATGGAAATTAATAACAACTCAATCGAGCGGATTTTTTCAGCCGCTTAGCAGTTTTCAAAAAACACTCATTTTAGATGTTACCACAAATCAGAGGGACCAGTGAACCACATAGGATTCATTGTAGACAGAAAGACTTTGCTTGTCCTCCTCTGGAGGGAAAGCTTGAAACCCGTAGGTTTTTAAATGGATAAAAAATTTCCGGTGATATTGTAAGTAGTGCTGGAAATTTTTTATTATTTTTCTCTTTACAAATTGCCATAAATATTGTACAATTGTACTATGGAGGTAGCAAAAAATGAAAAACATTGTTATTGATACTTCTTCAATAATTGCGGTTATTTTAGCCGAACCGGAAAAAGAAAAACTGGTTGGATTAACAAAAAATGCCAATTTGCTTGCCCCTGCTTCATTGCATTGGGAAATAGGAAATGCCTTTTCTGCAATGTTTAAAAAAAAGAGAATTTCACTAAATGATGCTATAGCAGCGATAGATATTTATGAGAATATACCGATCCAATTTATCGATATAGAGCTAAAAAATGCGTTAGAGTTGGCCCATGGTTCAAATATTTATGCTTATGATGCATACATGATTATATGTGCCTTATCCTATAAAGCTCCCTTACTAACTTTAGACGATGTTTTGATAAGGATTGCCCGGGAATACAAAATAAAAATACTGGAGGTATAAGATGACTGTTTTTACATATTCTCAAGCCAGACAAAATCTTGCAAAATTACTCAGTTTGGCACGTAAAAAAGGGATAGTGCTTATTAAAAGAAAAGATGGAAGTGTTTTTCAGCTTATCCCCGACACTATAAAAAAATCACCGCTTGATGTAAAAAGTATTAAAACTACAGTTACTACCAAAGAAATTATTAACTGCATTCGTGAATCAAGACAGAGATAATTTACATAGAATCACAATATATTAATGATTATGGGGTTAATATGATATAATTAAATTTAGGAGGGAGATTAAAATGACAGAACATTTAATTAATTTCCCTTTATCTGGTCATATGATACCCGAAATTGAAAACAAATTATGCAGAGAAGTCATTTATGGGTACTATCGTATAATGTATAAAATTGTTAGAAAAGATGTTTGGATTACAGGTATTGTCCATGGCGCCCGCAATTGAAAACCAAAATTATAATCTATGGTAAAATTATCGGTAATGATTGGTAAGTTAAAACTGGGTAATCCGGTTATGGTAGCCTCGGGTACTTTTGGTTATGCCCGGGAATTTGAGAGTTTGGTTGATTTAAAAAAACTCGGGGCGATTGTTACAAAGACAATTACGCAAAGGCCAAGAGCGGGCAATCCGCCCCCGCGTATAGTTGAAACACCCGCGGGCATGTTAAATTCTATTGGCCTGCAAAATGAAGGGGTGGATAGTTTTTTAAAAAATAAACCGGCCTTTTTATTCAATATCGGGGTACCGATAATTACCAGTATTGCCGGGGATACGATAAAGGAATATGCTTATTTGGCTAAGGCATTAACGGGCTGTGGAGTTTCTGCATTAGAAATAAATATTTCCTGTCCGAATGTGATACACGGGGGCAAAGGGAAAAAGACGGTTGGTCTTATTGCGCAGGACGCAAAGGCAACATTTAGCGTAGTGAAAGCTGTGCGCCAGGCAACAAAGCTGCCGATTATTACCAAACTTTCGCCGAATGTCACGGATATTACAACTATTGCCAAAGCCGCAAAAGATGGGGGAACAGATGCGCTTTCTCTAATAAATACATTTTACGGTATGTCTATTGATATAAATACCAGAAGACCGCGTTTAGGTAATGTTATTGGGGGGGTGAGCGGCCCGGCAATTCGTCCCATGGCCGTAAAAATGGTTTTAGATGTAAAAAGGGCAGTTAATTTACCAATAATTGGTATGGGTGGTATAATGGATACAAAGGATGCATTGGAATTTATCATTGCCGGAGCAAGTGCGATAGCTTTAGGCACGGCTAATTTCATTAATCCGCATGCCGCGGAAGAGATAGTTACCGGTATAGAAAAATATCTTAAGGAAAACCGGATAAGCGATATAAATAAATTAATCGCAAGTATCAATATTTGATGAGGCCACGGATTAACACGGATTGAATACAGAGTGAAAAACAATGAATTAAAGGAATAGAACGATTTATGCTTTAGTTTTCTCTGTGGAACTCCGTGTTCTCTGTGGTAAAAAAAACAGATTGAAAGATTTGAACATTAAAAATCCGTGCAACATCCGTGTAAATCTGCGATTATCTGTGGCTAAATTTTTGACAGAACCGATATGAATATAGACGATAAACTGATTGTGGCATTAGATGTTCACTCTTTGGATAAGGCGTGTGATTTGGTTAAGGTGCTTAATCTAAAGGTAAAAATTTTTAAAATCGGGTTAGAATTATTTACCGCTTGCGGCAGAGAGGCAATTGAAATGGTCCATGGTTTTGGAGCAAAGGTATTTCTTGACCTTAAATTTCATGATATTCCAAATACTGTGGCAAATGCCGTATCTGAAGCCGTGAAAATGGGCGTATTTATGCTGAACGTGCACACACTAGGTGGAAGGGACATGCTCGAGGCAGCAGTTAAGGCGGTAAATGCAGAGTCCCAAAAATTAAATAAGCAAAGACCGGTTTTATTAGGAGTGACCATATTAACGAGCATTGACCGGGCCGCACTTAATAGTTTGGGGATTGCAAAAAGTGTCAGAAAAGAGGTTATTGCCTTAGCCAAACTTGCAAAATCATCCAGCATGAACGGAGTAGTTGCTTCGTGCGGGGAGATTGAGGTTATAAAAAGTATATGTGGAAAAGATTTTATTGTTGTTGTCCCGGGGATAAGACCAGAGGCAAGTATAAATGATGATCAAAAAAGAACCGCTGCCCCAGAAGAGGCGATAAAAAAGGGTGCAGATTTTATTGTTGTCGGACGGCCGGTTACAAAAAGCGAAAATCCGCTTAAAGCAGCAGAAAACATCTTAGCAGAAATTAGCAATTACACAGGTGGTTAGCCTAATAAAAAAAATAAGCCACGGATTAACACTGATAGAACACGGCTAAAAAATAATAATCTCTGAAATCTGTGGTTGCTTAAAAAATGTGCGAATATTTTAACATTAGCACTCACACATATAGCTTTACCTGCTTAAAATAAGGTTATGAAAACCCGCTTAATTTTCCACATTGACATGGATGCCTTTTTTGCTTCTGTTGAGCAAAGGGATGCCCCATCGTTACGTAACAAGCCAATTGCGGTTATTGGGGCAAATGCCAGAACAGTAGTCGTTACCTCGTCATACAATGCCAGGGAATTTGGTGTCAGGACGGGGATGAACACTTTTGAGGCAAGGAGAATGTGTCCGCAGATAGTTTTTGTTGAGGCATGTAATAAAAAATACACCCGGATATGCGGCGAGATTTTTGATATTCTTTATACATTCAGCCCGGATATTGAGGTCTATTCTATTGATGAATTTTTTATTGATATGACCGGCAGCCTGCATTTATTCGGCACGGTTTTTGATGCCGCAGCAAAAATGAAGCATAATATTAAGGGAAAAACCGGACTTACCGCAAGTGTAGGTATTGGTTCTAATAAACTACTGGCCAAGTTAGCAAGTGACAAAAATAAGCCGGATGGGCTGTTCTGGATAAAGCAGGATGAGGCAAAGGATATTTTACGTGACCTGGAAGTAGATGCCCTATGGGGTATTGGGCCAAAGACACGAGAAAAGCTAAACGCTTTAAATATTTATACCTTAGGCCAACTGGCTAAATACAGTGTATCCCATCTTAAGAAAATATTTGGGGTATACGGTGAGCAATTACATTTAATGTCTTTAGGTATTGATAATTCAGCAGTTATACCTTTGGGACAGGAAGCTCAGGCAAAATCAATCGGCCATAGCCGAACCTTGGCATACGATACAACAGATTTATCAGTGCTAAAAAAACACCTACTTGACTTATCCGAGCTTGTTGGTCGAAGGATGAGGCAAACAGATTTACAGGCACGCACCATTACCCTTACAGTCCGGTATACAGATTTCAATATGTTTACCCGGCAGAAAATTTTGGAAACGCCCACGGAAGATACGCGTACGATTTATCATGTTGCTTGTAAAATTCTTGAAAAAATAAAATTAACCCAGAAAGTACGTCTTTTAGGAGTTAGTGCCGGAAAGCTTTCACCGGCAGACCGTGTTTTTTTATTTGAAGAAGACAAAAAACGCTTCAACTTAAACCGCACCATAGATAAAATAAACAAAAAGGCCAAAACTAAGCTTACCTATGCTTCCTTATTGGAGCAGAGTGTATATGACTGTGCAGTTTCACCGTCTTGCCGTCCGAAGGGGATAAAGCGCTATTGAAAAAAATAAAAATATTTTCCTTAATTTTGCTGTGCCGAAAATTGCTGAATTTTCATCGCTGATTATTTGTTTCTTAGAAAAATTGTTGTTGATACCAATGGCAATGTGGTAAAATATATATACTGGTTTTGTAAAAATCATCAAGATAAACCTTATTTCTAAACCCGCATTAGAACAAGATCGTGTGGTGAGAAATGCTTGAGAAATTATTGTTTATTTTCGGGTTGGTTGTTTTAGGTGTATTTGCTTGTTGCTTTAATACACAAGCGACAGAGCCGGAAGAAGCAATTTCCGGGACAAGCTTTGTAAATACCGATAATTATGCCAACAGAACACTATCATTTTATTATTATATACCGCAAGAAGTTATAAAAAAGCGACAAAATGCCTGCCCGGTGCTTGTTTGCGTGCCGGGACTCTCTGGAGATGGAAAGCAGTTTGTGAATAATGTCTTTAAAAACTTTGCGCATAAAGAAAAATTTGTGATTATTGCCCCCTCTTTTAAATTTGATGAAGAAAACTTTCAAAGTAATTCTAGTTATCAGTATCCATCAGCCTGGTCAGGAAAAGCGTTGCTTAAAATAATCGAAAAAGTCGAAAGACAAAATTATATTACTTTATCTAAAATTTATCTATTTGGATTCTCTGCCGGGGCACAGTTTTCAAGCCGTTTTGCCCTATTGTGGCCTGAGCGTTGCCGGGCCTGTGCGGTACATGCTGCGGGTGGATATACTATGCCAGAGAGAAAAATTGATGTGATTTTTTTTGTAACCGTATGCCGGGGGGATTCCCGGCGACTTTCAAAAGCAGAAAAATTTTATGATACGGCAAGACGGCTGGGTATTAAGTGTGATTATAAAGAGTATCCTGGAAGCCATGAGCTGCCAAATCAGCAAACATATGACAGCCTGGCGTTTTTTAGAAAGCTAAATTAATTTCTAAAGAGAAAAAATAATTAAATTTCGTGTCCCCGGAATTAATTCACTGGAAGCTTTTGCAAATTCCGGGGTTAACCATGTATGTAAAAATGAAAGTTAAAAAATACGGGATATATTTGGCGGTTTGTATGTTATGTTGCAATGCGGCAGTTGCTTTGGCAGAGGATATTTTTGTAAAAGCAGACACGGATTTTTTACCAAAATACATGCAGGAGAAATATGAAAGCATTAGGGCAAATACAATTTCTTTTCTTAACAAACAGCGTTTTCCAAAAACCGGGCTTGTTGAGAGTTTCCGCGGTAGTTCAAAATATTGCTATTTAGCCCATAATGAACAGTTTTCCCCGATGAAAAATGGATATCTGGATAATCAGTGTTTTGTTTATGATCAGGCAGTATGTGTAATGGCATATCTTATCTGTGGCGAGCGTGATAAAGCCAAGCGTATCTTAGAAGAGATGGAAAAAGAATTTCACCGGGAAAAGAACTGGAAGATCGGCCTTTATACCTCATACCGCGGTGATGCTTATGCGCCTGAGGGGACTCTTTTGATGGGTATAGATGGAGATCGAATTCATGTTGGCCCGAATATGTGGATTGCCATAGCCTGCCTGCATTATTTGCAGAATACCGGAAATAACCGCTTTTTAGGATTTACCATTGATCTTGCAAAATGGGCCGCGGAGCTTAATCATTATAAATTCTCAGATGGAGAAAAAGGCGGCGTGTGTATGGGCTCAGGCTGGGGGCCGGATTGGACTAATATATATTCTACAGAGAATTGTATTGACTATTATGCGGTTCTGAATATGCTGTTTAACATATATATGCAGGCTGATAATAAGGTAAAAAAACTTTTTGAGAATAAAAACTTTACCGATAAAGAAATCAATAAAGAACTGAGCTGTTTAAAAAGATGGTTTAGAGAGGTTGCCTATAATAAAGAGACTGGTGGATTGAACGGCGGATATGCAGAGGATGAAATTGATCCCACGAAAGCAATTGATGTTGTTTCAGATAGCATTATGGCAATTGGCCCGAAGATTTTGAAAAGCTGGGGTATTGACCCATCACGTTTAATCGAGTTTGCTGAAGAACATCTTTTAATAAGCGATAGGGTTAGCGAGATAAAAGTGGATGGTTTTGATTTTACCGTACCAGAGGAGCTAAATAACCCGCGCCAGCGCTTAATCTGGATTGAAGGCACAGCGCAAATGATCGTGGCATATAAAATAATGTCAAGGTATTATGAAGATTTGGGGCTTGATCATAAGGCTGGTGAATATAGAAGCAAAGCGATTAAATATATAATTGAATTAGACAAACTTTCTGTATTAGTAAAACTTCCTGCTTTTACCTTACCGTATACCTCAGCTAACCCTAAGGATAAAGAGCGGTTTTTAAGTTTTAAAGAAGAATGGGAGATACCGCGTGGTTCTGAGGGTAGATGGGTGGAATGTGCGGCCAGCACTGCCTGGCGGCTGCTAACCCTTATTGATTTTAATCCCATGAAGATATCCAGCAGCAAGCTGTAGGGTATCTTCATATACGGAAAATGCAAATATTTTCCGGTCATCCGCATTGGTAGGTGCAAAAATCAAGCACCTTATTTTTTCTGTGGAAACTGTTTATTGTTAATATATCAACCAGGTAAACTATATCTGGGTATGCTGTTATTTTTTTGACGTATAGGAAACAATAAAATTTTCAATCTATGGATAACCTGGGATTTGGGGTATAGATTGGTATATTTAATTCATTGTTAAGGGAAGGTTTTAACACGAAAGGTTTTTAAATGGATAAAAAGATTCCGAAGGAATTTTTTTATGATTAAAACTATTAATTACAGTTTTCTTTATAGCTTTTTTAATAGTTTTATCTTGACAAACAGCGGTAAATATCTATATACTAAAAATCTTATAGGAGATTTTTAGTTATGGTGCGTGTAAAAACAAAAAAAGTATGGAATGTTGAGGATGTTGCCAGATATCTGGACGTACATCCGATGACCGTGTATCGATATGCGAAATCCGGAAAAATTCCGGCTTTTAAAATAGGCTCTGATTGGCGATTTTATAAAGATTCGATTGAACAATGGATAAAAGATAAAGAAAATTTTTATACCAACCACGTCCGCGGCCGCCGCAAAACCGATACCGGCCCCTTCCAAATCGACCGCAGAAAAAATTTATAAAGAATATAAATGATTCTGAATAATGCATGAAAACACTATTTTTAATAGCCTTTTCAGACGACAACGGGGTAAAAGTTTTTAGCAAAAGCGTAGATTTTATCGAGACTTGAATTTTCGTATGCTCTTAAATGCATTGCCTGATGAAAAAGATAAAGCCACGGATTAACATTGATTGCACACCGATAAAAAAAGATGAGGCTTAAACAGTTTAATGGGTTGCTGGAGAAGGTGTAATTACACACTTTTTGCTTGACGTTACCCTATCTGGGTATAAGCCTTGACAGTAGTATTTTGTATATAATATAATAGAGTAACTTTATCTGGATTCTATCTTTGATGAAATAAGGGGATTAATTTACCGCCAAAAACAATCGCGGGTTTTTTTAAGGAGGGTGCAGATGCAATCTGATTTGAAAATTGCGCAGAGTATTAAAATGAAGCCGATACAGGCAATTGCTCAGGATATTGGCATTGCTGAAGAATATCTGGAGCTCTACGGCAAGTATAAGGCTAAGGTTTCGTTGGATATATTGAAAAATGTCGATAAGAGGCCAGATGCAAAGTATATTGATGTCACGGCAATTACTCCGACCCCTTTGGGTGAGGGGAAGACGGTAAATACGATTGGGCTTTCCTTAGGGCTTAATCGAATCGGTAAAAAATCTATTGTTTGTATCCGCCAGCCCTCGTTAGGACCGGTGTTTGGCATAAAAGGCGGTGCAGCCGGGGGTGGGTATGCTCAGGTATTGCCGATGGAGGATTTTAACCTGCATTTGACCGGGGATGTGCATGCGGTGGGATTAGCGCATAATCTCTGTGCGGCATTCCTTGATAATTCTTTACTTAAAGGAAATAAGTTTGATATTGATATTTATAATATTCTCTTAAGACGTGTGGTTGATGTTAGCGATCGTGCTTTACGTAATATTGTTATTGGCTTGGGAGGAAAACAGGATGGCTATCCCCGGGAAAGCGGTTTTGATATTACCGTTGCCTCAGAGGTTATGGCGATCTTGGCATTAACTTCGGATTTGTTTGATCTGCGCAAGAGATTGGGTAATATTGTTGTTGCCACAAGTAAAGCCGGTAAATCAATTACTGCGGAAGATCTTCAAGTTGCCGGGGCAATGGCGGTGTTATTAAAAGATGCTGTAAAACCAAACCTTTTACAAACTACCGAACATACGCCTTGTTTTGTCCATGCCGGACCATTTGCTAATATTGCTCACGGAAACAGTTCGATTATTGCGGATCGAATTGCCATGAAATTATCTGATTATGTAGTTACGGAAAGCGGTTTTGGCGCAGATTGCGGTGCGGAAAAATTTATGAACATAAAATGCCGGTACAGTGGACTGGTGCCTGATTGTGTGGTGGTCGTGGCAACTGTCCGGGCACTAAAAATGCATAGCGGAAGGTTTAATGTGGTAGCCGGTAAACCATTGGATAAGGCATTAGTTGAGGAAAATATCCCGGCAATCGAGGAAGGTATTTGTAATTTAGAAAAACATATTGAAAACATGCAGCTTTTTGGCATACCCGTGGTGGTGGCGGTGAATAAGTTTTCCACGGATACGGATAAAGAAATTGCTTTTGTTCTGGATAAGGCGGAAAAATTCGGCGCATTTGCTGCGGTGATTAGTGAAGTGCATGCTAAAGGCGGAGACGGGGGAAGGGAGCTTGCGGAAACCGTAGTGCGTGCCTGTGAACAAAATAATAATTTTCAGTTTTTGTATCCGCTGGAGATGTCCATCGAAGACAAAATTAAAACCATTGCCACAAAAATTTACGGTGCAAAAAGTGTGCACTATACACCGCGTGCGGAAAGAAAGATGAATTTGTTTACGGAACTTGGCTGGGGGAATTTGCCTGTTTGTATGGCCAAAACACACCTTTCCATTTCACACGACCCGCTGCTTAAAGGCAGACCTAAAGATTTTGTTTTTCCGATAACGGATATGCGCGCATCCGTGGGCGCGGGATTTATTTATCCTTTGTGCGGGCAAATGCGTACTATGCCCGGACTCCCCACCGTACCCTGCGGCACGCATGTGGATATTGATGAGCAGGGACAGGTGGTTGGTTTATTTTAACACATAACTAAAAACGTATTGTGTATCGTGTATTGAGTATTGCGTAAAAACAAAAACCATAGAATAAAAAGCAAAACGTAATATTTCGCAAAGTCACTTTTGTTGTATGTGACAGGCTCAATACTCAATACACAATACTCAATACGAATTATGAGCATTTTAGTCTTGGGTACCGTAGCGATAGATTCCGTAAAGACGCCCGCGGGGGTGAGAGAAGAACTACTCGGGGGTTCGGCCGCACATTTTTCTATGAGTGCCCGGCTTTTTACTAAAGTTAATATTGTCGCAGATGTTGGTGAGGATTTCCCGGAAAAATATATGGATTTTTTAAGAAAAAAAGATATAAACCTTAAGTCTTTGACGAAAAGAAAAGGAAAGACATTTCGTTGGCGGGGGGAGTATCAGGGCGATTTAAATACGGCGTTAACCTTAAATACCGAACTTGGTGTTTTAGGTATGTATCGGCCGGCTGTTTCAAAAGAGCAGCGCCGGATAAAAAATGTTTTTTTGGCAAATCTTGGCCCGGATGTGCAGTTCGAGATACTGTCTCAAATGCAGAAACCGGAATTTATCGGCTTAGACAGTATGAATTTATGGATTGCTCATCAGCGCCGGGATCTGCTAAAATTACTAAAAAAGGTCGATGTTTATGTGGCGAATGATCAGGAGGCAAGGGATTTATCTGAAGAGAAGAATCTTTTATCTGCCGCAAAGAGACTGCGTAAATTTGGTCCGAAATTGATCGTGATAAAAAAAGGGGAGCATGGGGTAATATTTTATTCGGACCGGTTTGTGTTTTGTCTGCCGGGATACCCAATTGAAAAAGTAATTGACCCTACCGGCGCCGGGGATACTTTTGCCGGCGGGTTTATGGGTTTTTTGTCCAGAGTAAAAAGGGTTCAGGAAAATGCTTTAAGACAAGCGGTGGCTTATGGCACGATCTGTGCCTCGTTTAATGTTATGGGTTTTGGCATGAGCCGGACTGCACAACTATCCTTGGCGGATGTGGAATTGCGCCTTAAAAATTTTAGAAAGATTATTTTCTTATAAATCAAAATAGAGAAGTTTGGTAAAATCTCACCAGAGTTTTTTCAATAAATGAAAAATAAAGACGAGCTTTGTGTGCGAAATCAGCTTTGTTGATTTTGCTTGCGTCCACCAAGGCGGACGGCCGGAAAAATGCAGAGCTTTTTTCCGCAGATAAATTTCCCACAGGCTTGTCTGTGGGAAATTTATGTTTGACCTATTAAAACTTTATCTTAACCAAACCATAGAGATAGAACAGGTCATTGCTTATTTAGTTAAGATTGGATACTCCCGTACGGCGCAAATTTCCCAAAAAGCCGAATTTGCCCTGCACGGGGGAATGTTGGATGTTTATCCGGTAAATTATGACCACCCGGTGCGAATAGAACTGGGGGATAAAACTATAGAGACTATCCGTAGTTTTAATTTTATTACCGGTAAAACCATATTTGCGCAAAATATCGTGATTATCCTGCCGCGTAAGCTGTTTATCAAAAAATTTGTTTTAAAATCACAAAAGATTTTACTGGATAAATCTACGGATTTAAATATTGGTGATTATCTGGTGCATTTAGAACACGGAATTGCCAGGTTTTGCGGTATGGAAAAGATAAAGGTGAAAAAAGGTTACCGGAAACATTTTGTCTTGGAATATGCCGGAGGGGATAAACTCTATGTGCCGCTTAGTCAGACGTATCTTTTGCAGAAATATATTGCGTTTATTGGGCGAGCACCTAAACTGCATAAATTGGGCACAAAGGTGTGGCAAAAGACAAAGGAAAGAATTGCCTTGCGGGTAAATTGTTTTGCGCATGATTTACTAAAGGTACAGGTAAAGCGTCTTACACAATCAGGTTTTGGTTTTTCCAAAGATAGTGACTGGCAGAAAGAGTTTGAAAGAAATTTTCCCTACGAAGAAACACCGGATCAAAAAAGTGCCGCTGCCGAGGTCAAAGCGGATATGGAAAATTCTCGTCCGATGGATAGGCTGTTGTGCGGCGATGTTGGATACGGGAAAACCGAGATTGCTTTTCGTGCGGCATTTAAGGCGGTAATGAATAATAAACAGGCGGTGATGCTTGTTCCGACCACGATCCTTGCCGAACAACATTATACTAATTTTATCGAGAGAATTAAAGAATATCCCCTGAATTTAGTAATGCTTTCCCGGTTTAAAACATGGTCAGAACAAAAAGATATTATCCGTGATATCAGGGAAGGCCGGGCGGATATTGTTATTGGCACGCACCGTTTGCTTTCCGAAGACATAAAATTCAAGAACCTGGGTTTGGTAATTATCGATGAAGAACAGCGTTTTGGCGTTCGGGCAAAGGAGAAACTAAAACATCTGCGTGAATTAGTAGATGTTTTGACGCTTACGGCAACGCCAATTCCCCGGACGCTTTATCTTTCACTGGCCGGGGTGCGGGATATGTCGATAATCAATACCCCGCCGAAAAATCGTACGCCGATTGAAACCTTTGTTGTGCCCGATGATTCAGAATTAATTGCAGATGCTGTTCATCGGGAGCTGGGTAGAAGAGGACAGGTTTATTTTGTCCATAACCGGATTTATGATATTGACCGGGTTGCCGGGAGATTAAAAAATATTATCCCGGAAGCAGAGATCGCGGCTGCCCATGGACAGATGCCGGAAAAGACGCTGGAAAAAATAATGCGGGAGTTTATTAATGGCAAGATTAATCTTCTGGTAGCAACAACAATAATTGAGTCAGGACTTGATATTCCTAATGTTAATACTATTTTTGTCGATCAGGCCGATACTTATGGACTGGCGGATTTATATCAGCTGCGCGGCAGAGTAGGCAGGTTTAATCGTAATGCCTATGCCTATTTCATTATTCCGCGTAATCGCTTACTAACCCCTGATGCAAAAAGAAGATTATGTTCCATTGAAAAATTTACCGCATTAGGCTCCGGGTTTAGAATTGCGATGGAGGATTTGGAAATACGCGGCGCCGGGAATATTTTAGGAGAACAGCAGCATGGCTATATCCAGGCCGTGGGATTTGATTTATATTGCCAAATGTTAGAAAATGCAGTTAAACAGCAAAGAAAAGGAATAGACCATAGACTATAGACTTCTATTTTTTTATAACTTATAAAAAGTATATATGCGAGAAATATCTTGTTATCAGTATGCGGGTTGTGGTATATTATAATGCTGATTACCGGAGCAGCTAATAAAGAAAGAGAGGATTACCGCTAAATGAGAATCAATAAATACCTTCCGATTATAATAATTATTATAACGATAATTATATCATTAGGCAAACAACTATCTGCCGGGGTGATTGACCGGGTTGTCGCGGTGGTTAATGATGATGTTATTACTCAGATCGAGTTGGATGATTTAATTGTGCCTATTTATGAGCAGTACAAAGATATTTATACTGGTGATGAATTTACCGCAAAGCTGGAAAAGGCTTACCGGAATATGCTGGATCAGCTGATTGAAGAAAAATTAATATTGCAAGAGGCGAAGCGCCTGGAGATTAAAGTCGATGAGGCAGAAGTGGAGCAGCGGTTGACGGAGGTGAAGGAGAGATTTCCATCCGAAGATGTTTTTGAAGATGCAATTGCTTCGCAAAATTTAACGGTTAATAAATTGAAGGGAAAATACCGGGAACAGCTCATGGTCCAAAGGTTAATTGATAAAGAAATCGGCAGGAAAGTTGCTGTTCCGCCCTTTGAAATAAACCAGTACTATGATGAGCATAAAGAAGATTTTGTTGTCCCGGAACAGGTTAATGTCCGGACGATTCTTATAAACTTAGAAAACCGCACGGAAGAAGCGGCAAAAGAGCGTACGGCGGATATATTGGCACAGCTGAAAAAAGGGGAAGATTTTGTCGCTCTGGTTGAAAAATACTCCGATGACACTACGGTTACTTTAGGCGGAGATATGGGCTATATACAACGCGGAACAATGATGAAAGAAATTGATGAGGTATTGTTTTCCCTGAATATCGGCGAGATCTCTCAAGCCGTGAAGACAAAATTAGGTTTTTATATATTTAAGATTGAGGATAAAAAAGAAAAACAATACCGGAGTTTTCAAGAAATACAGCCGCAGATCAGCCAGAAGCTTTATCGGGAAAAAGCCGCTAAACATTATAAGCAATGGGTAGAGAAATTAAAAGAAGATGCCTATATCCAGATTAGATAATCCACGGATTGCGATCACCATTGGCGACCCGGCCGGTATTGGTCCGGAAATTGTCGTTAAGTCACTTTTATCGAATAAAATAACAAAAAAAACAGATATTTTGATGATTGGTGATTTACGGATAATTCATAATGCGAATAAACGCATGGGAGGAAAACTTAAATTTGAAGCAGTAAGCAGAGTAAATGAACAAAAAACTTCAAGTGATAAAATAAAAGTCCTTGATCTGGCCAATATTGCCCCGGCACGTGTTCGGGTGGGTTTTATTGATAAATATTGTGGCCAGGCATCGTTGGATTATGTCTTGCAGGCTGTTGAGCTTGCCCGCGCTGGGGTGATTGACGCAATTGTAACCGCCCCAATATCAAAAGAAGCAATAAATATTGCCGGGTTCAAATATGCCGGACATACGGAGATACTGGCAGAGAAACTGGCTCTGCCGGTTAAGATGATGCTGGTTGGCAGTAATCTGAAAGTTGTATTGGTAACAACACATCTTCCATTAAGCCGTGTTTCCAAAAGCATAAATAAAAATGCGATTTTAGAAACGTTAATTATTACCGATAAATATCTGCGTAAATATTTTGCGGTAAATAAACCGCGTATCGGAGTGTGCGGTTTAAATCCACATGCTGGCGAAGGCGGAGTATTGGGGTGGGAGGAAATAAAAATAATTTCTCCGGCCGTAATCGAGGCAAAAAAAATGAAAATTGATGCTGCCGGTCCATATCCAAGCGACAGTTTATTTTATAAAGCGTATCGAAAAGAATTTGATGCGGTGGTAAGTATGTATCATGACCAGGGACTTGTGCCCTTAAAGATGATTGCTTTTTCCCGAGGGGTGAATGTAAGTTTGGGGCTGCCTTTTGTGCGTACCAGCCCTGACCATGGAACGGCTTTTGACATTGCCGGAAAATATATCGCCTCAGCCAGGTCGATGTCCGAAGCAATTAAATTAGCCGTGCGTATTGTAAGGAGAAAAAAGTTTAATATTCGTTTACGCAGAGATAGTTAGACTGATAACAAAAATAAAGCCACGGATTAACACGGCTAAAAAAAGAAGATAACCGGTCACGATAGCAGACACTAACCTGTCCCCCAGGTTACGAAGATGCCCGGTTGCTTGCGGAAGTGGAGATTCATTGTTAAAAGACAAAATCTTTGGTCTTATTAAAAAGTATGGCCTGCGGCCAAAAAAAAGATTAGGACAGAATTTTTTAATCAGTGATATTGCCGCTAATGTTATTATTGACGCCGCGGGAATTGATCGCGATGAGATTGTTGTGGAAATAGGGGCAGGGTTGGGAAGTTTGACGATGTTTTTATTGCCGCAGGCGGCGAGGGTAGTTGCGGTGGAGAAGGATGAAAGATTGTCTCTGGCGTTAAAGAATGAGTATGGAAGTTTTTACACTTTAAAAATTATCACCGATGACTTTTTAGATGTTTCACTGGAAAAACTTCTTAATGGCCAAAGAGTAAAAAAAGTAAAGATTGTTGGTAATATCCCTTATTACATAACTGCGCCGATAATTATTGCGATAATTAACCAATGCAGACATATTAAAAGCGGGGTTTTAACCTTACAGGAAGACGTTGCACAGCGGCTTGTGGCGGGTGCCGGCTCGCGTAATTATTCGCGCATTAGCTGTCTGGCGCAATATTTTTTAGATCTAGAGATTATTGATAAAATTGCCGCCAATGAATTTTTTCCCGCACCAAAGGTTGATTCAAAAATAATAAGGTTTACGGTTAGAGAAAAACCCAGGGTTTTTCCAAAAGATGAACAGCTCTTTTTTGCGATAATTAAGGCCGGGTTCTCCCAACGCCGTAAGATGTTAATTAATACCTTAGGCAGATGTATTCCCAACGTGGATAAAGATGGTTTGAAAAAAATGCTGGAATTATCTTGTATAGAAAATCATCTGCGTGCGGAACAGCTTACGTTAGAAGATTTTGCGCGTCTTAGCGACACGGTAGTGGATTTTGACTTTGCACGATTAAGATGATATACTGTTTAAAGTGCGAGAAGAGGAATAAGCTTAATGTCCGCCTAACATACTGGCGCTTGCCTTCCATCGGCAGGGATTAAATTCTCCGCCAAAAAATCGAAGATCCGCCAAAGTATTATGGCAGAAGTGGCGGGTCATTTGAAGTTTTACCTGTATCGCTTTCATTGCCCCTGGCAGATGGTCGAAACATGCTGACTATTTTAGTAATCTTAAGCTTTACTTTGGGTGTACGCCTGGCAACGGCTACACTTTTGTTAGTTAAATATTCCGAAGAGAAAACCCCGCAAGTGAAATGGTGGGGGATTTCTTGGTTATGTTTAAGTCTGTATAACATTATTGAAATTTTTTTATTGTATTATACCTCCCTGTTTTTAATCTATATCCATTATCTATTGCTGGCCTTAGCGGGTATTGCCTTTTTTATGAGCAGTTCGGGACATATTACCCCAAGGCTCAGACAGCATTTTGTAAGGATTTTACTGGGGGCGGCGGTCTTTGGAGATTATATCTTAGTTTTTCAGATGTATGATTGGTTTTGGACGGAATTTTATTCGGCATTATTTTTAGGTGCCGGGTTGATTTATACGGCGGTGGGTTATTATAAACAGTGCGGACCAAAGCTTAAACTTGCGGAATTATTGATCTTTCTGGGATTTCTTTGCTGGGGGGTGTTTGTGTTTTTTTACCCGTATGTTTCAATCATATCATTTTTGCCAAGAAAAATTTTTGGCGTGTTGTTATTTAATTTGCCGTTTGGTATCGGGTTAGTTTTGAAAAGTGGGGAGGCGCTGCGGCTGCGTCTTAATGAAAAAACGAAAGAATTAGAAAAGGCACAGTTACGCCTGATACAAAATGAACGGGTGGCGATTATCGGACAAATGGCGGTAATGGTAAGCCACGAACTGAGAAGCCCGCTGATGGGAATGAAAACGGCTGCCTATTATATAAAAAGAAAATTAACGGCAAATAAGACGATACCGGAGGCATTAAAAGCGATTGATGATATTGAGATGGAAATGCTTTATTCTAATAATATTATTACTAATATTTTAAATTTTGCCAGACCGCCGGTACCGATATTTCTTATTGGTAATATTAATAAAATTTTTGAAAATGTGCTTTCCAGCTTTAAAGAACAGAACATATTAGGGAACACTATTGCAGAAAAAAGGTTTGCCGATCTGCCGGATTCACTTATCGATACCGCGCAAATCCGCCAGGTGGCAATTAATTTATTGTTAAATGCCTGCCAGGCAATTAACAGAGAGGGGAAAATAATTATTACCACCAAATGCGAAGATTTGAATATTTTCGTGGAGATAACCGATAATGGCGGTGGGATTAGTGAAGCGGATAAACATAGGCTCTATACCCCGTTTTTTACAACAAAGGCCAGAGGAACCGGATTAGGCTTATGTATTGTAAAAAGTATAGTTGAGCTTCATGGCGGGGATCTGCGGTTAGAATCTGGAGTTGGAAAAGGGACAACTGTTGCAATCCGTATTCCGATTATCCGGGAAAAAGGCAGATATGTGGCTTGAACCAATAATTGTTATTGACTTAGGACTTAAGACGTGTGTGACCTTGATTTTAATGTTTCGCTATTTTGAATTGAAGACAAAGGTACAATTACTTTGGATGTTTGGCTGGTTATTATTTAGCGGATACGTATTATGCGAATTAATCGGCGTGGTTTCAGGCAATCTTTTTATTTACTTTATGGCGTTGGTATTATCGTCCGTAATATTTTTACCATTTTTATTCACCATGGCAGAAATAAATAAACTCCCCTTGAATTTTAAGCGGGCAATAGTGTTCGTTTTCGGTATTTTTGTTCTCTTGGGGGGGTATGCGGGGCTGTATATCAAAGGAAATTTTTTTCTCGCTGCGCTGCTCAGTTCATTAATCAACGGTTCAGGTTTTATCATCTGCGGCGGGCTTTATTTTAAAAAGATGCGGGAAAAGAAAGATGTTGCCACGGAGATAATATTTTATTCCTTTATCATCATTGGTATTCATAATTATAGCTACCCTTTTCTGAGGATAAATATACAATCTGCGCAATTATGGTTTTTATTATGTTCATTATTGACTTTAATATTTGCCGCAGGGTTGATTTTTAAAGGGCATAACGATATTCTTGAAAAGATTAGCAGTAAAACAAAAAAACTCAAGGAGATGCAGGTTAAACTCGTGCAGACAGAACGCATTGCCACGATTGGACAGATGGCCGCGGTTATCAGTCATGAACTGCGAAATCCACTGGCCGGGATAAAAACCGCAGCATACTTTTTGGAAAGAAAATTAGGTAATAAAAGACGGGAATTTAAGAAAGCAATTTCAGATTTAGAATTGGAAATGAAATATGCGGAAAATATTATTACTAATGTATTGACTTTTGCCCGTCCGAAGGTCCCGATTTTTGTCTTGACAGATATAAATAAGATTATCGAAGACGTGTTAGTGTCTGCCCAAAGGCAAAATCTCCTGAACAAAATAAAGGTTGATAAACATCTAACGTTAAATCTTCCGGAGATCCTGGTTGATGTTAACCAGATAAAACAAGCGTTTATGAATTTAATTATAAATGCTGTACAAGCAATGCATGATGGCGGGCAATTGATTATTAATAGTAAAAAAGAGGGTAATAATGTAAAGGTGGATATTAGTGATACCGGCCATGGTATTTCCCCGGAATCACTGGATAAGCTTTTTAACCCTTTTTTTACGACAAAATCAAAGGGAACGGGACTGGGGCTGGTAATTATCAAAGAGATTGTTGAAAGTAATGGGGGATATGTCGATGTTACCAGCCGGCTGGGGGAAGGGACAACGTTCATTTTGAATTTCCCCAAAAACTAGGAGCAGGGTTATGAATATTAAACGGGAAATAATCGGCGAGGTGGCAAACCTTGCGCGAATTGAACTTTCAAAAGAAGAGGAGTTGATTTTTACCAAGCAGCTCTATTCTGTTTTAGATTATATTGAAAAGTTAAATCAGTTAAACACCGGACAGATTTTTCCGACCAGTTATGTATTAGAGCTCAATAATGTTTATCGAAAAGATGAATCAGCGGAATCTTTACCGGTAGAAGAAGTTTTAAAAAATGCTCCTGAGCATGACCATAAGTTTTTTATCGTCCCGAAGGTTATTTTTGCTGCGCAAAAATAACCGTAATAAAAAACGTACAGGGTGAAATTTAAAAATATGGACAGATTAGGCCTGACAATACATGAATTACAAAGTTTAATTAAAGATGGAAAAACAACGCCCGGGGAGATTGTTGAGGACTTATATCAAAAGGTTAACAAAATTGATAAAGAAATTTGTGCGTATGTACATATTGATCGGACATTTGTTAACGCACAGCTTGACAATCTGAAACATGGTCCACTGTTTGGCGTTCCCGTATCGATAAAAGATAATATTTGCGTAAATGGACAATTAACTACTTGCGCTTCGAAAATTTTACAGGGATTTTATCCGCCTTATGATGCGACGGTAATCAGACGTTTAAAAGATGCCGGGGCAATAATTTTTGAAAAAACCAATATGGATGAATTTGCCTTTGGCTCGTCATGTGAAACGTCGTGTTATGGTCCAACACACAATCCCTGGGATGTCAAAAGGGCGCCGGGGGGCTCTAGCGGTGGTTCGGCTGCCTGTGTTGCGGTTGATGAGGCAATTTGTGCCTTAGGTTCGGATACCGGAGGTTCGATAAGACAGCCGGCGGCATTGTGCGGGGTAGTCGGGTTAAAACCAACATATGGCCGGGTTTCGCGGTATGGGCTTATTGCTTTTGCTTCCAGCCTAGACCAGATTGGCCCGGTTACAAAAGATGTACGTGATGCGGCAATCCTGCTTAAGGTAATTGCCGGGAGAGATCCACTTGATGCTACTACCGCCGGTGTTCCGGTACCGGATTATTGCCAGGCATTGATCCCTGACGTTTACGGAATGAAGATTGGCGTACCGCGTGAATTTTTTATTCAGGGAATAGACCCGGAAGTTGAAAAAAACGTAAGAAATGCACTGGCGATGTTTAAAAAACTCGGTGCTTCCTGTGAGGAAATTAGTTTGCCGCATACAGAATATGCGGTTGCGGTTTATTATATCATTGCTTCCAGTGAAGCGAGTTCGAATTTAGCGCGGTTTGATGGTGTGCAATACGGCTACCGGACAAAATTTAAGACATTGAGTGAAATGTATATGAAAACGCGAAAAGAGGCATTAGGGCCGGAGGCAAAAAGACGTATTCTTTTGGGTACATATTCTTTATCCAGCGGCTATTACGATGCCTATTATCTAAAGGCGCAAAAGGTAAGAACGCTTATGCGGGATGATTTTAATCAGGTATTTAAAACATATAATTGTATCATTACGCCGACCAGCCCGACAGCAGCATTTAAATTAGGGGAAAAAACTAATGATCCTTTAAAAATGTATCTTTCGGATATTTATACAATTTCGGCAAATTTAGCGGGTATGCCGGCAATCTCTATCCCGGCGGGTTTTACCAGTAATAATCTGCCGGTAGGTCTGCAGATTATTGCCCGGCCATTTGATGAGGAAACCTTGTTAAAAGCCGCGTACACTTATGAACAAAATACCTCCTGGCATAAGAGGAAGCCGGCAATATAAAAAGATGAAGCCACGGATTAACACGGATAAAAAAGACGAGGCTAAAAAATATTTACACCACGAATAACATAAATTAACACGAATGGAAAAAAATGAAATATGAAACAGTTATTGGCTTAGAGGTGCACGTGCACTTAAACACAAATTCAAAGATTTTCTGCAGCTGCAGTACGGAATTTGGCCAGGCGCCCAATACCCAGACTTGCCCTATTTGTTTGGGACTGCCAGGGGTATTGCCGGTATTGAACATGAAAGCTATGGAGTTTGCCGTAAAAACAGCCCTGGCTTTAAAATGCAATGTTGCCGCTTTTACGAAATTTGACCGTAAGCATTATTTTTATCCTGACCTGCCAAAGAATTTTCAGATTTCACAATATGACCAGCCATTAGCAGAAAAAGGTATTGTGGAAATTGATCTAGCGGGAATAATTAAACCAATTCGGATAAAAAGAGTACACCTGGAAGAAGATGCGGGTAAACTTTTACATGCTGAGAGGGAAAGTTATGTAGACCTTAATCGTACGGGGATACCGCTGCTTGAGATTGTTACGGAACCGGATATTAGTTCTCCCGAAGAGGCATATTTGTATCTGGATGAGCTTAAGGCAATTATTAAATACTTAGAAGTATCTGATTGTGATATGGAAAAAGGCAGCTTAAGATGTGATGCGAATATTTCTATTCGGGAAGCAGGAAGTAAAAGTTTAGGGACAAAGGTAGAATTAAAAAATATGAATTCTTTTAAGGGTGTCCGCGATGCCCTGCAGTTTGAGGTGCAAAGACAGAGCGAGGTATTAACAAAGGACAAACAGGTAATTCAGGAAACACGGCTCTGGGATGAAGAAAGACAAAAAACCTATAGTATGCGTTCGAAAGAAGAAGCGCATGACTATCGTTATTTTCCCGAGCCAGATCTAATGCCCTATACCTTTGACAAAGATTTTATTGAAAGTATAAAAAAAACCGTGCCGGAGTTGCCACGAGAAAGAAAGAAACGTTTTATTAATGATTTTGCGCTCGGCGCTTATGATGCTGGTATTTTGACGGCCGATAAAGACCTGGCTGATTATTTTGAAGAATGTCTGGGGATTTTAAATTTACCGAAAACTATTGCCAATTGGCTGATTGGTGATGTTATGGGACAGATTAATCTCCGTAGGAGCTCAATTAGTAAGCTGGGGTTATCTGTGAAAAACTTGACCGGAATGATTAGACTGATTGAAAAAGAAGCAATAAGCCAAAAGACGGCAAAAGAAATTTTGCCGTTAATTATTGATACCGGAAAATCAGCCGAGGGGATTATTAAAGAAAAGGGACTTAAGCAGATTAGTGATGAAGTTGAGTTAGCAAAGATAATTGATGAAACGATAATGCATAATCAGAAAACGGTTGATGATTTTTTGAACGGCAATGAAAAGGCGGTAATGTTTTTAGTGGGAGAGGTGATGAAAAAGACAAAAGGCCGGGCTAATCCAAAAATAGTGAATGCCCTTTTAAAAGAAAGATTATTTTTGCGCCGCAAAAATAATAATAGCTAAAAAAATTTCTAAAAGAAATTTTTTAACGTATAGGAAACAATAAGATTTTCAATCTGTGTATAACTTGGGAATTGGGGTATAGTTTGGTACATTTAATTCATTGTTAAGGAAAGATTTGAACAGGAAAGGTTTTTAAATGGATAAAAAGATTCCGAAGGAATTTTTTTATTAAGGAGGTAAAAAGTAATGCGGATCGTAAAACTTATGGTATTATTGGTGGTTTTGCAGGTTTTTATTGGCGCAGCGGATTTTGGTTTTGCCGCAAATTTAAAGGAAGATATTTATGCCGAGCTTGAACTGCTCAGTGATGCGATTGTTGCCGTGGAAAATGAGTATATTACCGTGGTTGAGCCCAAGGAATTAATTTATGGGGCGCTTAAAGGGATGCTTTCTTCACTTGATGAGTACAGCCAGTTTATGGATCCGGAGTCGTTTAAGCAAATGCGTGCTGAGACCGAGGGCGAATTTGGCGGGCTAGGCATTGAAATTGCCCTGCGGGATGACTTATTAACAATTATTACCCCAATTGATGATACTCCGGCATTTACCGCCGGACTTCAATCAGGCGACCGGATTGTCAAAATTGATGATGCGGTAACCCGGGGGATTACGATTATGGATGCGGTGAAAAAATTACGCGGTAAGCCGGGGGCAAAGATAAAACTGACGATTTTAAGAGAATCGGAAGAGAAATTATTTGATATAACAATTACCCGTGCGGTTATAAAGATACATAGTATTCGCAAGTCTCAAGTTATTGAAGATAACATTGGTTATATAAAATTAACAGATTTTTCAGAAAAGACACCGCGTGATTTAGATGCCGCGTTACAAAAGCTGAAAAAAGAAAATATGGACAGTCTGATTATGGATTTACGTAATAACCCCGGCGGATTGCTTAATGTTTCCGTAGAAGTTGCCAGTAGATTTTTGTCAAAAGGGACGTTAATTGTCTATACCAAAGGCCGTACGAAAATTCAAAATTTTGAATTTCATTCACACGGTAATGCTGATTTTGAAAAAATGCCCATGGTTGTATTGATAAATGGCGGCAGCGCTTCGGCCTCGGAGATTGTTGCGGGGGCTCTGCAAGATGAACACCGGGCGGTAGTGGTCGGGGAAAAGTCGTTTGGTAAAGCATCTGTTCAAACAATTATTCCCTTGAAAGACGGCTCAGCATTGCGTCTAACAACCGCGAAGTATTATACCCCCAGCGGCCGTTTGATTCATGGGGAAGGAATAATCCCTGATGTTGAGGTTAAATATAAACAAAATGAAAAACATGATAAAAATAAAAGTGAAGAAGTTTTTGAGCGGGTAAATGGAGAAGAAATTGAGAAGGAACCAGTTGCGGAAGAATATGACAATCAGCTTATTCAGGCAATATATTTAATCAAAGGAATAAGGGCGTATAAGCGGTTGAATGATCATGTCGAGAAACAAGGATGAAGGATATAGTAGTTTACAGTTTACGGTCTACCTTTTCTTTTTTTAAGAAAAGATAGTTGGTAAATTAGTGCTGAAGGCAATAATTTAGAGATGCTAACCTTAGGTATTGAGACTTCTTGTGATGAAACTGCGGCGGCAGTTATAGAAAACAAAAATGTTATCTTGTCAAATGTTGTTGTCTCCAGTGTGCACCTGCATAAAAAGTTTGGCGGGATAATTCCGGAACTTGCCTCACGTTATCACGTTGAACATATTAATAAGGTGGTAACGCAGGCTCTGGTAATAAGCCGGAAGAGATTAAATGATATTGGATTGATAAGTGTTACCTATGGCCCGGGGCTTATCGGGGCACTCTTGGTTGGCGTTTGTTTTGCAAAATCAATATCGCTGGCAAAAGATATACCGTTAATCGGGGTTAACCACTTACAGGCACATCTATATGCCGCAGTAATGAGTTTGGAAAAGGATTGGTTTCCTTGTATTGGATTGGTAGTATCCGGAGGGCATACCGCGCTTTGTCTTATAGAAGATGTTGATAAATTTACGCTACTCGGGCAGACAAAAGATGATGCCGTGGGAGAGGCATTTGACAAAGTTGCCAAAATTTTAAATATCGGTTATCCGGGCGGAGCGGTTATTGAGAAAAAGGCAAGACGTGGTAATCATAACGATATCAGGTTTTCTGCATTTTCTAACCGGCAGAGTCTGGATTTTAGTTTCAGCGGGATTAAGACCGCAGTGCTCTACTATGTAAATGACTTAAAGAAAAAAAACGAGGCACGTTTTCAGCATATGGCAATAAAGGCTATGCATCCGGGGATAGATTCTGATATAATTAATAATATCTGTGTGGGTTTTCAGAGTGCGGTGGTTAAGGTTTTAGTCGATCGGGTAATAGCTGCCTGCAAAAAAAAACGGCTGCGCCGTTTAGTGCTCGGCGGGGGGGTGAGTATAAATAATTATCTGCGAGGTGAATTAGTAAAACGTGCAAAAGAAGAAAAAATTTTAGTGCGTTTTTGCGACCGTAGTTTATGTTTAGATAATGCGGCAATGATTGCCGGACTGGGATATAGACTTTTTAAAAAAGGAAAAACGTCGACTTTAGCACTGACACCAATATCGAGCCTAAGCATTGAAACATAATACGTGATGTGCATTGAGTATTGAGTATTACGAGGGGAAAAAACAATACGCACGACTTCGAAACGCCATTTTGTGACAAGGGAAATGACACAATACACACGACGCAATACGCAATACTATATTTAAACATGGGGGTTTTTATGTTAACTGACAATATGGTAATACTGAGGCTGGTTTTGTCTGCGGTGCTTGGCGGGATTATTGGGCTTGAACGTGAGATGCACGGCCGGGCAGCCGGCTGGCGTACACATATCCTCGTGTGTGTTGGTTCTTGTTTAATTATGCTGGTTTCTTTTTATATCACTTTTACCCTTGGGAGTCAATTCGCCAGAATTGACCCGACAAGGATTGCCGCACAGGTTGTCAGTGGTATAGGGTTCCTTGGTGCCGGGACAATTATTAGATTTCGTGCTTCGGTTAAAGGATTGACAACTGCGGCAAGCCTTTGGGCGGCAGCAGGTATCGGACTGGCTGTTGGCTGCGGGTTTTATCAGGCGGCACTTACTGCGACGGTGCTGGTGCTGATTGCGTTGTTATTTACGAGAGTGGAACACTATATGTTAAAACGGGATTATTTTTGTGTTTTACATGTCCACGCTGAAGGGAAAATTTATATCTTATCTGAAATTAGAAAGATATTAAGAAAAAATCAGGCAGAGATTGTCGATTTTGAAGTTAACCGGGAACATGGCGATAAAGAGGTGGATATTGAAATTGAAATAAAGATAATGAATACAAGTTTGCAGGATACGATAATTAATCGTATTACCAATATCGAAGGGGTAACCGAAGCAAAATGGGGAAGTGACTAAGTGGCGGATGATTATTTTTTAAAAGATTTGCTGAGAAAATATAAAAAAGGAAAAATTGATCTAAACAAAGTGCTTGCTCAGCTAAAACACCTGCCTTATGTAGATATGCAGTTTGCAAAGTTGGATTCACATCGGATGCTAAGAAAAGGTTTTCCGGAAGTGGTTTACTGTCCGGGTAAGACATTGAAACAGATTATTGAGATTGCGAAAAAGATTTTATTGTATTCAAAGATTTTAGTTCTGACCCGGGCAAAAGAAGAAGTATTTTCGGCAATAAGAGAAATTGAGCCGCAGGTTAAATTTAATCAGCCGGGACGTATTGTTTATGTGGATAAACGGATAAAGGTTAGAAAAAAAGGGTTGATTCTGGTAATTACTGCCGGCACGAGCGATATCCCGGTGGCAGAGGAGGCCGCGGTAATATCTGAGCTGATGAGCAATCGGGTGAGCCGCTTATATGACGTAGGCGTTGCCGGGATTCACCGGCTTTTAGATAAAAATAAACTTTTAGCAAAAGCTAAGGTGATCATTGTTGTTGCGGGCATGGAAGGTGCGCTGGCAAGTGTTGTGGCCGGATTGGTTGCGCCGCCGGTTATTGCCGTGCCAACTAGTGTTGGCTACGGGGCAAATTTTGGCGGCGTTGCGCCGCTTTTGACCATGCTTAATACTTGTGCCAACGGAGTTGCGGTGGTTAATATTGATAATGGATTTGGCGCCGGGTATTTTGCCAGTTTGATTAACAAATAACACCATAGTTTAAAGCGAAAAACAGAGTTAATGACAAGTGTCAAATAAATTACTCAATAAAAAAAGACAAAATGAAAGAAATATGTTACAACATAATTGTTTTTTTCTTTTGTGATTAAGATATTTAAAGATTCATTTGGATTTTGTCATTTGAGATTAGAGCAATGTGTCCCTTATCAATAATTTTTTCTTAATCGGTTATGTAGTATAAAAGTAAAAGGATTTTCTTAATGAAGGTTGCATATTTTGATTGTATGAGCGGGATTAGCGGCGATATGTTTCTTGCGGCATTGATTGATGCCGGGGCCTCTGAACAAGAGATATTTAGAAATTTACAAAAATTAAAGCTTGGGCGGCAGTTTAAGATTTACACAAAAAAGGTTAAAATAAATTCGATTGCCGGCAGGAGGTTAATAATCAGCGCCGCAGCGCGGCCGGACAAGCCAATAAGTTTAAATGATATTAAAAAAATTATAAAACACAGCCGCTTATCAGACTTTGTTAAAACAAAAAGTTTAGAAATTTTTAATCTGCTGGCTCAGGCCGAAGGACGAATACACCAGCAGGATTTAAGCAAAGTGCATTTCCATGAGCTGGGCGCGCTGGATTCGATCATTGATATTGTTGGCAGTTGTATTGCGGTTGAACTTATCGGACTGGAGAGGATTTTCGTTGGTGGTATAACTTTGGGCCGGGGGACGATTAACTGTGCACACGGCATGCTGCCAGCACCTGCTCCCGCGGCATTGGAACTGTTGAAGAATAAAACCGTGAATTTAAGCAGCATACCGCATGAATTAGTTACACCTACCGGGGCGGCGGTCTTGAAGGCATTGGCACAGCAGACACATTTTATACCGCAATTAAAAATAAAGTCTATTGGTTATGGAAAAGGAAGTTTTGAACTGCCGGGTTTTTTTAATATGTTGAGAGTTATTATTGGTGAGACTAGTGCTTTATTGGATCATGATGAAGTAATTGTCGTGGAAACAAATATTGATGATACCCGGCCGATAAATTTTGAATATATATATGAAAGACTCTTTTCTGCCGGCGCGGTAGATGTATATATTACTAATATTATCATGAAAAAGAACCGTCCGGCCGTTAAATTAAGCGTATTGGTAAAAGAAGAGAATTTATTAGGGGTTATTGATGAGATTTTTAAACAGACTTCAACCATGGGAGTGCGCACCTATCGGACTTACCGCTATAAATTAAAGAAAAAGATAATGTTGGTAAGGACAAAATATGGCCGGATAAGGGTTAAAATCGGACTGGGACCGGGAAACAAAGTTGTTTTGCCGGAATACGAAGATTGTAAAAAAATGGCCGATAAGTTAAATATCCCATTTCAAGATATATATGAAGAGGTTAAACGTGCTTATTCCCATGGTCTTACCACGGGGTGAGTAGAGAGGTATGAACGCGGATCACTGGTGTTAAGCAATGGGGGGCAATTAAATATCCATGCAACATCAGTGTGAATCCGTGGCTAAAAAATAATAATCTTTGAAAATCGGTGCTTGTTTATTAGAAATATTGGTAATTTTTAGCAGTACCCGAGGTGAGCTTGGGAGGTAATGTTGAATAAGATAAAGGTTATAAAAGATTTTTTGGTTAGTAAAGGATTTATTAAGGAACAGGAACTAAAATTTCTTATCGAGCTGCACCATAGCACGCACCAGAGAATAGATGAGCTTATGCGGCAGGAAAAACTGGCGGGGAATATTGCGATAAATGAGAGTATGTTAGAACAGTTAGGAATAGAACTTAAAAAGATTTCCGGCGAGCAGATTGCCTTAGAAATTCTTGATAAGGTGCCGTCGGTCTTTGCGTTTAAGCATAGAATTTTACCGCTAAGTTACAAAGATCAGGTATTAACTATGGCTACGGATATTCTGCTTAATTTTTTAGTAATCGATAATTTTAAGGATATATTGCAGACAAATGTTGATGTTGTGCTGGTTAGTTCTGATGACTTAAACAGAAATCTTGAGCAAAGCTATGCCTTGCCATTACCGCATCCAGGACCATCATTGAAAGAAAAGGTTGAACAGGAATTGGACGAGGCGCCGATTATTAAATTGATTAATACCCTTATTATTGAGGCAAGAAAATCCAGGGCATCGGATATTCATATTGAACCATTGGCGAATAAACTACGTATCCGCTACCGCGTTGACGGACTGCTTAAAGAGATTTCTCCGCCGCCGCGCCGGCTTCAAAATTCAATAATCAGCCGGGTAAAATTAATGGCCGGGATGAATTTAGCAGAAAAACGCTTGCCGCAGGACGGGCGCATCCGCTTAAAGTCTGAAAAATATGATATGGATCTGCGGGTTTCAACGCTGCCGGCCACTTACGGAGAAAGTGTGGTACTAAGAATTCTCGATAAAAAGATTCTTCGTTTATCAGAGCTTGGGTTTTCTGACAGCGATCAACAAAAATTCGAACAGCTGATAAAATTGTCAAATGGGGTAATACTCGTTACCGGTCCAACCGGCAGCGGAAAGACAACGACGCTTTATTCGGCATTAAGTTGTGTGAATACACCGGGAAAAAAATTAATGACGGTAGAGGACCCGGTAGAATATCAAATGAACGGGATAAATCAGATGCAGGTAAAGCCGCATATTGGGCTTAGTTTCTCCAGCGGACTGCGTTCGATACTCAGACAAGCGCCGGATATTATTATGGTTGGTGAAATACGTGACCTCGAGACGGCCGCGATTGCCATGCAGGCGTCTTTAACCGGACATTTAATTTTTAGCACCCTGCATACTAATGATGCGTCAACCGCGATAACACGTTTAACGGATATGGGAATTGATTCATATTTAATTGCGGCAACCATTCAGGCGGTTCTTGCGCAACGGCTGGTGCGTCTAATCTGCCCGAACTGTAAGACCGCGTATCACCCTTCTCCGGCAGAATTAAAAATCTTTGAACTGAAAGCGGAACTTGATCGAGACGTTACTTTTTACCGGGGCGAGGGGTGTAAACGGTGTAATTTTAGCGGGTATTACGGGAGAGTGGGAATATTTGAAATGCTGATAATTGATGAACGTATCCGCGCCCTAATTTATAAAAATACCAACAGCTCGAAAATACGTGAGCTGGCGGTAAATTCCGGAATGAAGACCTTAAAATTAGATGGCCGGGAAAAGGTATTAAAAGGGATAACTACGGTTGCGGAAGTAATTAGAGTTTGCCAGAGTGATTTAGAGTAGCAGGGAAAATAGAAAAGCGTATGGTGTATTGAGTATTGCGTATTGTGAATAAAAAAACGCGATACCTACGACACGATACGGGATATTCGGTTATATGAAGGAGGAATAGTGGAATATGGATATTAGTGAATTGCTGAATTTATGTATCAAACATAATGCCTCGGACCTGCATTTAACGGTAGGTAAGCCGCCAACGTTAAGGGTTGATGGTGCACTTGTGCCGATGAATTATTCGCCTTTGCAGCATGAGGATACGGAAAAACTAATGAAGTCAATAACCAGTGATGAGAATCAAAAGAAGATTTCCGAAGTCGGTGGTGTGGATTTTGGGTTTGCTTATGAGACGGTGGCGAGATTCAGGGTTTCGGTATATAAACAAAAAGGGTATTATGGCATGGCGCTTAGGCTTATTCCTACACGTCTGCTTTCATTTGATGACATTGGACTGCCCACGATAATGAAAGACATGTTATTTAAAAAACGGGGGTTGATTTTAGTTACCGGACCTACTGGTTCAGGCAAAACAACGACCATGGCGACAATGACTAATTTTATAAATAGTGAACGTGATGCGCATATTATTACGATTGAGGACCCGATTGAATATTATCATGAGCATAAACGGGGGATTATTACCCAGCGTGAATTGGGGGTGGATGTGCCGTCATTCAGTGATGCCTTGATCAAAGGGTTGAGGCAGAATCCTGATGTAATCCTTGTTGGTGAAATGCGGGATTTAGCGACGATTGAGGCAGCAATTTTAGCCGCAGAAACCGGTCATCTTGTGCTTGCTACTTTGCATACTACCTCTGCCGCACGTACCGTAGATAGAATAATTGATGTTTTTCCTCCCAATCAACAGGAACAAATACGCACACAGCTTTCCACATCAATACTTTCGATCATTTCACAGCAGCTATTGGTTAAGGCAACCGGACATGGCCGGGTTGCCGCATTTGAAATAATGGTCTCTACCTCGTCCATTCAAAACCTGATCCGTGAGAAAAAGACATACCGCTTAACCTCTGATATTCAAACCGGAGCAAAATATGGGATGATTACATTTGATGCATATTTATTTAAGCTTGTGCAAGGGGGTAAAATCCGGGCCGAGGACGCAATTACCTTTGCATTTGAACCGGATAGTTTAAGAGAAAAGATTCAGGGACGAAAAATATGAGAACACAGCTAATCGCAGATTTCATGGGTATTTCCGGGGTACCCGATACATTATAAGAAAATGCTTAAAGATTATCGGATAAAAAGATTAGGGCGGATATTAATCGAAAAGGGACTGCTTTCTTCTGAACAGTTAAACGAAGCACTGGAAAACCAGAAGACTACGGGCAGGTCCCTCGGCCGGGTACTCACAGAATTGGGTTATATTAATGAAGATGAGCTTTTAGTTACCCTGGGCATTCAAGCCGGGATGGAGATGGTTTCCCTTGATGAGATAACTATTCCGGAAGAGGCAATTTTAAAGATTCCGGCGAGTGTTGCCAGGTTTTATAATATTATGCCGATAAGTTTTAAAAATAATCTATTAACTATTGCCACGGCCCAGCCTTTAGACATTAATATTTTTGATGATTTAAAGTTCATGTTGAATTGTAATGTAAAAGGTAAAGTTGCCCCACAGGAAGAAATACTGCGTGTTTTGAAGAAACATTATGGGGTGGAGCTGGAGTCAGTGCATGAGTTGTTTGAGGAGTTAGAGGAACAAATAAAGGGATTAGAGATAGATGAAGAGTTTTTAAATAACGTTTACGGCATTGAAAAAGCGGCGATACAATTACCGGTAGTTAAACTGGTAAATCTTGTACTGCTTCAGGCAATAAAACAGCAGGCCTCGGATATACATTTCGAGCCTTTTGAACATGATTTCCGTATCCGCCACCGCGTGGACGGGGTGTTACGGAATATTGTAAACCCACCGAAGAATTTAAGCTTTGCGATCACTTCACGCATGAAGGTTATGGCAAATTTGGACATTGCCGAAACCCGCCTGCCGCAGGACGGCCGGATTTTCGTTTCGATTGCCGACCAATTGATTGATTTGCGTATTTCCACGTTTCCGACAATCTTTGGCGAGAGTCTCGTAATTCGCGTGCTCGATAAAACTCAGGTTAATCTTTCCCTTGATGAAATCGGACTTTCCCCGCAGGCAAAAGATAAATTACTGAAATTAATCAGCCGGCCGTACGGGATAATATTAAGCACCGGACCTACCGGCTGCGGCAAAACCACGACGCAATATTCATGTTTAAAAACTCTTAATAAAATTGAGTATAAAATCATTACGACCGAAGACCCGGTAGAATATGATCTTGATGGGATTATTCAGGTTTCCGTTCGTCCAAAAATAGATTTAACTTTTGCAAAATGTCTCAGGCATATTTTACGCCAGGACCCGGACATCATCATGATTGGCGAGATAAGGGATACGGATACTGCACAGATTGCCATTCATGCCTCACTTACCGGACATCTCGTGTTTAGCACTTTGCATACCAATGATGCGGTTACCGCGATTACCAGGCTTATTGATATGGGGATTGAACCATTTCTTATTGCCTCAAGCCTGGAGGCAGTTATTGCCCAGCGGTTGATGCGGACGATATGTGCGCAATGCCGGGAAGAATATACCCCGCCGGTATTAGTTCTTAAAGAGCTGGGTATTTTAGCGGAAGAGGCGCATAGCAGAAAATTTTATCATGGCCGTGGCTGCAATCTTTGTTTTAACAGCGGCTATCGCGGCCGAATAGGCATATTTGAGCTTTTAAGCGTTGACCGCAAAATGCGTGAGCTGATCACGAATAAGTCGCCATTATCAGAATTAAAAAATGCGGCAATTGAAAATGGGATGAAGCCCCTAAGAGACGATGCAATATCTAAGGTTTATGAAGGAAAGACAACTTTTGAGGAAGTATTACGCATAACCCAAAGCTACATTTAAAGGCCGTTGGTCGTATCTCGTTGTTTGTATCTCGTATCTAGTAAAAAAACACGAGATACCAGATACGAAACGTGGTAAGGAAAATATTATGCCAAACTTTTTATATGAGGCTGTAGACAAAAACGGGAAAAAGGTTGAGGGTAAAATTGAGGCGGAAAATTTAGCGCGGGCCATTGCTAAGATTAACAAGTTTGGACTTTATCCGACAAAGGTTAGTGCCGAAGATGAGCATGTGACCCCTAAGACTAAATGGAAAGATATTATTTTGCGCTATGTTACCAAACGTCCGCGGATGTCGATTAAGCAGCTGGCGCTATTTACCAGAGAACTTGCGGTTTTACTGAAATCGGGCATACCACTGGTCAAAAGCCTGTATATCTTATCCGGCCAGGTACAATTTGAAAACCGCAAGGAGATGATCATTGCCCTGGCTAAGGGGTTAGAAGACGGCAATAGTTTTAGTGAAATGCTCGCCGGAGATGAAGGTGATTTTTCCCGCGTATACACAAACATGGTCTTAGCCGGGGAGCGTAGCGGGGCGTTGGAGGTGATCCTTGAACGGTTGGCAATTTTCCTGGAAAAAAACATCTGGCTGGCAAACCGCATAAAAATTGCGATGATTTATCCAATTATTGTTATGGCCGCGGCAATTGCGGTTATATTTTTTCTGATCCTTTTTGTCGTGCCAAAATTTGTCGGTTTATTTGCAGATATGGGCACGGCCCTGCCGTTTATCACCATGAGTCTCTTAATGTTTGCAGATTTTATTAAAAATTTTTGGTATCTGTTCTTACTTGGTTTATTCGGTATAAGTTATGGATACATACTTCTTCAGAAAAACACCCGCTGCCGGTTTTTTTTCGACCGGATGAAATTAAAGGTGCCGGTTTTTGGCAGCCTCTCACAAAAAGTAGCGGTTTCGCGCATTTCCCGGACACTGGCAACACTGCTTAGCGGCGGAGTGCCGATTTTACAGGCACTGGTAATTACCGGAGATATTTGCGGCAATACCGTAATTTCCCAGGCAATTCAAAGGGCACATGATAGTGTTAAGGAGGGAGAGCCGCTGTCCCGGCCATTATTTCAACAAGATGTATTTCCGTCTTTAGCAGTTAATATGATCAAAGTTGGGGAGGAATCCGGAAGTTTGGATGCAATGCTTGAGCGGGTAGCAAATGTATATGATGATGAAATAGACAGTACGGTAACCGCCCTGACATCAATAATTGAGCCCCTGCTTATTGCGGTTATGGGAATAGTAGTATTATTTATCGTGGCGGCATTATTCCTGCCGCTGATAACCCTGGTAAAGACGCTTTCCATATGAGAGGGATCACGCTGGTAGAGATATTAGTGGTGCTGTTTATCATTAGTGCGATGTTTGGCATGTCGTTAATGTTATTTGCCGGGTTTGGTAATGATTTAAAATTAAATGCCGCGGCGCGGGAAATCGCCAGTGTGCTGCGCACCGCAAGAAGCTATGCGATTTCGCACAATGCCCAATATAGCGTTGAATTTCCTGCCGGGGGGAATGAATTTTGGATAAGTCGTGATGGTAATGTGGTAGAAAGGAGATATAGATTGCCGGCAAATATTAATAGAAAAAGTGGTCCTGATCAGATTGAATTTCGTGCTACCGGATCATCAGATGGCGAAACATTTGAACTTAGTTGTGTAAAAGATAAAACAAAAGACACAGTAATAGATATTGTAGTTGCTCCTGTAACAGGGAGAGTAAGAATTGGGAAAATGAGGATTGAATGAAAAATAACGGATTTACTTTACTTGAAATACTTGCGGTACTGGCAATACTTGGGATGATAGTTACAAGTTTAGCAATTATTTTTCGTACTGCAACAGAGGCTTATACAAAAAGCGATGAATTGGTCTGGGTATATCAGGAGGCCAGAACGATTTTAGAGAGAATGACAAAGGAGTTGCAATCAGCATTCCTTTCGGCAGATGAACCACAAATTGTTTTTCAAGGGTTTGATGACTTGACCGCTAATGGAACATATGATGCCGGGAGTATAAAGGATGAAGTATATTTTATTGCGGCATTACCTAATTCAGGCGATATGGATTTGGTAGAGGTAGGTTATTGGTTGGACAACCAAAGAGAGATAAATAGGCACTTGCAGATTGCAGATCCTAATCTTGATTTTATTTTTAACACCGGAACTAGTAATCCTTTTGCAAACGATGTAACAGACTTGCAATTTGAGTACTCTTTGGATGGTGCAGTCTGGCAAGATACATGGAATTCTGCCATAGGTGCAGCCGAAGAAGGAAGGCTTCCACCGGTTATCCGAATAACTATTGAAATAACCAAAGGTAAGCGGGTTAAAAGGTTTTCTACGGTGGTTACGATTATTCCCGGCTAAAAATAAGAAGGTAAATGTTGTAAAATACACAATGACAGATTTAATAACAAGTTAAGTCTTGACGCATTGTTTTTTTCGTGCTATACTATAACCTCAATAATTATATTTAAACCATTAAGAGTCGGTTCCACGGCAAAAGTGTGGAAAATATATTATATAAACCCAAAATTTGCCTAATGTAAAATTTTGCCGAAGGTCAATTGTCTAACGCGGTATAGAATTCAGACTTGCTAAAACAGGAGGGAATTTTGCCAAGTAGTATGACAGGTTTCGGCCGCAGCCGTGTAAATAGCCCGCAGGGCAGCGTAATCGTAGAAATAAGGTCCTTAAATCATAAATATTTAGATATTAATATCAAGCTGCCCAATGGCTGCTGTGACTTTGAAAGCCGGGTTAAAGAACAAGTTGGCCGTTTAGTAAAACGGGGTAAAATCAGTCTTTTTATTATTTGTGAATATCGTAATTTTAATACGCAAAAATTAACCGCGGATGTTCAAAGGGCAAAACAGTATTACCGGGCATTGAAAAAGTTGAATAAAGAACTCCATCTCACCGCCCCGGTAAAACTGGAACAGATTTTATTATTCCCGGATGTTTTAAAAGTTGAAGAAAAATCGCCAAATTATGCCCTGCTTTGGCCGCAGATTAAACAAGCAGTAAATAAAGCCCTCTTCAATCTTTGCCGGATGAGAAAAAAAGAGGGTCAGACCTTATGCCGGGATATTGGGCAGCGGATTGTACGAATTCGCGCGGGGGTTATAAAGATAAAAATACGTCTTCCGCAAGTCATTGAAAGATATAGTAAAAGACTGGAAAAACGCCTTAAAAATATAAAAACCAGCATTGATCGCGAAAGGTTTGATGCGGATGTTGCCTTGTTTGCAAAAAATTGTGATGTAACCGAAGAGATTATCCGGATGCTTTCTCTTTTGAAAAGTTTTTCGTTTGCATTGCAGAAAGAAAAAGAAATTGGCAAGAAACTTGATTTTATTGCGCAGGAATTACACCGTGAAATAAATACGGTTGGTGCGAAAGCGCAAGATGCAGATATTTCACAGATTGTGATAAAGGTTAAGGCGGAAATAGAGAAGATCAGGGAACAGGTGCAGAATATTGAATAAAGGACAGCATCAATTTGTCAGTTTAGGCTTTAATAATATGGTAGCGGTTAAAAGGATTATTGCGGTTGTATCTGCGGATGCCGCGCCGATTAGACGGCTGATAAAGGATGCGCGCAAAATTAATAAATTGATTGATGCAACAAATGGCCGCCGGACACGTGCGGTGATTATCAGTGACAGCGACCATATTATTCTTTCCAGTGCACAACCGGAGACATTTGCGCAGAGAATTGAACAGAAATGAAGAAACGCAAGGGTAAATTATTTGTAGTTTCTGCGCCGTCCGGCTCAGGTAAAACAACTCTTTGTGCTAAAATACTAAATACACGAAACATCAAAATTAGCAGATCCGTTTCCATGACCACCCGTCCCCCCCGCGGTGATGAAAAAAACGGCAGAGACTATTTTTTTATTGACCTGGCTAATTTCAAGCAGATGATTAAACAAAGAGCGTTCCTGGAGTGGGCAAAAGTATTTGACCACTTTTATGGTACCCCGTACCGGTTTATTGAAGAAACCTTGTCTTGTGGCAAAAACGTTTTGCTGAATATTGACGTCCAGGGAGCGCTGCAGATAAAAAGAAAAATGCCGCAGAGTATTTTGATTTATATTGTTCCGCCTTCAATGCAAGAGCTTAAAATGAGACTTTTAAAAAGGAATACCGAGGCGATGAAAGAAATAAAAAAACGCCTGGAAGTAGCCAGAGAAGAACTAAAAAAAATAAAGCATTATAAATACGTTATTGTTAATGATAATGTCAGGCAGGCAACGGCCCGTTTAAAAGATATAATTAACAAAGAGCTTACTTAATATTCTGCCTTGCAACTCGTGGCAGAAAATTAATTCCCCGGGATGTTTTTAGGGGGACATTTAAGGAGAATTGTGTATGAAGGAAGTTTCTGTGCAGGATTTGGTTAAAAAGGTTGGCAGTATTTATAAACTGGTGGTGCTTGCTTCCAGAAGGACCGTGGAGTTAACTAATGGGGCCGTGCCGCTGGTGGAGAAATTAAATCATATTGAATTTGCTGATTTGGCACTTCAAGAAATTGCTCAAGGTAAGATAACTTTAAAATTGAGTAAATAGGCTGATGAGGAAAAAAACAGTATTAATCGGCATAACCGGCAGTATTGCCGCATATAAAGCCGCAGAAGTTATTTCCATGCTTAGAAAGCGTAATCTTGAAATAATAGTCTTAATGACTGACGAGGCTCAAAAATTCATCACACCACTAACATTCCAGACATTAACCAGAAATCCCGTATATACGGATTTGTTTAAGGTGTTAGAACAGTGCTCGAGTGTGCATGTTTCTTTGGCGGACCGGGCAGATTTAATTGTGGTTGTTCCGGCTACCGCAAACATTATCGCCAAAGCGGCAAATGGGTTTTGTGATGATTTATTAAGCTGTGTTCTTTTGTCTACCACCGCACCGGTGTTATTTTGTCCGGCAATGCATGAAAATATGTATAAAAATAAAGCCGTACAGCTTAATATTAGTAAACTAAAAAGTCATGGATATCAATTTATCGGACCGGTACGTGGAAGCCTTGCGTGTGGATATTATGGCATCGGGCATTTGGCAAAGGTGGAAGATATTGTAAAAAAAGCAGATACATTATTAAATGCAAAAAAAAGGTAAGCTGAACATACTTGTTACTGCCGGTCCCACCCGGGAATATATTGACCCTTTGCGTTATATTACAAATTTATCTACCGGGGTAATGGGTTATGAGATTGCCAAGGCAGCTCTCTGCCGCAGGCATACGGTAACATTAATATCCGGTCCGACAAATATTGTCCCGCCGCGTAATTTGCGTGTAATAAATGTTACGACAGCACAGCAGATGAAGCAGGCCGTGGATAGCGTATTTAAAAATTGCCATTGCTTAGTAATGGCCGCGGCAGTTTCAGATTTCCGGCCTAAGATTATCCATAAACACAAGATAAAACAAAAAAGATCACTGACAATGACACTTGAGAAAACCCCGGATATTTTAGCCGGGCTATCCAGTAAAAAAGGTAGACGGATATTCGTGGGTTTTTCATTAGAGACGGAGAATTTAATCGAAAATGCCGGGGAAAAGCTAAAAAACAAAAATCTTGACCTGATTGTTGCTAACGAATATACCAGGAAAAACAATCCTTTTGGCAAGAATAAGACCTCCTTATATCTTATCGATAAAGCGGCTAAAAAAGAATGGTTTCGCAATATTACAAAGAGGAAATTTGCCTCAATTATCCTTGACAAAATAGAGAAAATGTGGTATATTTATAGTCTACCAATAAAATAGGCGAAAAACAATAAACACTCGCCAGAAATCACGGCGGACATATTTAATATGCTGTTTGATCGACCGCTTTAAAAATTTCAGTGTTAATTTTAGAGCATTGAGCGGAAGTAATTCCCCGTCATGTTTTTTGCCGGGTCATTGAGGAGGTGGAAATTATGCAAAGGAAAAAAGGTTTTACCCTGGTAGAATTATTAGTAGTTATTGCAATTATTGCCGGGCTGGCAGCTTTAATGTTTCCTGCATTACGCGGAGCAAGGGAAAGAGGTAGACGTACGAGTTGTTTAAACAATATCCGACAGATTGGACTGGCTATTTCCATGTACCGGACGGATTATAATGAAGCCTTTCCGCCAGCTAATAATTTAGATCCGTTATTTCCCAACTATGTTGATAAATTAGAAGTATTTGTCTGCCCAAGTTCTGGTAGTGCAACACCCGCAACCGCAAATGCCGGTGATTATACTTATACAACACCAGGTAATAATAATCCTCCATCAAATACACCATTGGTACAAGATACACTTGCAACTAATCACAATGGTAGGGTAAATGTATTGTTTGCAGATGGTAGTGTTACCTTACAATAATGACTTGTATATTTTTGCTATGTAGACTATGTTTTGTAACAAGGCACTTAGAAAACTCACTCTAAGTGCCTTGTTTTTGGAAAATTGGCGTGGTAGCCAAGTGGTAAGGCAGTGGTCTGCAAAATCACTATACACCGGTTCGAATCCGGTCCACGCCTCCAGAAAGATCGGTGACGGTTACGGTAAGGAAGCCCGTCTACTACTAGATAGAAAGCTTGAAAACCTACGGTTTTCAAATTAATAAAAAATTTCTGGTGCTCCGAAACAGCATCAGCTTGATATCATACCTTTGATCTTGCTACAGGGATGGTCAAGCTGCAGGAAATATTTTAACGTATTAGGAAACAATAAGATTTTCAATCTGTGGATAACCTGGGATTTGGTATATGTAATTCATTGTTATAAGGGAAGGTTTGAACACAAAAGGTTTTTAAATAAATAAAAAGATTCCGCAGGAATTTTTTTATTAGCAAATGCCAAATAAACGGAAGAAATTAAAGATTAAAGAACAGGATCTTTGGTATTTAGTGGGTATAATTACGAGCGACGGTTGTTTGTATGCTGATAAGAGGCATATCGATATAACTTCGAAAGATTACGATTTTCTATTTGCTTTAAGAAAACAATGCGGTTTGACTAATAAAATTGATAATAAGTATAACAGTGTTAAGGGATTGTGTTATCATATTCAATTTAGTAATCGTACATTATATGAATTATTGCTGAGAAGTGTTATTACAAAAATGCATTTGCCTTAGAAAGAAAAAAATATTGGCTAGAGCTTGTATTGATTCTTATAGAGGTTGGAGTAGCAGTAAAACAGTGGTAAGTTAGGGGCGAGTGGTGGAATGGTATACACGATGGACTTAAAATCCATTGGCTTTCTGGCTGTAAGGGTTCGACTCCCTTCTCGCCCACCAGAAATAGTAAAGAGCACGCGGCAAATAGCGAATGGTTCACAATTTACCAAACAAGGGCTCATAGCTCAGTTGGTTAGAGCGCTACGTTGACATCGTAGAGGCCAGAGGTTCGAGTCCTCTTGGGCCCACCATTAAAAACAGTGAATAGTTTACTGTTTACAGTGTACACGACGAGAACCTAAAAGGATGGTTTGGAAGGGAAGATTGTTCCCTTCCAAAAGGTGGAATGCCCGATAGCGAAGGAAAGGGAAGCTTAAGGGAAAACCAACGGGTTTTCTCTTAAGGAGCAAGACCGAAATGAGCCCGAAGGGGCGGAGTTGCTGAACAGCAACGCAGCGTCTTGCGACAGGTTCTAGCGCAAAGCGCGGAGTCCTCTTGGGCTCACCAAAGACAACTAACAGTTTACGGGGTACTTTCCTAATGGACCGGAGTTTCGGACGCTTATCTAAATAAAATTGCAAATATAGATGATATAATGGTCAAAATGGGGAAAGTAAAAACATGGTTATAAAATGTTAAAAAAATCTTGATAATTTTCTCTTTACTGATAACAGTAAAATATCTAACGAGGTGATATTTATGAAGCTAAACAGAGAAGAAAAGGAAATACTTGAAGCCTATGACAAGGGTACTTTTAGGTCTATTCCAAATGTTGCAAAAGAAATTAATAGGTATCGCGAATACGCAAAATCTACTCTCCAGAAAAATAAAAGGATCAACATCAGAATCTCAGAAAGAGACCTTATTCACCTTCAAAGGAAGGCTATAGAGGAAGGACTACCTTACCAGACTTTAATATCGAGCATATTACATAAATATGCTAACGGTGCTGTAGCTTAAAAAAATAAAAAAAGCTGATAACAAGTCGATGGAGCGAATTGCGAGGAAAACCGCAAAAGCAGTGGGCTTCCTCATAATCGCTCATCTTTACGTTAGAATTCACTTATTGCAAATTGAATTTACACAATATATAATATATTATTACGTGCCCGGTGCCATGGTTTATGGTTATTGAAAAAACTGTGTAATAATGGTATAATAAAAATATGGGAAAGCACGAAAAATTTTTATTGAAGATTCTAAGTGGTTCTTCTGATCGGAATAATAATTTTGATGACCTTCGGAGTTTCTTGAAACAGATAGGTTTTAAAGAATATAATAGAAGTAGCCATCATATGTTTAGAAAAGAAGGGGTTGAGGAGAAGATTAATTTTCAAAAAGAAGGTAATAATGCGAAACCTTATCAAGTCAAACAAGTACGAAATGTTATCCAGAAATATGGATTAGGAGGTTTATCTGATGCATAAGTATGAAATTGTTATGTACTGGAGTGGTGAAGATGATGCGTTTGTTGCGGAAGTACCTGAACTTCCGGGATGCATGGCACATGGAAGCACTCAGGAGGAGACTTTAAAGAATATCAATGAAGCTATGCAACTTTGGATTGATACAGCACGTGAGCACGGTGATTCTATTCCAGAACCAAAGGGCCATCGTCTTATGTACGCATGAAATTAAGCTATAACGAACAGGAGTTTCGGACGCTTATCTAAATAAAATTGCAAATAATAAGAAATAATCAACCACAAAGAGCACAAAGTGAGTATTGATAAGCTATCAAATAGGCTTATTGGTTGTGCAATAGAAGTGCATCGTATGCTGGGCACTGGATTGTTAGAATCAAGTTATTAAAAAATGGCATAGAAAGGTTTGTTATATAATTTTTCTTTGTGCGCTTGGTGCTCTTTGTGGTTCAAGGATTATATATTTTAAAAGGATGAACTATTGTTTTAATTTTTAACATTTCAAAATTGTATTTTTATACAGACGTCCGAACGTCCTGTTTTTTACGTTACCGTAACCGAAAAACGTGTTTTTTGGATTTTGACATTTGGATTTAATATTATGGACCTAGAAATACTAAGACATTCAACTTCACATATAATGGCGCATGCGGTTAAAGAACTGTATCCGGAGGTAAAGTTAGGTATTGGCCCGGCAATTGCCGAAGGGTTTTACTATGACTTTGACCTCGCAGAACATCTCTCGCCGGAAGACTTGCTTAAAATTGAAGAAAGAATGCGGGAAATTATTACGCAAAAGTTAAAATTTGAGAAAAAAGTTTTGTCTAAAACAGAGGCCGTGGAGTTTTTTAAACAACAGAATGAAGATTATAAAATTGAGCTGATTAATGAAATACCAGAAGAAGAAGTTTCGGTTTATATCAACGCTAATTTTACCGACCTATGCCGCGGGCCGCATCTTGATAATACCGGAGAAGTTAAGGCATTTAAACTATTAAGTGTTGCCGGTGCCTACTGGCGGGGAAGTGAGAAGAATAAAATGCTCCAGCGCATATACGGTACGGCCTTTTTTACTGCGCAGGAACTGGATAATTATTTACAAATACAGGAAGAAATAAAAAAACGCGACCACCGCAAGCTTGGACGCGAACTAGATCTGTTCAGTATCCAGGAAGATGCCGGTGCCGGGCTTATCTTTTGGCACCCGAAAGGGGCAATTGTCCGTAACATTATTGAAGATTTCTGGAAAGAAGAGCATTTGAAAAATGGTTATGAGATTGTCTATATTCCCCATATTGCCAATATGAACCTCTGGAAGACGAGTGGCCACCTGGATTTTTATGCCGAGAATATGTATTCCCCGATTGATATTGAAACGCAAAAGTATATTTTAAAGCCAATGAATTGTCCGGGGCATATTTTAATCTATAAAAGTAAAACCAGAAGTTACCGCGACCTGCCCATAAGATGGGCGGAACTGGGCACGGTTTACCGTTATGAGAAATCAGGGGTGCTGCATGGGCTAATGCGGGTAAGAGGATTTACCCAGGATGATGCGCATATATTTTGCAGCGCTGAGCAATTTGAAGACGAAGTGACGAAAGCAGTAGAATTTGCAATTTCTATGCTTAAAACTTTTGGGTTTGCTGAATATGAAATTTATCATTCGACCATGCCAGAGAAGCATGTTGGAGATTTGGAATACTGGCAGTTGGCGGAGAAAGCGATAAACGGGGCATTGAAGAGAGTTACTGGCGGCAATTTTAAGGTTGATGATGGTGAAGGAGTGTTTTACGGGCCAAAGATTGATATTAAGATAAAAGATGTACTTGGCCGGGCATGGCAGTGTACGACTGTTCAGATAGATTTTAACTTACCCGCACGCTTTAATATTAGCTATGTAGACAAAGATGGCAAAGAAAAAACTCCGATTATGATTCATCGCGCATTGCTGGGCTCATTAGAAAGATTTTTTGGCATTTTAATTGAACATTATGCGGGGGCGTTTCCCCACTGGCTTTCCCCGGTGCAGGTGATGATTATCCCGATAACCGATAAGCATCATCATTATGCAAAAGAAATAGCGGATAAATTAACCAGCGGCAATATTCGTGTATCCGTTGACTTACGCCGCGAAAAAATAAATTATAAAATCAGAGAAGCCTCACTGCAGAAAATTCCCGATCTTATTATTGTTGGTGATAAAGAGATAGAGGACAAAACTATCTCTGTGCGTAGTGAACGGGGCAAGGATAAGGGGAAGACTAAGTCTGGAATAAAGATTGATGATTTTATTTTGCAGCTGGAAAAGATAATCGCGGAGAGAAAATAAATGGAAGAAGATTTATGAAAAGCATAACTTGAATACCCCGCCTTTAGGCGGGGATGAAAAGTTATCCTTTTCGTAAGAAAAGGAAAAGAGTAGAATATATGCATGAGCATTAAACGAGCAAGCCATGCAGTATATGATACCAAATATCATC
>JBDRCZ010000118.1:0-4189 GCA_043821285.1 Candidatus Omnitrophota bacterium | reverse complement strand
TTTTTGTTTAGCAATTGGATACATATTATATAGAACATTCTCTAAAAAACAAGCTTTCACAAAAAACAAAATCAAAGCAGAAATTGAAAAAGATAAGATTATTTTCTTGTTAGCGATAGCATTTTACCTGCCAGCTTTAATGGGGTTATTTTTACAGGCATTTTTCAGATAAATAAAATCAGAGGGGTTAGCTATTTAGGAAAAAAGGGGAGGTAGCAGAAGATAAAGGTAAAGAGGATGAAAATAAAAAGAAGAAAGAAGATGAGGATGAAGAACAGGAAAAAGAGGGGCCGCGACTTCCACCAAAAGATGAAAAAGATGTTGATGCAAACATGAAGGCTATAAAGAGAAAAAATCCTAAATACAGAACAGGGAAACAAGAAATATACTTGAAGAAAATTTTCAATAATCATAAAGGTTCTTTTTAAAATAGATAGAGAATAATTAAAGTTTTTATAAAATTTAATTTTAAAAAAATACAGCAAGGAAGACAATTATTTTATGAAAAAAAATGATGCGCATCAATATTATCAAAAAGGAAATTATTTTGCTGCTGAAGAAATGTATGATCTATCCATTTTAAATTGCACTAAAGCGATAGAAATAAATCCATCTTTTTCTAAGTGTTTTTGTCTCAGAGGAATGGTTTATATGGAGAAAGAGTTATATGATAAGGCACTTGCGGATTATGATATGGCAATTGATATTGATCCAAAAAATACTGAATTCTATCAAGAGAGAGGACTTCTTTATGTGGTAAAAAAGTGTTATAAAAAGGCAATTGAAAATTTTTGTCAAGCTATTGAATGTGATTCAATGAATATTGATGCTTATTTTAATCGGGGTGTTGCTTATTATGACTCTAAATTTTATCAACTCGCAATTAAAGACTTTACTAAAGTTATAGTATTATCTCCATGCAATAAAGAAGGTTATCTGCATAGAGCCTTAGCTTATTTTGAAATTAATTTGTATGATAAGGCTATTTCTGATTTAACAAAATTAATTAAACTTGATCCTACGTATGCAGATGCATATTTTAATCGTGGGCTAATTTTTCTAAACAAAAAACAATACACTAGATCAATTATGGACTTTTCTAAAGCCATTGAACTTCAACCAAGCGATTCTCTTAATTATTATAACAGAGCGACTGCATATTGTGAAAAAAAAATGTTTGACAATGCAATGTCTGATTATTCAAAAGCTTTAAAACTAAACCCTCAATTAAAAGAAGCGTACTATAATAGAGGCAACCTGTGTCGTGAAAGTGAGCAATTTGATAAAGCGCTTGCTGATTACACAAAGGCAATTAATATAGATTCATCATTTAAACAAGCATATTTTAATAGAGGCGTTACACACGGGGAAAAAAGATTATTTAAAAAAGCGATTTCAGATTTTACAAAAGTAATAGGGTTAACTGTCAATGATGATAAAGCTTATAAGCGTCGAGGATATTATTACTTTGAATTAAAAGAGTATGATAAAGCAATATTTGATTACACCATGGCGATCAAAATTAACTCAAAAAACCCAGTACTTTATTATAACCGTGCAATTGCCTACGAAGATAAAAATTTATATAAAAATGCACTTAGTGATTATACTAAAGCCATTGAAATGAATCCCAAATATGCAGATGCTTACTATAATAGAGGAAGAGTTTATGCTTTGCTTAAATTATATAAGGAAGCCGTTATTGATTATAGCAAGTCAATTGACATTGATTCTTCAAATCCACACAGTTTTTTTTCTAGAGGGAATGTGTATATGAGTAAAGGTGATTATGATAAAGCCATTGCGGATTATGACAAAGGCATAGCAATTGATCAGAATTATTCAGACATATATTTTAATAAGGCTCGAGTTTGCGAAAAAGCTGGTTATTTTAAAAAAGCAATAGTGGCTTATGAGCAATTTATTAAATTGGCTCCACCTGATGATAAAGATATAGAAACAGCAAAAAAAAAGATAGAAACTCTAAAGAAAAAGTGAAAATTTATTATGGTTTTCTAAGAAAAAGAAAAGGGTTAGCTATTTAGGTTTTAGTCAACCCCGCATGTGCGGGATTCCGCTTAAGAAAAGAGAGACATACTATAATATTTGTCAAGCAAAAAAGATCCCCATGGACAAATTTTTATAAAATTTGTCATTAAAAGAGAATTACCTTAAAGATAAAATTTCCAATGAGCTTCACCGTTTATCTAACTATTCCAACAAATCGTTGTTATACGGCGTCATAGATTAACTATGCGCATATCATGTGTTATAAATAAAAAACAAATAATCACACGGAGATGATATGCTAAAGTGTCAGGCTTTCCCTCCGCCGATAATTATAGTAAAATAACTATCGGTGGAGCAGAAAAAAGAAAGGAGGAAAGCATGGTCATAAGTTATCGTCCGCAAGATTATGATGTATTAATCGGAATAGATGTTGATCAATATAGTTTTTCTTTTACGGCTAAGAATATGAATTATTATAACATGCAAAGAACAAAAAAGATACCGGCCAGTGCTGAAGATTTAGAAAATTACATTAATAAGAATTTTGCTAAACGCAAGGTACTCTGTGCCTATGAAGCCGGGCCAACCGGCTATCATCTTTATGATTATTTAAACCAACACTGCATTGATTGCGTGGTAGTTTCACCGACGTCAATACCGCATTCTCCAAACGAGCGGGTAAAAACTAATCGTATTGATTCAAGGAAATTAACGCAGCATCTAAGCAACTGCGACCTAAAAGCAGTACGCGTACCCGAAGGGGCATATCGTCAACTGCGACATTTAGTAGCAATTCGTGAACTTTATAGCTATAAGCGTAAAGCTACAAAACAACGAATTAAGGCATTACTATTATTAGAACATTTTATCCCGATATTGGAACGTATTGATAAAAACTATTCTGCTAATCAGATACGTTTACTTAGAGATTTTCCCTGCAATCAAGCAGTACGTTGTCGGTTAGATCTGCTACTTGATGATTTGGCATATGCACGAGCAAAGATTTTATCGATCCACCGGGCGATGCGAGAGTTTATAAAGCAACATCCTGAGATTAAGGATAATATTCAGTATTTACGCTCTTTGCCGGGAGTAGGGTTTGTCTATGCCGTGGGTGTGTTAGGAAAAATTGGCGACCCGCAATATTTACGTTCTCCCCGGGAGATCGCGGCTTTTGTTGGTCTGGTACCGAAAGAAAAATCTACTGGTGATAAAATCAAGCGCAGTTCGATTACCCACATTGGTAGTCAAAGCCTACGCTTTTTGTTGATTGAAGCTGCCTGGGTGGCGATCAGGCACGATACACATTTAGGGCAGTGTTATCATCGGATTCGCAAACGTCATCATCCAGGGATTGGTGCACAAAAGGCAATTACCGCGATTGCGCGTAAATTAACCGAACGCATGTATCGAGTTTTAAAAGAACAGCGGTTATATCGAAAATAGCAAAGCTTTGTGCGATATTAATCAGGGTTAAGGGAAACGTATTCTTTTGAGACACCTCGGTCTGTGTAAGAACAGAGACTCGAACGGAGATAGAGACTCAAAAGAAAGATTCACGAAATATCACTGAGTGCGATATTCAGTAAAAGAAGTGACTGAGTATGCCACGGATAACAGACAGTTACGCTTTCCCTGATGATATACCGCAAGCTTTATAATTCAAGGAGCTTAGTTATGCTTTAGCTCAATATTAGCATTCAAAAGAAATAATTTTTTGTGGATCATGCCGTGCTGTGTATCCGTCTTCGGCGGCTCCACAGCACTTGGATAACCTTTACAGGTTACCCCCACGCCCCACAAAACTACTACTAATTTTTATTTTAGGCTTGACACTTTACATAACAGCACACAGAGACACGGAGAAAAAAATATAAATCAGGAATAATACAAATAATAGAAATAAGAATAAGAAAATTTATTAAAACGGATCTTCCCCCTACATTTTTCCACTTATTTTTTCTAACCGATTGCTATAAAATGAAATAGGCAAATTTTTTTACCAAAATCGTAGCTAAGAATATTTCAGCATATTTTCTGTAATATTTTTTATATTTTTCTCTTGACAAACATTATTACAATGAGGTATAATGTAGCTAAGATGTAATGGAGGGGAAATGTACATACAAATTATTCCAAAGAAAACATCCAAAAAGATATATTACTCAACCGTGCTTAT
>JBDRCZ010000117.1:0-25798 GCA_043821285.1 Candidatus Omnitrophota bacterium | reverse complement strand
CGGAAGGGATTAACAACAAAATCAAACGGCTTAAACGAATGGCTTATGGCTATAAGGATATTGACTATTTTAGATTGAAAATTCACCAGCATTGTGGCTTGCTTAACCCCAGGAGATATTCACATTAATTACGAAAGAACCCTTTTTTTAATTTGAAAGCAGGTTATGTTGTTATTGTTTAAGGCGGAGTAATTGGTTTGTAACTATTTGATTCAACTTGGAATCCCCCCCTGGGGCGTGGGATGATATAAGAAATTCCTTATCGGCGCAGCGAAGCGGAGCTGATCGCGATACCCCGCTGCTTGCGGCGGGGAGAGTTCATTGGACGTTATGAAAAGTGTCCCGGTTGCTTTCGTCGGATTGCGTTATCTCTAACGGGGTAAACAGGCAGTTTTAGCGGTGTTTTACAGGCGTCAGGGATGGTCAAAAAGGGGCATTTTGATGGACACCGATGGACATGAAATGTCACAAAAACCATATAACTTTTGTAACAATAGGCTGGCGAGGTTCAAAAATCCATCTTGTAATTCCACCGGTTCTATACCATTGAACAACTGTTCTATTTTATAATACAGAAATAAAAATATACTGCTCTATTTTATAATACAGAAATAAAAATATACTGCGCTCATTGTGGTGGCAGTTTTTCATTGACTCTTGGCAGTATCTGTGCTATAAAATGCAATATGCGCAAATGGGTAAAATGACCATGCTAACCATAGGAGCCGGGCATATGGATATCATAAAAAAATTAGAACTGTATCGTTTAGAAAACAAGATTACTCAGCAAGATTTGGCCAAAGAACTGGGCGTCGCTTTTTCGACCGTGAGCCGGTGGTTTAATGGCAAGACCGTACCTAGTAAAATTCAGCAGTATCATGTCGAAAAGTATTTAACCCAAAAGAAAATAATACTTCCGGCTAAGAGCGCAAAAGAGGTTAAATGAGATGAAATATAAAATCTTTGTCAGTGGTGCACAAAAAGAGTTAAAGAAAGAACGTCGGGCAGTTAAGGAGTTTATCCGTAAGGATGCTCTTTTATCGGAATATTTTGATGTTTTTCTCTTTGAGGATTCTCCCGCCAAGAGTAAATCAGCAGAGAGAGCTTACATAGAAGAAGTACGCAAGAGAGATATTTACATCGGCATTCTTGGACAGCAATATGGCGGCTCCGGAAAAGAAAAGATGTCTCCGACAGAAGCAGAATTTCGCGAAGCCAAGGCAAAACACAAGGAAATATTGATATATATTAAAGGTCAAAACACCGCAGATAGGATCCGTGACGGTGGGATGCAGGAGTTTATAACGGAAATTAAGAACCCGAAAGCGGGGTACAGTTATAGAAGATTTGATACGGTGACTGAATTTACCAATCTTGTTTATGAGAGCTTAATATCCTTTCTTAAGGAAAAAGGAGAGATTGGAAAGGCTGGATTTGATCAACGTATATGTGACGGGGCCAAGTTATCCGATATTGATGGTGCCAAGGTTAAATGGTTCCTGAAGGTTGCCCGGTCAAAACGTAATTTTCCCCTCGGAGTAGATGCTTCAATGTCGGATGTGTTTACGCACTTGAAACTTATACGAGACGGCAAGCTTACTAATGCCGTTATTTTATTATTCGGCAAGAACCCAAGGAAATTATTTGATCAGGCAAAAATCAAGTGTGTCCAATTGCCCAGTACCGAAGTCGTAAAGCCGTTTTCGTCGTATCATATCTATGAGGAAGAAAATCTTTTCGAACAAGTCGATAAAGCGGTAGCTTTTGTTTTGGACGCCATTAAATTTCCGGTTATACAACAGGCTCATACAAGGTAGCGCGGCCTCGGGAAATACCCGAGTTTGCTATCCACGAAGCCATCGTTAATGCCGTAGCGCATCGTGATTACAATACAACTTCATCCGTTCAGGTGATGGTATTTCTTGACCGAGTGGAGATTTGGAATTCCGGAACGCTTCCCGGGAACCTAAAGGTAGAAGACCTTAAAAAGCCCCACTCTTCTCATCCGTCTAATCCGATATTGGCGAGTGTTTTTTATTTTGGTGACTATATACAACAGGTAGGATCGGGCACAACGGAGATGGTTCGTCAGTGCAAGGCGCATGGCCTTCCTGAGCCCGAGTTTGTTTCTGTCCGAAACCTTGAATTTAAAACAATACTTCCAAGAGATATGTTTACAGAAATAGCATTGCAACAATTGGGGCTTAACGAACGCCAGTTGCAAGCAATTAAAATGGTTAAAGAAAAAGGCCATCTTACAAACAAGGAATATCGTGAGATTTTAAACCTCCCAAGAAGAACGGCTATTAGGGATTTGGCCGATCTATGCGGGAAGAAGGTTTTTAGAAAAGTCCAGGCTTCTGGGCGTAATGTGCAGTATATTTTAATGAGCCATAAATGAGCCAAAAGAGGCAGTTAAGCAGGATCTAATTATGAATTATTGGTGGACATCAGATTATCACTTTTCGCATTTCAATATCATTCGATATTGCAAGAGGCCGTTTGAGACGGCTGAGGAAATAAACGAAACGATCATCCGCAAGCATAATGAGCGGGTTAAGCCGGAAGATACTGTATTCTTTCTCGGAGAGTTCATATTTAAAGGCGGCAAGGAAAGCGGCGAGGAGAAATATAGGCATTTCGAAAAAAGGCTGAACGGTAAATTCATCTTCATCAAAGGCAATCACGACCGGCACAACAGCCTCAATACGATTATTTCAGAAGATAAGAAATAATGGGTTCAGCATTTCAAGTGAAGAACAGAGAAGAGAAGAATAGTGAAGGAAAGAAAAACAACAGGTATTTACCCCGATAGAAATAGTTCGCGGTACGCGAACTATTTCTATCGGGATGAAGGCCGAGAGAGACGATATGGGTAAAACAAAGAAAATAACTGGTATCCGTTCGTGGCCAGAAGAAGATAGACCACGGGAAAAATTATTGAAAAAGGGCGCGTGCAGTTTAAGTAATTCCGAACTTTTGGCGATTCTCCTGCGCACCGGCACAAACGGCTTAAGTGCTATTGACCTTGCTCGCAAGGTTATGAAGAAATTCAGCACGTTTCGGAACATGGCACATACAGACGCACGCGACTGGAAAGGCCTTAAAGGATTAGGAAGCGCAAAGCTCGCGCACATTCAAGCCGCGCTTGAGATTGGCCGGCGGTTTCGGGAAGATGAGCTTGTCGCAGGGAGACAAACAATATCTTCCGCAAAAGATATTGTTGATATCCTCATGCCGCAGATGAGGGATTTAAAGACTGAAGTGTTTAAGGTTATTTATTTAGACAGCAATAACAGAGTTATTGATATAATCGACGCAGCAACAGGCACGGTAAATCATGCCGTGCCAATTGTAAGAGAAATTATTCACTCCGCCTTGCAGAAATTCGCAGCATCAATTATCTGCGTACATAATCACCCCAGCACAAACATCACCCCCAGCACGCAGGATAAAAAATTCACCAAAGACTTGCGCGATGCCGGGAAGTTGATGGAGATAAAACTGTTAGATCATGTCATCATTGGTGATAATGAATTTTTTAGTTTTACGAATGAGCGTATGCTTTAGAAATTTATAAAACTGATTAGTGAGGTGACAAAATGAAAAAGCAAGTAAAGAATAGCCAATAAAGTATTTTTTCTGACACGGCATTATTTAAAGAAATTCGCGAACTCATATTTTCCGCTCGAAAAGCTGTTGTCAGAAATGTGGATACAATTCAGGTTGTTACCAATTTTGAAATTGGCCGGAGGATTGTGGAGCATGAACAAAAGGGAAGTGAGCGGGCAGATTATGGGATACACAAAAAAAACATAAAAATCTCATCGCGAAACTATTCAAGAAAGCGGGAATACTTGAAATGTTGGATTATAAAACCCGAAAGATTGGCCATAAACGTGCCAAAGGGGCGAAACAGGGTAAATAAACACGATGATTAAATTCGGGATTAGGCAATCATTTGATAATATCGAGCAGTGGGAAGGGAATGTGATTTTGGAGTATATGCCCGAATTTCACAATAAAATGTTAGCTGATGTGAAATCCCTTTTTTATGATATAGAAAATTGGCATGGTAAGAATTGATTTTCATATAGAGAATAGAAAAGGACTGAATTATGGATGAGCTTACGCAAAAGGATTTATTGAAGTTGAGCAAAGAGGAACTTTCTAAGCACTTGTACGGTTTTCTTAACACTCTTTCTTTAGCAAAAAGAAGCAGATGGATAAGGCAAAATTTGCCGGAATTATTAGAGGAAAAAGTAAAAAAGAAGGCAGTGCCAGTCAATTGCTCAGCAGTATCGAAAACTTTATAGCAGAATCGGACTCAGGTAAGTATGTTTCATGGGTTAACGAACATGATTATTACGGCGAGGAAGAAGATGATTATATCAATTTTGAGGAGTGGACTCAACCAATATATGAGGCAATAGTATCAAAAGAAAAGAATAATCTGGGAACGCTTGAGCCAGAAAGGTGTTATATGACTATAACACGGATAAATATACGCCATTCGTATTAATCTGTGTTATCCGTGGTTTAAACAACAGTATCATCTGGAGAAGTATTTGAGCAAGAGAGAGAAGAAAAAATAAGAAGTAATAAAGAATGAACTCATATTTAGAGAATTAAAGAAAGCAAAAAAGATTAAATGTCTTGGTAAAGGCAAGAGCGCAAAATGGAAAAAGGATTAATGGGGGTAATAAATAATGTAATAAAGGGCGAAAGGGGCGCCAAAGGGGGCAAAAACAGGACAAACAGGACATAGACTCAGATAATTTCCAAGTTTTCAGAACAGATGAAACGAGGCAAAAAGCATGACGATGAGATAAAGGGGGATCTTAAAAGGTTAGGATATGAAATATAAAATATTTGTTAGTAGTGTTCAAAAAGAGTTTAGGAATGAGCGCAATGCATTAAGAAACTACATCCATGGTGACGTATTATTGAGAAGATTCTTCGAGGTTTTCATATTTGAGGATCTACCAGCAAGTGATCGCCGCGCGGATGAAGTTTATTTAGACAAAGTAAAACCAAGCGATATATATCTTGGTTTATTCGGCAATGAATATGGCGTTGAAGGTAGTGATGGGAATTCCCCAACGCATAAAGAGTTTCTTTTAGCAACCAAGATCGGTAAACTTCGCTTGATTTTTCTCAAGGGCGAAAATGATTCCATACGGCATTCTAAGATGCTCGGGTTAATTCGATTAGCAGGTGAGCAATTAATTCGACGTCGTTTCAATACACCGCCGGAATTACACGCCGCTGTTTACGCAAGCTTAGTAAGTTATCTTCTTGCGACCGGCAGGATTGTTACATGGCCTTTTGATGCGACAGCATGCCGTAAAGCTGAAATATCTGATATTTCAGAGGAGAAAATTCGTTGGTTTCTTTCCCGCGCACAGAGTGCCCGTGATTACGCATTAGCGGCGAATACCCCTGTTCGCAATGTGTTGACACATTTAGATTTACTCGATGATGGAAAGCCAAATCATGCGGCAATTTTATTATTCGGGTTAAACCTCAGCGTTTTATGATCACTTCGGAAGTAAAATGCATGCATTTTCATGGCACGCAAAAGCTAAAGCCGATACCATCGTATCAGATTTACAAAGGGACAATTTTTGACATGGTTGATCAATCTGTTGATTTTGTGATGTCAAAGCTGAATCGGTTTGTGGGCACGCGTAAACATGGTCCGCAAGTGCCTGTTGAATATGATATCCCTCAAGAAGTAGTGGCTGAGGGCATAGTTAATGCAGTGGTTCACCGCGATTACACAAGCAATGCCAGCGCCGAAGTCATGCTTTTTGCGGATCGTCTTGAAATCTGGAACCCAGGGACATTACCACCATCGTTGACAATCGAAAGTTTAGCAAGACCACACTCGTCTCAACCCGGAAATCCACTGATAGCCGAACCGCTTTTCCTAACGAAGTATATTGAAAAGGCAGGAACCGGGACAATAGATATTTTTGATAACTGCCGGAAAGCTGGCCTGAGGCCGCCTAAATTTAGCTTAAAAAATGGCTTTTTTGTTTTAACAGTATGGCGAAAACAGGCGGCAGGAAAGCCAGAGTGTCAGCCAGAGTCCAGTACCAGGCCAGTGCCAGTTATTAGAAGGACGTATCATGGACTTGCTAAAAGAAGGGGTTTTGTCTATTTCTGTTTTATCAAAGCGATTAGGGCAAAAAAGAGTTTCTGGTCAGCTTAAGATTATCCTGAAAAAACTTCTGGCAGGTTCGTTGGTTGAGTTTACCATTCCCGATAAACCTAATAGTCGACTGCAAAAGTATCGTTTGACCAAAAAGGGTATGGTGTCTTTAAAAAAGTGCAGTAAAAATATAATAGAAGAAAGGGATAGAGGGACATTGATGAAAGTATGAAAGTTTTTATCAAAAAAGATCAGAGAGGTTAACCTGTTGAAATTTCAAAGCAGGCCGGGTGTTAATGCTTGAGATGCACTATTTAAAAGAAGTTGTGAAAAGGACTGTTATATAAAGTTGTATGAGTAATGCTTTGAAAAGTTACCATACAACAACTGAAATATCAGAAATTCCAGACAGTGTCTGGAAAATTGAGCTGGTCGCATTATTTTGAATAAGTTATTTGTCTCAAGATACCAATTGTACATTCCGGAGAAAAAAGCATTGGAGCATGAATTAAAACTGCTTTTAGCTCAGGAACAGGGTGCGGAAGATTAATGGCGGGATACGGTATGCAGATAAAAAGATTTGTTTTTGTATTTTTTTGTTTTACATTGTCATGTTTTTTTCTCACCGGCTGCAATAAAGTCAAACTTGAAAGTAAATGGCGGGATAGAGAAATAATTATTGATGGCCAAAATAACGAATGGCAAGACGTAAAGAAGTACGTTAACGATAAAAAGGTTGCCTTTGGTGTGTTTAATGATGAAGATTTTCTATATCTGTATATGGGTTCGTGGGATAACGAGCTCCAGCGTATGATGATGATGTCAGGTTTTACCGTATGGTTTGATCCGGAGGGACGAAATAAGAAGAAATTTGGCATACATTTCCCAATCGGAATGAGAGGAGGTAATCCCAGAGATTTTATGCGCAAAAATACTCGCAAAGAAAGAGGGGGATTTGAAGATATAAATGAAGTAATGTTTAAAGAGATGGATGTTGTAAGTATTAACGAAGATGAGAACAAGAGAGAGCTGCTGAATTTTTTTAGAGAGAAGGGCATTGAGGTTAAAGCAGGTAAACAGTTACATAATATTATCTATGAACTGAAGATACCCATTATTAAGGATGCACAGCATCCTTATGCTGTTGGAACCCGGACCAATGCAGTTATTAGTATATGTTTTGAGATTCCTAAACCAGATTTTAAAATGGCTAAAGGAATGTCAGGTAGCGGCAGACCCGGTGGCGGTGAAAAGCCTGGCGGCGAAATGCCCCGCGGCGGAGGTAGGCTGGAGAGATTTCCTGACGGTAGAGATTCCGGCAGACGTATACCTGAGAGTAGAATGCCAGATGGACGACCGCACATGCCCCAAGGCTTTGAGTTATGGGCAAAGGTAAAACTGTCCCCAAAACCATCAGAGTAACTTATTATATACCACCTGCGAAGTGGAACATTGGTTGTAAAAATATTATTACATCTCTATTATATTGCAGGGATTTTTTGTGGTATAATGTTCGTACCCATAGATAGCTAAACCGACCCACTTACGCGGTGGGCCCAGTTGAAATGCAGAACAATTGTATTATAAGATAAGGTATTGATACATGAAAAAAGATCCGGTTTGTGGAATGGATGTTAATGAGACGCATGGGGTAAGATTAGAACAAGACGGCCGAACCGATTATTTTTGCAGTCAGCATTGTTTGAATAAGTTTGTAAAAGAAAAAAACATCGACGTCAAAAAGGCTGTGTACTGTGCTCCAGAGAAAAAGAAAGCATGGTATAAAAATAAAACGTTTATTGTTTCCGCAGTGCTATTGTTGGCATCCCTTTTGTCGTATGTCTTTCCTTTTTTAATTCCTTTTAGACAGTCCTTATTTATGTACTTTAAAATTATCTGGTGGGCAGTTTTACTGGGATTGCTCTTAGGCGGGGTGATTGATTATTTTGTCCCCAGAGAGTATATATCAAAGATACTCGCCAGCCGCAATAAAAGGACAATATTTCATGCGGTAATATTGGGTTTTTTTATGAGTGTGTGCAGTCATGGCATTTTGGCCTTATCTATTCAGCTTTATAAAAAAGGTGCGTCAACTTCGTCGGTAGTTACTTTTCTTTTAGCCAGTCCCTGGGCAAATTTTCCTCTGACAATTATGTTTATAGGATTTTTTGGTCTGATTAAGGCATTGTATATTGTGTTGTGTGCAATTATCATTGCGGTTGTTACGGGATTTATATATCAATTATTGGAATCGAAAAACATTGTTGAAATAAATAAAAATAGTTTAGCCACAGCTGTGGATTTTTCTATAATTGAGGATTTTAAAAGAAGGACAAGAAATTATCGTTTTACCATAGGTCAGATTACCCAGGACCTAAAAGGTATCCGTGACGGAGTGGTGTCTTTGGCGGATATGGTGCTTTGGTGGATTCTTATTGGCATGGGCTTGGCCAGTCTTGCCGGTGCCTATATCCCGGAAAATATATTTCATCAGTACATGGGACCGACAATATTGGGAATGTTGGTTACCCTTCTTGTGGCGACGGTGCTTGAGGTTTGTTCAGAAGGAACCTCTCCGCTTGCTTTTGAGATATTTCGCCAAACCGGAGCATTGGGTAATAGTTTTGTTTTTCTTATGGCTGGCGTGGCAACGGACTATACCGAAATCGGCCTGCTTTGGCATAACATTGGTAAGAAAACCGCGATTTGGCTGCCGATAATAACTGTGCCGCAAATAATCTTTTGGGGGATTATTGCAAATATTGTTTTTGGTACATAGTGTCATAAAAAACCGAAAAACAACCATAGGTTACAAGTACCCATAGGGCACAGGCAACCACAGATTACTCAGATAGTTATAAAGATTTTTGACAGAACCAATATATCTGTAAGGAGGTTTATATGGCAAAAACAGCAGAAATAAAATCAACGGATTTAAGACCACAGGTATTTATTGATACTAAGGTCAAGGAAATTACTGAGTTAGTCGAGGGTGGAGAGGCAATTAATGCTTTGTCTGGCGGGGTGGACTCGGCTGTAGTTACGATGCTTGGACATAAAGCACTTGGCCCTAAATTAAAAACATGCTTTATGGATAATGGGTTGATGCGAAAAGATGAGCCGCAGCAGATTGCTGAGGAGGAATTAAATTCTACCGGTGCATTCCAGTATCTGGCGATACTGCATCAGGATCGGGTTACCGGAATGCGCAACGGCAAAAGAGATTTTGGCCAGCAGATTGAAATAAGGTGTTGGGATAGTGTTGATGCCCGTATTGCTACTCCAACAAGATTACCCTATGAAACGCTGGTTAACTTAGCTAAGCGGATAGTCGCGCAGGTGCCAGGAGTAGTAAGTGTTACGTATAATATAACATCTAAACAACCTTCAACTATGGAAGCAATATAAAATGAAGTATTGTGGGATTTGTATCGGGGCCGCTAATTTAACGGCGGTAAAACTCTTCAGTGATGGAGAGGATGCGCAGATAGAGCAAGTTTTTCATGTTACCCATGAGGGAGATATATTTGGGCACATGGAAGAGATGCTGGCGCAGCTTCAACAACAGGGTTATGCGTGTGTAGCGCTTACGGGTAGAAAAATTAGTGAAGAGATAAAATTGCCACGGATTTCTGAACCCGAAGCCGTAGAAAAGGCTTTTAAGTTTGTGAATAGAAAAAATGAAAAATTTACGGCGATTGTTAGTATGGGAGCAGAGCTATTTGTTGCTTACCTTTTAGACCGGCAGGGCAATATCTCTAGTGTAAAGACTTTGAATAAATGCGGCTCGGGAACAGGAGAGTTTTTTATGCAGCAGTTGAAAAGAATGAATTTATCGCTTGAGCAGGCCGTAAAACAGTCTTATACGGATAAGGTTTATCGGCTCTCCAGTAGGTGCTCGGTTTTTTGTAAGAGCGATTGTACGCATGCCCTGAATAAAGGATATGCGGCGGCAGAAATACTTGCCGGACTTTGTGAGATGATGGCAAAAAAGGTTGAGGAACTTCTGATTACTCTACCAGAAAAAAATGTGATCTTAATCGGTAAAGTGACTTTAAATTCCCGTGTCGTTGATTATTTAAAAGACCTCTTAGATAGAATTTCTGTTCCAGAAGAGGCGACTTATTTTGAAGCTTTGGGAGCCGCACTTTGGGCAAAAGAAAAGAAAATAAAGATATCAGAGATTAAAACGCTAAAAGATAAAAAGCGCTTATTACGTTATACTGTACTCCCTCCGCTTAGCTTTGCCGTAGACCTCGTTGACTATAAACATAGCCAAGGTAGTAACCGGACAAACTTGGAAGATGAGTATATTTTAGGGGTAGATGCCGGTTCGACCACTACGAAGGCAGTGATTATCCGAAAAAAGGATAATCGCGTTACCGGGTCGGTTTATTTAAGAACTAATGGCAATCCGGTAGAGGCAACGCGTAATTGTTACCGGAAGTTGTATAATGAAGTTAAGCAAAAAATCAGAATTGTTGGTTTAGGGGTTACCGGATCAGGCAGACAACTTGTTGCCTTGCATGCGCTTACAGATGGTATGGTAAATGAGATTATTGCTCATGCTAAGGCCGCCGTATATTTTGAACCGAAGGTAGATACTATTTTTGAAATTGGCGGACAGGATGCAAAGTATACCCATCTTACGAATATTGTGCCTACGGATTATGCCATGAATGAGGCCTGTTCAGCAGGCACAGGTTCTTTTCTGGAAGAATCATGTAAGGAGAGTTTGGGTATTGAGGTAACAGATATTCAAGATTATGCATTAAAAAGTAGTAGCCCGCCTAACTTTAATGACCAGTGTGCTGCGTTTATTTCAAGCGATATCAAAACTGCTTGTGCGGATGGGTTGAGCAAAGAAGATATTGTTGGGGGATTGGTCTATTCGATATGTATCAATTACCTTAACCGCGTAAAAGGGAATCGGATTGTTGGAACTATGATTTTTATGCAGGGAGGAGTTTGTTATAACCGCGCCGTGCCTTTGGCCATGGCGTCTTTATTAGGGAAAAAGATTATTGTACCGCCGGATCCAGGGATGATGGGTGCATTTGGCGTGGCTTTGGAAATTAATCATAAATTAGACCAGGGGATTTTAAAGAAAAAAGATTTTGATTTGCCGGAATTAATAAATCGCCAGGTGAAGTATCACGGTTTATTTAAATGTAATGGCGCACAGGAAAAATGCGACCGCCGGTGTGAGATTTCGCGGATTGAAGTTGGTGGCAAAATCCACCTTTTTGGCGGCGCTTGTAATAAATATTATAATTTAAATCATGATTTAAAATTTGATACAAAAAGGTTTAATTTGGTAAAATTACGCCAGCAGGATCTTTTTGCGCCAGAGAAGAATAAAATATCTTCGCCAAAAGATAAATCAATTGGAATAAATAAATCATTTTTAACCCATCAGTTTTTTCCTTTATACCATCATTTTTTCTCGAGATTAGGGATGAGAGTTGTTGTCTCGGATCAGGTTTGGGAATCAGGGATACAAAAGAAAAAGGCGGCTTTTTGCTATCCCGCGGAAATTGCCCACGGTTTGTTACAGGATTTATTAGAAAAAAAACCGGATTACATCTTTTTACCGCAGATCGTTGAGCTAAAATCCAAAAAGCATGAGAATGTTAGAAAAGAACAACAATCCACCTGTGTAATTCTCCAAGGAGAACCGTATTATCTTTGCAGTACTTATAAGAATATCGTTCAAGATCGAGTACTTATTCCCGTAATTGATTTTTCCCAGGGATATAACCGTGCCCAGCATAAGTTCTTAGAAATTGCACAAAAATTAGGCTTTAGTGCCAAACAAGGGGAAGAGGCTTATGTATTTGCCTGCCAAATGCAGGATGATTTTATGCACAGACTTAAACAGCAGGGACTAAAATGTCTTGCTGAGCTTAAGAAAAATTCTCAACAGATTGCCGTAGTGTTATTAGGCCGGACTTACAATGCTTTTAGCCAAGATGCAAATAAAGCTATTCCTGATAAATTTGCCTCGCGTCAAGTTTTAGTCCTGCCATTTGATTGCCTGCCTTACGAAGATGAATCAGAAGACAGGCATATGCACTGGGGTATTGGTCAGATGTTATTAAAGGCAAGCCGGTTTACAAAAAAACACGCCCAATTATATGCGGTTTTTATTACAAATTTTAGCTGTGGTCCGGACTCGTTCATTGTTGGACAGGTGCGGGAGATTATGGATAAAAAGCCGATGCTGATATTAGAAATAGATAGCCATACTGCAGATGCAGGAATTAATACCCGTATCGAGGCATTTTTGGATATTATCCATGGTGCAAGGCAAACTAAAGTAATAGCCAAAGAGGATAAGAAAAAGACATTTTTTCCTGCCCGCTGTATTTATCATAAGAATAAGCTTTGGGTCATCTCATCAAAAAAAGAGCGTTTAAATATAAAAGATCCGCGGGTGACCGTACTTATTCCTCCAATGGGTGAACTAGGACCACAAGCGTTAGCTGCGGCTTTTAAAGGGGTGGGCATAAGTTCCCGGGCGATGTCTGCTTCCGATGGTGTTTCTTTACAATACGGAAGGGCGCATACTACTTGTAAGGAATGTTTACCGCTAATCTTAACCACCGGCAGCCTAATCAAATATATTAATGAATATGGACATAATGGTAACGTCTTAGTATACTTCATGCCGACAACTGGCGGTAATTGCCGTTTTGGGCAGTATCACGTATTTATCAAGAATCTGATTCGAAAGAAAAATATGAAAAATATTGCCATCTGGACACTGGATACTCAGAACAGCTATAGTGGGTTAGGGGTAAAGTTCAATATTTTAGCGGCAAAGGCAGTGATTATTTCCGATATTATGTATGACATAAAAAATACCCTAAAGGTTTTAGCAGAAGATGAGCAGAAGGCCATGCAGATATTTAACCAGCAGTGGTGTGAAATTATCGATACCCTGGCCGGTAATAGCCGGGGTTTGGATAAACAGCTTAAAAAGACGGCGGAGGTATTAAAGAGTATTCAACTTAAGTATCCCCTGGCAAAGGCAAGATCTATTGCTTTGATGGGAGAAATATATGTGCGGCGTGATAATTTTTGCTGTAATGCGATCATTGAGCACTTGGCGAAAAAAGATTTTATTGTAAAGACCGCTCCGGTTTTAGAATGGTTCTATTATGTAGATTATCTGATTAAACAACAGTTGGTTGAGCCAAATATGGGTTTTTCTGGATGGATGGAGTTTTTAATTAAAAACTATCTCCAAAAAAGATATGAAAGAGGCATAAAAAAGATATTAGCCGGTTCAGGATTATATTATTATGAAGAGATAGAAATTGACAAAATCATCCATCTGGGAAAAAACTTTGTCAGTGAACATCTCACCGGTGAATCAATAGTAGTTATTGGTTCTGCCCTTAAAGAGATTTTGCATTCGGTATGTGGTGTTATTAATGTTGGGCCGTTTGCTTGTTTGCCAACGCGGATAATTGAGGCCATACTAAATAGTAAAATGAATTTTGCAACGAAGAGACGTTTGGAAGATCTTTCCGCTTTAACTATGGAAGATACCCAGGATTTACCTTTTTTGTCGATAGAGATAGACGGGACATCTTTTCCACCCTTAGTTGATGCGAAAATCGAAGCATTCTGTTTACAGGCCGGGCGGTTACACGAGCAGATTTTTTCTAAAAAGAGGTTTCCTCACTAATCTATTTTTGTGTATAAATTTGAAGGTTAATGAGATGATGAAAAATTTATCGGATAATATTATTTATTTATTTAAGAAGCAGGGATTTGTTATTGTTTCCACGTTAGACGCAAAAAGGACAATACACTGTTCAGCAAAAGGAATCGTGGGGATAGAGAAAGAGGGAAAGGTCTATCTGATTGACCTTTATCGGGCAAATACTTTTAACAATCTTAAAAGAGACCCGACGATTAGCATTACTGCCGTAGATGAGCATCAGTTTGTTGGCTATACTTTAAAAGGAAAGGCAAAGATAATTGAGCGGCGGGAAATCCAAGATGACATTATAAAAAGATGGGAGGAGCGGGTTATTCAAAGAGTATCAAAAAGGGTGGTTCAAAATGTTAAACATGACAAAAAAAGCAAACATCACCCTGAAGTCCTGTTCCCGCATCCGCAGTACCTTATTGAGGTGGATGTAGAAGATATAATTGATTTGACCCCAACACATTTGAAATGAAAGGAGTGTTGTAGATGGATGCTATAAAAATTATGCCATGTCTAGATATGAAGGATGGACGGGTAGTGAAGGGGGTAAATTTTGTAAATCTTAAGGATGCCGGAGATCCGGTAAAGAATGCTGCGTTTTATCAAGAAGAAGGAGCTGATGAGCTGGCGATGCTGGATATTGCCGCGACATTGGAGAGCCGAAAGACACGGCTTGAATGGGTTAAAAACGTTGCATCGGTGATTAATATTCCGCTTACTGTCGGGGGTGGTATCGCCAGCCTTCAAGATATAGAATTGGTACTTAAGTCCGGAGCAAGTAAGGTTTCGATGAACAGCGCGGCCGTAAAAGATTTGTCTTTAATCGAGGAAGCGGCGAGCAAATTTGGCTCAAAGACGATTACTGTGGCTATTGACGGTAAACGCAATCCCAAAATGCCTTCAGGGTTCGATGTGGTCATTGCCGGTGGAACTAAGGCGGTGGGCCGGGATGCCGTGGAATGGGCAAGGCAATGTGAAAATCTCGGAGCTAGTATTATTTTGCCAACGAGTATGGACGGCGATGGTACACTCAAAGGGTATGACCTGGAGTTTACCAAGGCGATTGCCGATGCAGTTAGTGTGCCGGTAATTGCCTCTGGCGGAGCAGGTAAGCTTGAGCATTTCTACGATGCCGTGGTTAAGGCCGGAGCAGAAATATTGCTTGCGGCCTCAGTCTTTCATTTCCGGACAATTAGTATTGGAGAATTAAAAGAGTATTTGAGGGAGAAAGGAATAACCTTAATGTCCGCCTAACAAACTGGCGGATCAATTCGCATAAATAACTTACGTTGTACGTTGTACACCGTAAGCTATGTGCTCATTGAGAATAACCTTAATGTCCGCCTAACAAACTGGCGGATCAATTCGCATAAATAACTTACGTTGTACGTTGTACACCGTAAGCTATGTGCTCATTGAGAATAGCCTTAATGTCCGCCTAACAAACTGGCGGATCAATTCGCATAAATAACTTACGTTGTACGTTGTACGCCGTAAGCTATGTGCTCATTGAGAATACCCTTAATGTCCGCCTAACAAACTGGCGGATCAATTCGCATAAATAACTTACGTTGTACGTTGTACACCGTAAGCTATGTGCTCATTAAGGATACCCTTAGAATATTATACTAAAAAAATATTTTGAAACCACAGATTACTCGGATTGCACGGATATTAATAGAGAATTATTAAATGATTTATCCGTGTTATCCTTTCTATCCGTGGTTAAAAAAAGGAAGGGGAAAAAATGAAAATTGATATTGAGAAATTGAGTGAAAAGGAACTCATTGAACTTAATCATCGTATTATTGAAAGATTAAAGTTCTTGGCATCAATGCGTAATTATCATAAGATGATGGAATTTAATGTGGGAGAGAAAGTTAGTTTTGAACCAATGGGCAGTGGTAAACAAACAGGAACTTTAGTGAAATATAATAAAAAAACAGTAACCGTTATTACGGAAGACGGTATTCATTGGAATGTTCCACCGCATTTATTATCAAAGGTTGATAATCTTAATTCTGAGCAAATCCAATTCAAAAATCGCAATTGGAATTAAGATAAGTCCTAAATAACCTTTTGAATTTAGGAGAAAATACATGAAGAAAATATTAAATAGTTTTTGGATAGGAATTATTCTTGCATTAGTTGATTACACTAAATCCTTTGCGTGCGGAGGCTGTGCTGATTATCGACTTGACGCAGGACTTCCCTTTCTTAGATTATGGATGCCAATATTTCTCATTTGGTTAATCGGTCGATTGCTTTTTTGGCTTATTGGGAAATTTAAAAACATATCATTACCATTAACTTATTCAAAACAACCGTGGTCATCATTAATAAAAAGGATAATTTTATTTGTTGTTATTTTTGTTTTTACAGCAGGGAGTATTACTTTGCCCTTTTTACTTATTATCTTGCCAACATTGTTTCTTTCAATTTCCACGAGCTTTAAGAAACTGAAGCAGATTTCACCAAAACATATTCTACAAAAGACATTTCTTATTTTTCAGTGGGGAATTTTGGCCACTTTAATATTACTAATACCTTATTCTATAATTTTATGCAATTCGCCGAAATGGCTTTTAGAAAGGCTTAGATATCCTCCGTTTTTTCCGGAATCTATTAAGATTGAAAAAAGACTAATTGCTCAAGGCAAAAAGGCAATTCCTGAAATTAAAGCATTTATCGAGAATTTTGATGAAAAAAGTAGCAGGTCTCGTAATGTTTACAGCAGCTTAATGTCTATTGTAAGACAGCTTGGCGATGCTAGTTTAGCAATCCCAGTGGCAGATGTTTTTAATCGTATTCAATATGAGAATGATATTTATTTCGACGATGTCATAGTCGAGTCAGCAAAAACGATATGTGTGTTAGATAAGAAACTTGCTGCAGAAATCATACAAGAAAAAATTATCGATAATTTTGATGAAATTAATTTAGTCTCTAGCAAAGTTTACAGTAGCTTAATGCCTGTTGTAAGACAGCTTGGCGATACAAGTTTAGCAATCCCGGTAGCAAATGTTTTTAATCGTATTCAATATAAGAAGAACATTTATTTTGTCGATGTCGTAATAGAGTTAGCAAAAACAATATGTGTGTTAGATAAGAAACTTGCTGCGAAAGTCATACCAGAAAAAATTATCGAACTAAAAAATGATCCTGAAATACCGCCGGTTCATTTTTTAGAGATGTTTGGAAGTTTAATTGAATCTGTTATTAGAACCAAAAATCAAGATGTTATTAGGATGGTTCTTAGTGAAGAGAACATGGACATCATTATTGAAAATACAAAAAATATAAAATATATAAAAATAGCAGATTCCTCAAGAGCAGTATTTAAAATATTAGGGGCGCCATTTTATGACAAAGATTCAGAGGCTTATAAAAAATGGTGGCAAGAGAATAAAGAAAGAATCCTCAATGCTGGTAAAAGTCATAATCATTTATCCGATATGTGAGGAATTTTTGCTTGATATTAGGAAAGAAAAACGGTTTAAAGTTCGTTGTAATTAGCACAAAACTTAAAGGAGTGTCTTAAACTTGATTATTCCCTGTTGCTTACTACAGGGGGTTCATCTGTTGGAGAGAAAAGGAACAAGTTTAATATCCGCCTAATAAATCGAAGATTCGCCGAAGCTTTATGGTGGACTGGCGTCCTCCACAACGCGCTGGCGGACAGGGATTAAATTCCGACAGATAATTCATGCTGTTTCACAGCTCTCTACCTGAGGCGTATAGGCATAAATTATATTGTTATTTAAAGAATAAGCTAAATGGCTCCCACTGATACGACGGAGGGTTAATACCGGGTTTTAGAAAATAGAAAATTGAACAATAGACCGTCCGCCTCGGCGGACGCTATTTTTACGAAGTAAAAATTAATGGAGGGAAAATATGTTAAACGTAATTCTGTATATAACGCTGGGGATATTCGCAGGTATCGTCAGCGGGTTAATCGGGCTCGGCGGGGGGGTTATTGTTGTGCCATGTCTTATTTTTCTTTTTGGTTTTTCTCAGCATGCGGCACAAGGAACAACTTTAACAATGCTAATTCCACCGATTGGATTGCTTGCGGCTTGGGCTTATTATAAGCAAGGGTATGTAAATCTTACGGTAGCCGGGTTATTATGTTTAGGGTTTGTGTTCGGAGGCTATCTCGGAGCCAAGTTTGCGATTGGTTTTTCGGAAGCTGTGCTACGAAAGATTTTCGGCGTTTGCCTTTTGATTATTGCCGGTTACATGATAATTAAGTGAAATTTCCCCGCAGCATGCTGCGGGATATTTTTCTTAAAGAACTCGAATAGAAAGAGGTTTTGCAATGAGCAGCCATAAACCGGGAGAGAAACTTATTATATTTTAAAATTATTTTATTCGTCATTGTGGTTATTTTTATATTCCTATCTGTTGGGGCAGAGCTTTTACATAATCACCGAGATGCAGAGTTGCATCAGATCATAATGATAGGTATGTAGTTAAGAAAAACGATACTGATCCAAGTAACTGATTAGAAGGACACTGTATTTGGAAAAAACAGAGGGGGCGGATAGAACTGTCTCTCTGGTTCCTAAAATCGTTAAACAAAAGAGTCTAAGATTAATGATAGAATTACGTGATATATCCAAATCATTTCCTGATCGGGATCTTTTTAGTGATGTTGCCTTTACAATCAATGCTGATGAAAAGATCGGATTAGTTGGCAGAAATGGCCATGGTAAGTCAACATTGTTTGGTCTGCTCAATGGATCATTACATCCAGATACTGGTACAATTAGTATCCCGAAGAATTATCGCATCGGTTGGCTTAAACAAATCATCGCTTTTACTAAAAATACCGTGCTTGGTGAAGCATGCTTAGGGTTGCCAAAAGAGGAAAGTGAGTCATCATGGAAAGCAGAGAAGGTGCTGCAGGGCTTGGGATTTTCTGTAGAAGATATGCAGCGATCACCGCTGGATTTTTCGGGTGGATTTCAGGTGCGTATTAATTTAGCAAAAATACTTATCTCTGAAACAAATCTGCTGCTGTTGGATGAGCCAAATAACTATTTGGATGTAGTAGCGATTCGCTGGCTGATACGCTTTTTACGTCAATGGCGGGGAGAGTTAATGCTGATTACGCATGACCGCCATTTTATGGATGCAGTTGTAACGCATATTGTTGGTATCCATCGCAAAAAGGTGCACAAGATTACGGGTAATACGCAGCGTTTTTATGAACAGATTGCTCAAGTTGAATTGATATATGAAAAAACGCGTGTGCGCGATGAGCGCAAACGCCGCGACACAGAGATATTTATTGCAAAATTTCGCGCAAAAGCACGTCAAGCAGGGTTAGCACAATCACGACGCAAGACTTTAGAAAAACAAGAAGTAAAAGAAAAACTTGAAGCGGTTGAAAGTTTAAAACTCTCGTTTACAAGTGCTGGATTTAAAGCGCCAATTATGCTGACTATTGAAAACCTCGGTTTTGCGTATAATCGTAGCGGCCCGAATTTAATTAATAATCTTTCCTTTAGCGTAGGCAGGCGCGAGCGCATATGTGTGATTGGCAAAAATGGGAAAGGCAAATCCACCCTCCTGCGGTTGCTTGCGGGAGAACTAACTTCGGTTACCGGAACAATTAAAGCACATCCCAAATTAGCTGTCGGCTATTATGCTCAAACTAATGTTGCAAAATTAAATGGTGAGAATACAGTATTTTCAGAGATTATGAGTGCTAATCCTAAAGCAGTGCCACAGCGCGGACGCGCTATCTGTGGAGCGCTTTTGTTTAGTCAGGATCTAGCTTTAAAACCAATTAGCGTGTTATCTGGAGGAGAGAAAAACCGTGTATTATTAGGCAAGATTATGATGCATCCGTGTAATCTCTTGCTGTTAGATGAGCCAACAAGCCATCTTGATATGGAATCAACAGAGGCATTGCTTGAATCAATTGATGAGTTTGAAGGTTCAGTAATTATGGTGACGCACAATGAGCGTTTTCTTGAGCGGATCGCACGGCGAATACTTGTATTTGATGAGCAAGGGGTAAAACGTTTAGATGGTACCTATGAGGATTTTCTTAATAAGATTGGCTGGCAAGATGAAGCCGGTAGTTTAAAAACGGAGCAAATAAATAACCGCACGGCGAAAATTACCCGGCAGACACGTAAAATGTTGACTGCGCAATTACGCCAGGAACGTTACAATATACTTGATCCGATAGAAAAAAAGATACAAAAATTAGAAGCAAGCATTACAAAAACAGAAGCGCAATTAAAAAATATTACTGAAGAATTAATCACCGCTTCGTATGAGTCAGATGCACAAGCTATTGCTAAGCTTGCTAAGCAAAACAAGGAGTTAACCGTGTCTATTGAAGAGCAATATGAACAGCTGGATATCCTTACTCAGGAATATGAGGCACAAGCAGAAATATTTGCCAAAAAACTCACTGAGATAGAAAAAACTGATGTGTAGTACAAGAAAATGAAAAAATAAGTAAAAAAATTATAGAAATCGCTGCAAAGAGGATTAAACGATGAATTATCAGCACAAAGGCCTTGCCGAAGGGATGGTTGGCGGTAAGGAATTTTTTTACTGGTATCTATTCGGGGCCATTTGTGCTATAATATTAGCATGAGTCAACTCTATTTGTTTCTTGGAAAAACGAGATAGTTTTTATTTAACACGCCTTGGAGCTTCTTTGTGTATTTCGCCCCAATCAGGCTGTTTTATTTCCCTCTCTCTGGTTGACCGTTTGATTTTAAACCTGATTATTCCCTGTAGCTTGCTACAGGGGGATCTTTTAGAGGGAAAGTTTGAAAACCTACGGTTTTCAAATGGATAAAAAATTTCCGGTGCTGCATTGCAACTCATCAGCTTGGCAAAATACCCTGTAGTCTTGCTACAGGGATGGTCAAGCTGAAGGAAATTTTTTATTTATTTTTTGCCACGCATTCCTGGCATTTTTAGAAAAAATATTACGATGATAAAAATGAGAAAAAAGATGAATGTGCTCCATGTCGCGACTCTAAACCAGCCGGTCAGGCAGGATTTGGGTTACGGTCCTATCGAAACGGTTATTTACAACATCGATAAAGGACTGCATAACTTAGGCCACCGTTCGATTGTTGCCTGTTCAGGTGATTCCTGTGTCGTCGGAGAACAGTATACGACCATTGAAAAAAGCTATAGTGAGTACTGGAGTAAAGACACATGCGTGCAGCGGGAAAATATGCGCCGACATCTGGTCATGTCACTTCAAAGAGCAAAAAAGGGTGACGTTGATATTATCCACATGCATGATGCCGTCATGGTAGAATATATTTTTAAGGGAGTTTTTAAAAGTCCTGTTCCTATTGTGATGACTCTTCATGTGCCGGCCGAAGACAAAGGATCATTCAAACGGTGGAATGAATCGCTTGTTTCATCTTCCAGCGCATATTTTGTCCCGATCAGTGAATACCAGAGAAAGCAGCATCATGGATTAGTCAACATGCAGAAGGTTATTCATCACGGCATTGATGTGGAAGACTATCCGTTCAAAAGCAATCATGGTAAACAAGACTATTTGTTCTCGATCGGAAGAATTACTCAAGATAAAGGGCAGGATAAAGCCATCGAGATTGCGAAAAAAACTGGCTCCCGGCTTATTCTCGCCGGTAATGTCCAGAACAAAGCAAAAGACCATGCATTTTTCAAGAGATTGAAAAAATCAATTAACCTTGTGACTGATGCGCGCAAACCTTTCGCCGGCAGCGATTATTATGAAAAAGTTATGAAACCCATTCTGGATTCGGACAAACAGATCATCTATATCGGAGAAGTTGATAGTGTCCAGAAAAAACTGTGGTACCGGCATGCGCGGGGGATACTCTTTCCTATTCAATGGGGCGAACCGTTTGGGCTGGTGCTGATTGAATCCATGGCTTGCGGCACTCCAGTGATTGCCTTTCGTAAAGGCTCGGTGCCCGAAATTGTTATTCATCGAAAAACTGGCTTTGTCGTTGATTCAATCGGTGACATGACTGAGGCCGTGAGAGCGATCCACCTTATCAATCCCTGTGACTGCCGCAGGCATGTTAAAGATAATTTTTCAATCGCCAGTATGGCTGGAAAATATTCACAGCTGTATCAGTGGATTATAGATGAAAGGACTTTATGCCGAAAGATATCCCCGTAAGTAACGGGTCTTTTCTTTTGAATTTTGATTCGGAATATCAGATCCGGGACATTTATTTCCCTTTTATCGGGCAGGAAAACCATTCAAGCGGACATCCCTTCCGCTTCGGTGTATGGGCGGATGGACAATATTCGTGGATGGGACCGGAATGGGAAAAAGACTTAAGATATCATAATGATAGTCTTGTGACGGATGTCATTCTAAAAAACGAGACCTTAGGTTTGGCGCTCCGATGCTCGGATGTGGTGGATTTGGATTTGAACATCTACATCAAAAAAATCGAGATGACTAACCTTAAAGACAAAACCCGTCAAGTCCGGCTCTTTTTCAGTCATGACTTTTATCTTTATGGGAATGACATCGGAGGCACGGCTTATTTTGATCCCCGGAGCTGTTCGATCATCCATTATAAAATCCACCGGTATTTTCTAATCAGCTGCTGGGTGCATGACCAATGGGGTGTGAAACATTTTGCCTGTGGAAGAAGGGATGCTTCAGGAAGTTTGGGAACCATTAAAGAGACAGAGAACGGAGAACTTAGCGGGGAGGACTCCGCATGGGGCTCGCCTTATTCCACTATTGGTATTTGGCTGGAATTGCCTGCCAAGGGAAAAACAAACGCTTACTATTGGATGGCCGCGGGCACGACCTATTCCGAAGTCGCAAAGCTCAATTTGGAAGTCCATAAAAAAACACCGGAAGAACTCCTCAAGCGCTCGTTGAAATACTGGAAAACATGGGTACATAAAGATTTGCTACAGCTCCAATGCCTGCCCAAATTCGTGACCGACGTTTTTAAACGAAGCCTGCTGATATTAAGAACCCAAATTGATAACCACGGAGCCATTATTGCTGCCAATGATTCTGATATTGTTCGTTTTGGAAAAGATACTTATTCATATATGTGGGGGAGAGATGGTGCTTTTGTCGCCGCGGCTTTAGCCAAGGCCGGGTACTCGCATGTGTGTATGAAATATTTTGATTTTTGCGCCCGCGTTTTATCCGACGAAGGCTATTTATTCCAGCATTATAATCCAGACGGATCCATCGCCAGTAATTGGCATTCATGGTTAGTCAATGGCAAAGAGGTCATTCCCATCCAGGAAGATTCAACCGCTTTGACTCTTTGGGCGCTTTGGATACACTACCAGAGCTTGAAAGACGTAGAATTTGTTAGGCATCTATACGGTACGCTCATTAAAAAAGCTGCTGATTTTTTAGTAAGTTACCGGGACACTCAAACCCTGCTGCCGTTACCTTCTTATGATCTTTGGGAAGAGCGTTACGCACTGCATGCCTATACGGTTGCATCCGTGATCGCTGGTCTCAGAGCCGCGGCGAATTTTGCGAACCTTTTTCAGGATACCTCCCTGGCGGAGAAGTATGAATCCGTGGCCGATGAAATGACAGGGGGAATTAAGCGACACCTTTATCATAATGGCCTAAAGCGATTTGCCCGTTCGGGCTCCAGAATAGAAGGGGGTTATAAGCTTGATGAAGTTATTGATATCAGTCTGTTAAGCTTGGCAACTCTTGGAATTTTGGATCCCAAAAATCCGCGCATGATCGAAACAGCTAAAGCTGTACGCAAGCAGCTGTGGCTTAAAACTTCTATTGAAGGTTGCGCCAGATACCAGGGTGATACCTATCAGCGTGCGGAGGATAGCCCAAAAGACATTCCCGGAAACCCATGGTTTATTTCAACACTTTGGCTGGCAGAATATTTTATCGATCAAGCAGAGAATCAGCAGCAGCTTCAAGCGACCCTTCCTTATCTTGAATGGTGCGGAAAAAATGCACTTCCTTCCGGTGTGCTTGCCGAGCAGGTACATCCTGTAACCGGTTCACCTCTTTGTGTTTCACCACTTACCTGGAGCCATTCTGCTTTCGTATGGACAGTCCTAAAATATACAGATAAGTTCAATTCATTAAAAAACAACATTATTCATAAAAAAGTAGGAGGCATAATGGGAGATAAAAGTAAAAAGGATAAAGAAAGAAAGGGATGCTAATGAAAGTATGAAAGTTTTACTAAGTAATCAAAGAGGAAGCATTGCAAAATATTTTTTGGAATAACAAATCATGCCCCATTAGAAAACTCTACAGCGAGCCGCCAAGCCCGCAGAGTTTTTTAGCATTTAAAACATGACTTGACTAATGGGAGTTTTGTGGTAATATATCTATTACTGTATTAGGTATGGGTACAAGGCGGTAGATGGTGGCAAATGATAATATACAAATTTAAAAGGCAACTCTCGACTGGGGGTTGCTTTTTTTGTTTGAATAGGAACGGTGACGGAATTAGGGAAACATTTAGGGATAAGCCAGATTGCAGTGAGTAAAGCGATGGCAGCCGGGCGTAAGATAAATAAAGAAAAGTATGAATTTAAGGCGATAAGCACATAAATTCATACTTTCTTCAACGTCCCCTTCATTTCAAAATCAAAACAAATTCCATAGCGTAAGCAAAAAAATATAATCACCTAAAAAACTCTGAGCTTGTTAATAAAGGGGAGGTTAACTTCCTAACCCTTACCTGACATTTCCTTAAAATATGTTTAGAACTTTAGTACGTACTTGTTTTATCAACAATGAATTTTAGGGAAGCAAGTACCATAATACAAGTTCTGCTAAAAGAAGTTGGTGTTAGGAAAAAAAGACTAAGACATCCCATTTACTATTTTTTCTTATGACTAGCACAGTACTTGGATTTTCCAGAAGCAAGATTTTTACATGCCTTGCTTTCTTTTGTTTTAGCAGTACACTTCACCTTTTTTGGTTTTACTTTTACCATGTCTTCACCTCCTTTTTAGTTAACTTTTTCTCTGAATCTATCTTTTCTTTTGGTTTGCCTTTTCTAATCCATTGAAAAGGTAAATGCTAAATTAGTGCCGAAGGCAATAATTTAAGTACAAGAAATATTATAGCAGCCCTGATGTGGAATTACAAGATAATTTGACATTAGCGCGAAATATGTTGCAAATGATTATTATTTGTGTTACAATAAATAAAAAGGAGTACTGTGAAAAAACATTTAAAACACAAAAGTTTGTTAGCCGTGCCGCAAGATGAACCGGAGTTAGCCGGCGGGATTAATAAAATGCAGCAGCAGTTGACGGCCATGGAGAAGAAGCTGGATATCTTAATCAGTCAATCTTCAAAAAAATCTTTTGATAAAAGTTATTCCCAAGAGCCTTCCCGTAGTTTCAATCACTTTCGCCGCCATGACAGAGGAAGACAAGACAATGCTTCCAGGGAAAGAACTTATACCCGGGCTATTTGCACAGACTGCAACAAAGAATGCGAAGTTCCGTTTAAGCCCAGCGGAGACCGTCCGGTATATTGCAAAGAATGCTTCTCAAAGCGCAAAAAAGGCAACCTGTTTAACTCAAACCGGGACAGCGGGCCCGAAGTAAGGCCTTTTTTCCGGGAACACCGTTCCGATAAGGGGCATGCTGAAAAAAGGCAAAGGCCCGTTGAAAAAAAGAAGCCATTTTTTGCCCATAGAAAAAAACGCGCCTGAATATTCGGATAAGGGTTGCCGGTAACCTACCGGCCTCTTATCGTTTTACTTAAAAAGCGCAAAAATTTGATCAGATCAAAGCTTTAAAATTTTTACAAGAACCAAAAAGGAGGTAACATGGGATACCAACAAGGCGGCGGCGGATTCGACAGGGGCCCGCGGGAGATGCATAAGGCGACATGCGCAGAATGTAAAAAAGAATGCGAAGTCCCCTTTAAGCCCAGCGGAGAC
>JBDRCZ010000116.1:0-2638 GCA_043821285.1 Candidatus Omnitrophota bacterium | reverse complement strand
GATATTCTTGAAAAACTAAAGATTCAGCTCCCGCGTCATCTGTAGCCAAGAAGCTTTTTGCAGCATAAAATCATAACTTATGATAAAATAAAACGTTACAGGAAAAATTTGTTTCTTTTTAAAAGGAACATCCGTTTTATGTTACTTCAAGATTCTATGCAAGGAATATTTTCAAGGTAGGGTTGGTGTTCCAGAATGTTCTCAGGAGTTCTTTTAATGGTGGCTTCTCCCCTGCTGTGATTCTCTCTCGGGTTTGCCAGACGATATTGCGCATTAGCCGGGCCACATTGACAGGATAGTCGGTTGCGCCTTGTTTAAAGTTTTCTATCAGCCATTCTTTAGGTTGATCGTGGATGAGTTCGTCGTAATGGCGGATACCGGCTTTGCGTATTCTGTCTTTGAGGGATCCTTTTTTAGGCACATTTTTAATATACAGGAAATTTTCTTGTTTTGCAAGGATTATTTTGGTCTATCAAGAAAATATTCTCTTAGAGTGTGGATTTGGGGTATCTGGAAATGTGGTCTTGAATTGCCGAATGATAGGGGTATTCAGAGGCACTTTTACCTACGCATAAGGCACACTGTAATAATGTCCGAATAATTCCACGTGATAGTCGATGTTTACTTTTGCTTTCTTCCATTGAGCAAATTGATAACGATATTGCGGTAATGGCAACAAGGCTGCTTGTTCAATATCTTTGAATACCGATAATCTGCTCCCGGTGAGTTTTTGAAACGGCTTGTTATTAAGTTCGCTTAAAAGTTCTCTAATTGCCTGATTTAATTCTCCCAAACTAAAAAATGTTCGTTTGCGCAGCCTTGCCAGTATCCAGCGACTTACTAGTTGCACCGCATTTTCAACCTTTGCTTTATCCTGAGGCTTTCTTATCCTTGCCGGGATTACTGCGGTACCATAATGTAATGCCATGTCGTTATACGCAGGATTAAGATCAGGTTCATACCGACAAGCCTTAGTTACGCCGGATTTTAAATTATCTATAATTGTCGTTTTCGCAACCCCGTCAAAATATTCAAATGTTCGTACATGGCCGCCAATCCAATTGCCTAAAGTCTCATCAGCCTGTGCTTCAGCGTAGGTATAATTACTTGCTCCCAAAGCCGCAACAAAGATGCTTGCCTCGGCAATCTTACCGGTTAGACGATTATGCATGGGAACTGTTTGTCCTGCGTAATCTACAAACATCTTTTCTCCAGCTTTATATGTCTGCCTTAAGCTTAATTTTAATTTCTTTCGCCAGCGATGATAGTGTTCACAGAACTGGGTTGACTGGTATCCTTCCGGATGGATCTCTTTATATTCCTGCCACAGTAACGTAAGGGTTACGCCTTTCTTTTTAAGCTCCTGGTGGATGTATGCCCAGTCTGGCTGGGGTTTGCATGTTGGTCCGGGTCGTTTCTGATTAAATACTTCGCTGAGCTGTCCATCCTCCATTTTTACGAGTTCTGGATACGTTATATTTTCGCGACGAACTGTTTCGAGATACTTACTTACTGTCGAACGTGATACATTACAACTGCGGGATATCTCCCGATTACTCAACCCACATTGTAATCCCAAGCGTAATATTTCCCGTATCTTGCGCATGGTTAACTCCTGTCCCTGTCTACGTCTTGCCATTGATAACCTCCCTTTTTTACAACTAGTTACTTCAAAAGGAGACTATTGTAGACAAAACTATACTATTTTTAAAGTTATTTTCTTGATTATTCGTCGGTTAGCTCAATTTAAGACTGGCCGAAGTGACCGAAATAGGCGGCCGAAGTTGGCCGGAAATGGTGGCCGAAGTGCTCCGGAATACGCACATATCTTCATGTTAGCACATATCATAGATTTATGGAAGTTATTTTTGCTTAATTTCTAATGCAAAGGAAGACTGGTTCAGGAAATTTTTAAAACTACCATATGGGATTCCATCCCATGACACGTTTGGACGAGTGTTTGCAGCAATAGATCCAAAAGCATTTGAAAGAAGTTTTTTAGAATAGATACAAGCCGTAAGGATAACGACAAAAGGAGAGATAATAGCGATAGATGGAAAAACAGTCAGAAGATCATATGATAGATGGACAAATAAATCGGCAATACATATAGTTAGTGCCTGGGCAACAAGAAATCATATGGTATTGGGGCAAAAAAAAGTGGCAGATAAATCTAATGAGATAAGAGCAATTCCAGAACTATTGACTTTATTAGATATCGCTTGCTCACCACCAAATTTACCAAATAAAAAGCCTCTCCTGACTATACCACAAGAGAGGCTTTTTCACCTGTAAATTTGGCTCCCCGCGCAAGACTGCTGTAAGAACTTCTTCTATTCCTTTGAAATACAAAGAGTTAAACGCATTTCCAAACGCAAAATTGCGCGTCAAAAAAGGCTTGAAAACTACCAAAATCCGTTAACCAAAGCGTCAGTTTTCAAAAAGATAATGGAAGATGATAGAATAAGTCAAAACCAATTGGCGAAGAAATTAGGAATTTCTCCTGACTTCATATATGGGATGAGAAAAACAAAAATTCAAAAAGCATAACAAACAAGACAGCAACAAGTTACAAGCTGAGATGTATGGGGTTGAGGCTGTAGTGCCTAACAAAAAATAATACTTGACATATACAAAA
>JBDRCZ010000115.1:0-61029 GCA_043821285.1 Candidatus Omnitrophota bacterium | reverse complement strand
ATATTTTGCACGAACAGTAGGAGATAAAGTAACAGAAGAAGTTATCAAAAAATATATAGCGTATCATCAACATCAAGAGAAAGCCCCAAGGCAGATGGAATTTAATTTTTAATGCCCCGCCTTTAGGCGGGGTTCTTTACTCGTGATAATTTTTGACAGAACCCAAAAACATAGAAGAAGGGGGTGGTTGGTATTTCAAAAGGTGTAAGAATAAATGAACAGATACGGATTAAAGAGATTAGATTAATCGGAGCGGATGGCGAACAAATGGGGATTATGCCGCCGGCAAAGGCGCTGGAGATTGCCAGGGAAAAGCAGCTTGATTTAGTTGAAGTTGCTCCTCAGGCAGCTCCGCCAGTCTGCCGGGTAATGGACTATAGTAAGTATAAGTATGAACAAAATAAACGTGAAAAAGAAGCCCGTCGGAAACAGCACGTGATGCATATTAAAGAAATACGTATGAGCCCAAAGATTGAAACCCATGATTATCAGGTTAAATTAAAACATTTGCGGGAATTTATCGAACGCGGGGATAAGGTAAAGGTTTCCATGAGGTTCCGCGGCCGCGAAATTACCCATCTCGATATTGGGAAAAGACTACTGGATAAATTAGTAAAAGACATCGAAGACATCGGGGCATTAGAACAGGATGTAAAAAAAGAAGGCCGGACCATGCTCATGGTCATTAGGCCAAAATAAAAGGAACAATTTTATTTTATAAGCATAATCATTTATCCGCATTGCGGAAAAAAAGCGAGGTGGGCTTTTATGCCAAAATTGAAAACTAGAAAAGGGGTGGCAAAACGTTTTAAGCGTACGGGAACTGGAAAATTTAAAAGAAGTAAGGCAAATAAGGGGCATCTTAAAACCTCTAAGAATATGAAAAGAAAAAGAAGGCTGCGAAAACCAGCAATGGTGCATAAAAGTGATCAAAAAAGAATTTTGAGCAATCTTCCTTATTAATTAGTTTGTATTCAAAGACAGTGCTTAGACAAAAATCAGCGATAATGCAGTTTTGTTAATAATATCGGTGATCATCTTTTGTCTTAATCTGGTAATCTGTGCCGGTTTCACTTTTTTCAGTGGAGCCGAAAATTAGGAGGCAATTGTAAGATGGCAAGAGCAAGATATACAAAAGCAGGAAGGAAAAGCAGAAAAAAAGTACTGAAAATGAGCAAGGGGTATGTGTTAGGCAGAAGGAATCTTTACCGCCATGCGACAGAAACAGTTGACCGGGCATTGCGTTACGCGACCGCTGACCGCAAAAAGAACAAGGGCAATTTCAGAAATTTATGGATTCTACGGATTAATGCGGCCTGCCGGCACTCCGGTATAACCTATTCTAAGTTTATTAATGGACTAAAGAAAGCTAAAATATTGCTTGATCGAAAAATGCTTTCAGATATTGCAATAAATGATTCAACGGCATTTGATGCATTGGTCGAGGTGGTAAAGGAATATGCTTAATATCCGCCACAAAAATTGGCGGACAGGGATTAAATTCCTCGCCAAAAGTCAAAGATTCGCCGGTATTGTGGCGGGACATGGTGGGTCATTTGCCCCTTGCTTAGACAAACAAAAATTTTCTTTGAAAATTTTTGTTTAAGCTTCGGAATAAATTCCGACAAATAAGTTATGTTGCTTAACAGCTCCATAACTTATGTCGTTATTTAAGGAAGTATGATCTTATGGAAGAAGAGATAAAACAGATACAACAGGAAGCTGTAACAGCAATTGAGCAGGCTGCAAATTTTGAAGAACTTGAAGCAAAACGGGTAGAATACCTTGGACGACGCGGAAAGGTGGCTATGCTTTTTGCTAAGTTAGGAACCGTCCCTCCTGAGAAAAAACCGGAATTTGGCCGGCAGCTTAATACCTTGAAAAACTGTATTGCCAAAGCACATCAGGAAAAAATTCAAGGTTTGAATATTAGCAGAGCGTTTGCTAAAGACATTGATATTACTTTGCCCGGCACAGGGGAGGAGTGCGGGAGTGTGCACCCGTTAACACAGGTTAGCCGGGATATCGGCGATATTTTTACCGGGCTGGGGTTTTCGATCATCGAAGGACCAGAAATTGAAACCGAGTTTAATAATTTTGAGGCATTAAACATTCCCCTTGACCATCCCTCGCGGGATACGTTTGATACGTTTTATTTAAGTAATAGTAAATTACTCCTGCGCAGCCATACATCACCGGTTCAAATCCGGGTAATGAAAAAGACAAAACCGCCGCTGGCGGTTATTGTCCCGGGGAAGGTTTATCGCCCGGACGCGGTAGATGCCAGTCATTCGTTTATGTTCCATCAGGTTGAGGGATTAGTTGTAGATGACGATATAAAATTTTCTGACCTGAAAGGTATACTTTCAGTTTTTGTTCAGAGATTTTTTGGCCAGGATACCCGAATGAGGTTTAGGCCGCATTTTTTTCCGTTTACTGAACCGAGTGCCGAGGTAGATATTTCTTGTATTATCTGTAAAAGTAAAGGCTGCCGGGTATGTTCTCATAAAGGCTGGCTTGAGGTACTTGGTGCCGGGATGGTTAATCCGAAGGTATTCGAAAATGTCGGCTATAACCCGGATAAAGTTACCGGGTTTGCTTTTGGCATGGGGGTTGAGCGTATGGCAATGCTCAAATTTGGCATTGACGATATCCGGATATTTTTTGATAATGATTTAAGATTTCTAAAACAATTTTGCTAACTGGCGTAAGGGCATATACCACTTACGTGTTATAACTTAACACTATTTAAAAATGAAGATACCTTATAAATGGCTAAAAGAATATGTAAGTACCAAAGAATCAGTGAAGAATTTGAGCAGTATGCTGACGATGGCCGGGTTAGAAATTACCTCAATTGAAACAATCGACAATGACACGGTTATGGATATTGAAATAACCTCTAACCGTTCGGACTGGTTAAGCATTACCGGCGTGGCCCGTGAAGTTGCGGCAATCTCCGGGGCAAAATTTAGAATACCGGAGTTAAAATTAAAATATAAGGCAAAAAAACTTTCCTCATTTGAGGTAACCGTGGCCGCGGTTAAAGATTGTCCGCGGTATAGCGCCAGGCTTATTCAGAGTGTTAAGGTGGGTTCTTCCCCAACATGGCTGGCTTTAAGGCTTAAGAGCATAGGGATTAGATCAGTAAATAATGTAGTTGATATCACAAATTTCTGCTTGTTTGAATTGGGACACCCGATGCATCTTTTTGATTTTGATAAAATAAGCAGCCGGAAGGTGATAATTAGAAAAGCAAAAAACGGGGAAAGTATTATTGCCATTGATGGAAAAAAATGCGAGCTGGACAAGGAGATGCTGGTTATTGCCGATGAAACTTGCCCGATTGCTATTGCCGGGGTAATTGGGGGACGTGATACGGAAGTAACTGATAAGACCAAAAATATCTTGCTGGAAGTGGCTTATTTTGACCCGGTTTCCATCCGCCATACCGTGCGTAAATTAGGGATAAGTACGGAATCGTCGTATCGTTTTGAACGTAGAGTTGATCTGGAAAACATTAATGCCGCTTCCAACCGTGCGGTTAATTTAATTATCGAGTCTGCCGGTGGCATCGTGGGCGGGATTGTTGATGTTTATAAAAATAAGATTAAAAAAAGACCGATTACTTATGTTTTAAATTCAGCAGCGAAACTTTTAGGTGTAAATATCTCAGATACTAAAATAACATCAATCCTAACAGCGCTTGGCTGCAAGGTATCCAAGTTTAAGAAAGGCCGGATCAGGGTTGTCCCTGCGAGTTTCCGTCAAGATCTTGAAACGCGGGTTGATTTAACTGAGGAAATCGCGCGGGTATTTGGCTATCAGCGGATACCAGAAACATTGCCTAAGGTTAAAGCCGTAAAGACTCTGCCTAAGGGGTACGATTTAATCATCAAAGAATATATAAAAGATACTTTATCCGGGTGGGGGCTGCATGAGATTATTACCTATACCCTTTGCGGAGAAAAGTTAATCAGTTGTGCTGGCGATTTAGAATCAGCGGTAGAGATTAAAAATCCTTTAACGATTGAACAGCGTTTTATGCGTCCAAGTTTAGTTATGCCTGCTTTAAAAACCGTGGCCTATAATCTTAATCACCGTAATTTGGATATTAAGATTTTTGAGTTAGGCACGGTTTATCAGCAAGAAGATCGTAATAAACCGCATGAAGCAATGCAGCTGGTTATTGCTTTAAGCGGGAATAAATTTAATAACTGGCAGATGCATAAAAAAGAAATAGATTTTTATTATTTGAAAGGGATGATCGAGGGATTGTTTTATAAATTAGGCATAAATGATTTTAGCTTTACCAAGGCCGCTCAGAATAAAATATTTAACGAATCCGAGGCAGCCGATCTTCTTGCCGATAAACAAGTTATCGGCAGAATTGGCAAAGTGGGTTCCCAACTGCTTAATGCGCTAAATATCGAACAGAGTGTCTATGCGGCAGAAATAGAGGTTAATAAGATTTTGGATAAAATAAAGCTTGCGCGCCGCTTTTTACCGCTGCCGCGCTATCCGGCCGTAGTACGGGATGTGGCATTGATCACAGAACTAAAGGTTAAATCGCAGGATATTATAGATTTAATTAAATTGACCGGCCGCGGATTAGTAAATGACGTGCGTTTGTTCGATGAATATCATGGGGAACAAATTCCTGCGGGATATCGAAGCTTAGCCTATTCCATTGTGTATCAGAGTGCCGATAAGACATTAAAGGATCCAGAGGTTTCGGAAATACACCAGAAAATATGTTGTCAGTTGAGTGACAAATTAGGCGTCGAGATTAGGTGATTTATAATTTAACGTCGAATTATCTGCTTATTTAAAAAAAATATTGCAAAATATTGGATATTGTGCTATATTATAATTGTTATCATTGGATTATATGGCAATAATTCCCTGCCATGTACGTGTATACTAGATAATCTTAATCCAACACTATATATATAGGGAGTCTAACTTTACAGTATCTTGAAAGGTACGGTAAGAGGACACCCACCTGTTTTTACGGGGGTTAAAGATTAACGGTACTGCACGGCATTAAGGCGGGGATTTTTTTTAACTTATAGGGAACAATAAGATTTTCAATCGGTGGATAACTGGGGTATAGTAAGGTATATTTAATTCATTGTTAAGGGAAGGTTTGAACACGAAAGGTTTTTAAATGGATAAAAAGATTCCGCAGGAATTTTTTTATATGAAAATGAAAAATTTTCTCCTTGCACTGGCCCAGGATAAAATAAACGGGAAATATGCCCCGGTTAAATTTTTTATGTATTGTGTATCATTATTTTATCTTGCCGCAATAAAACTATTAATATGTGCCTATAATTGTAAGCTCTTAAAAAGACATAAACTTGAAAGCGTTGTTATCAGTGTCGGCAATATAACCTTAGGAGGTACCGGGAAAACACCGCTGGTTGAATTTATTGCCCGGCGGGTTCAGGCAAAAGGCAAAAATGTGGTCATACTTTCCCGCGGCTGGCCAAGGGAAGAAGAGCAGGCGGATGAGGTAAAGATTTATCGTGAAAAAATACCGCATATTCCGGTAGTTGTCGGACGCGATCGCTATCAAACCGGCAAAAAAGCACTGCGCACCCATCAGGCGGAAACGCTAATCTTAGATGATGGGTTTCAACACGTTCGGCTGTTTCGGGACTTGGATATTGTGACCGTGGATATGATTGCCCCGTTCGGGAATAGACATGTTATTCCACGGGGGATCCTTCGGGAGCCGATTAGCCATTTAAAACGGGCAGATGTTATTGTCTTGACACGGACGGATATTGGGAGAGAAAATGTGCCGCGGATTAAGCAGATTATATTATCGGTAAATAATAATGCTTTGATTGTCGAAACGATTCATAAACCGATTTCGATTTATGATCCCCTGATGAAAACACATATGCCGCCTTCAGTGATTAAGGGGGTCGGGGTCGGGGTTGTTTCCGGTATCGGCAATCCCTTGTCTTTTGAACAGACCGTCTCCGGTTTAGGCGCGGCGGTTGCTGAAAAATTTCGTTTTCCAGATCACCATCAATATACCGAAAATGATATTTTACGTGTTAAAACAGTTTGCGGCAATAAAAAAATCGATCAGATTATTACGACATTGAAAGATTGGATAAAAATATGCGATGTTTATGGGGCGGTGGATATTAAAGTTTGGGTTTTAACTATTGAACTTGAGATTATAAAAAATGAAGAAGAATTTACAAAAAGACTTTTTAGTTTATATAAGCGCTAAATGTGTGTCGGCGGTTATTGGCATTCTTCCCTACCGGATTACACTCTTTTTAGGCAAACTTTTGGGCCTGTTGGCATTTCGTTTAAGCCGGAAGAAGAAAAGAATTTCTTATGGTAATCTTAGATCCGCCTTCTGCATGAAATTACCTCCGGCGGAGATCAAAAAAATAAACCGCCGTCTTTTTATTCATTTAGGAATGATGGTTATGGAAATATTGCAGTTTCCAAAGCTTAACCGGAAAAATATAGAAAAATATGTAGAATTCCAGGGATATGAAAAAATCGACAAAGCTTTAACATTCAATAAAGGGGTAATTCTTTTAAGCGCCCACTTTGGTAATTGGGAATTGTTACCAGTGGCAACATCAATTAAGGGATACGAGGTTGTCGTATTAGCTAAAGAACAAAAAATGCCCCGGCTGAACAGATTGTTAAACCTGTATCGTCAGGAAAAAGGCTGCCGGATTGTTCCGTTAGGCATGGCCGTAAGAGAAATAATCAGATCGCTTAAAGAAAATAAGGTTGTCGGAATGATGGCCGACCAGGGTGCGGATAAGAATTCAGTTGTGGTTGAATTTCTCGGACGGGAAGTGCCTGTTCCGCAGGGAGTAGTTATGTTTGCCCAAAAAACTAAGGCTAAAGTCTTACCGCTATTTATTGTCAGAGCGGGTTTGAAACATAAGATTATAGTCGAAGACGAACTGGATGTTTCTTACAGCGGTGATATTGAAGTTGATACAAAAAAGGCTTTAGAAAAATTTAATGCGTTATTAGAAAAATATATTTACCGTTACCCGGAACAATGGGTTTGGGTTTATAAACGCTGGAAATATTCTCCGCAAAGAGATATATTGTTATTAAGCGATAGAAAACCTGGACATTTGCGCCAGTCGCAATCGATCGTCAATTTATTAAAATCAGATAACATGAAGGTTGAAACCAATGTTGTTGAAATTCAATATAAAAATCCAGTACTGCGCATGTTCATAACCCTTTGCGGGTTATTGTCGTCACGCAGCTGTCAGGGATGTATGCGCTGCTTAAAATTTGGATTGAAGGGAGATGCTTTTAATAAATTGATGAAGAGCTATGCCGACGTTGTGGTTTCTGCCGGTGCGTCCATTGCCGCGGTAAATAGGATAATCTCTCAGGAAAATAATGCCAAGAATGTCATTATGATGAAACCTTCATTTTTCCCGGCCGGTTTATATAATCTGGTTATTATGCCGAAACATGATCATCCCCCGAGGGGTAAAAATATCGTTACCACTGAGGGGGCAATAATATTATTACCGTTTGAAAAATACCGGCAAAAATTACCTATGCTGCGCCACCGGCTAAATATTACCAAAGACAGAATAATTGGCGTATTGATTGGCGGCGATACGAAAAAGATGAGGATCACTGCGGCACTGGTTAGAAAAGTATTGAAAGATGTAAAAGCAGCAGCAATCGAGACCGATGCAGAGGTTTTAATCACTACTTCGCGCCGTACCTCTGCGGTGGTAGAAAATATCGTAAGAGAAGAAATGAAAGATTTTAAATGGTGTAAAATGGTTGTTATTTCAAATGTAAATAGTGATAGAGAAGTTATCCCGGAAATTTTAGTCTTGAGTGATATAATTATTGTTTCCGGCGAGAGCGTATCGATGGTTTCTGAAGCAGCCGCTTCTTCGGCCGGGGTCATTGCATTTCGACCGGTAAGACTTGGGTTTGGGACAACTAAACATGAGAAATTTTTGACGCATTTGGAAAAAAAAGGCTATATTAAAATTGTGTCCACGGATAATATCAAGGAAACGATTTTTGACTTTTGGGATGGAACGACAACGACCAGGATATTAAACGATGCGGAAAAAGTAAAAACCGCATTAATGAGAATAATATAAGTGAATATATTACAGATCGTGCCAGAGTTAAATGTTGGTGGTGTTGAAAGGGGGACCGTGGAGCTTGCTTGTTTTTTAACGAAGCAGAGGCACAAGGCAGTGGTTATCTCAAATGGCGGCCGGCTGGTTGACTCTTTACAGGCGGGGGGGGGAAGACATTATAAACTTCCGGTCCATGAGAAATCAATACGTACGATACTGCTGACAATCCCTAAAGTTTGCCGAATAATTAAAAAAGAAAAGATTGATATTGTGCATGCGCGTTCGCGTGTGCCGGCAATAATTGGGTTTTTTGCGGCAAAGATTATCAGAGTTAAATTTGTTACGACCTGCCACGGATATTACCGCCGGCATTTTATCAGCCGGGTTATGGGGTGGGGGAAGAAGGTGATTGTTATTTCCAATGCCGTTGGCCGGCACATGATTGATAATTTTCATGTTCCCACAGAGCGCATCTGTCTTATTCACCGCGGAGTAGATTTAAAGAAATTTAGGCCTCAAGAAAAAAAATCGCCTAAATTCACCATTGGGATAATTGCACGGCTTACCCCGATTAAGGGGCATATATATTTTATCCGGGCGCTGCCAGGATTAGTTAAAGAAATAGCCAATCTCAGGGTTTTAATCGTTGGAGGCGGATCTGACAAAAAACGTTCGTACCGGAAGAAAATATGGGATTTGGTCAAGGAGCTGAATGTTGCGGAATATGTTGAATTTCAAGACACGCAGGATGATATAGAAAACATTATATCGGCACTTGATGTCTTGGTACTGCCGACGATAACCCCCGAGGCTTTTGGCCGGGTATTAATTGAGGCCGGTGCCTGCGGGGTTTGTGTTATTGCCACAAAAGTAGGCGGGGTTGTTGATATAGTTGCGGACGGAAAAACCGGACTACTTGTGCCGCCGGCTGATCATGATGCAATCACCAGGGCAGTGTTAAGATTATACCGCGATCATAATCTCTGCCGCAAATTGAGAGAAAACGCGCGGGATAATATCCGTAAAAATTTTTCTCTGAACAAAATGCTCACGCAGACAATACAGGTCTATGAGGAGGTAATAAAGGTACAAAGGATACTGGTAATTAAAATGAGTGCGCTGGGTGATGTGATTTTAAGTATTCCAAGTATCCGTGCCTTACGTCATAAATATCCCGATGCGCATATTTCCGTACTGGTAGATGTACGGTTTAAGGATGTTTTTCAACATTGTCCGTATATTGATGAGGTGATGATCTGGAAGCAAAAAAATGATCTTTTTGAAATTTTTAAATTTTCCCAACATCTCCGGCAGCAGTATTTTGACATTGTTATTGACCTGCAGAATAGTAAGCGTTCGCATCTGCTTTCATTTTTGTCTTTGGCTAATGACCGATATGGTTATGACCGAAAATTTGGGTTTTTATTAAATCATCGGATAAAAAATAATTTTAAGAATATTCCACCGGTCAACCATCAATTACGGCTGCTTAGTCTTTTAGGGATAAAAGATGATGATCATCAGCTTAAGCTTTGGCCGGCAGTGCGCGATCGGGAAAAGATTGAAAAGCTTTTCGCCGGGGAATGGCTTACGGATCGTCAACTGCTCATCGGCATGAGTATTTTTTCTAGCCCGCGCTGGCAAAGCAAGCGATGGCCGGCAGATTTTGCCGCGCGTGTCTGTGATTTACTGGCCGGTAAATATCATGCCAGGGTCGTGATTGCTGGAACCAGGGAAGAATTGCCGCTGGCGCAGGAAATTGCCAGGGCGGCGGATACAAAACCAATTATTGCCTGTGGGAAAACCAAGATTTTAGAGTTTGCCGCACTTGTTGAAAGATGCAGGGTATTTATTTGTTGTGATTCTGCGGCGATGCATGTGGCCGCGGCGATGAACGTTAATTTTGTTGCATTATTTGGCCCGACTTCACCGTTGCGCCACGCTCCACCGGCAAAAAATTGTATTATTTTAGAAAAGACTTTGTCTTGCAGACCATGTTATAAACCTAAATGCCGCAGCAGAAGATGCATGAAGGAAATTACCCCGCAAGAGGTAATTACAGCAATAGATAGGTTTTTAGCCCCATAGAATTTTTTTCTTTTTGTCGGCCTTTTCTTTGTAAAAGAAAAGGCCGCGGATAAATTAATGCCGAAGGCAGTAATTTATGAACATATTACTATTTACAACACATTTTAATTGTGGCGGGATTACCGCATATACCCTGTCCCTGGCGAGAATGTTAAAACAGCGCGGGATAAATGTTTGGGTTGCTTCTGCCGGGGGAGAGATGCTGCCGCTGCTTAACTCGTACGGCATCGAACACCTGTATGTTGATATAAAGACGAAATCTGAGCTTAGTCCGAAAGTGATCCCGGCAATTATTAGTGTCTTAAATTATGCGGCAGAACATGATATTGATATTATCCATGCACAGACGCGGGTTACCCAGGTAGTTTCATATTTTGTATCAAAACTAAACCGGATTAGTTTTGTAAGTACTTGTCATGGATTTTTCAAGGTTAAATGGGGAAGAAAGATATTTCCCTGCTGGGGGGAGAAAGTTTTTGCCATAAGCAATGCCGTACGTGAACATCTGGTTAATGATTTTAAAATAAAAAAAGAAAAGGTAAAGCTTATAACTAACGGGGTGGATGTTGAAAAGTTCAGCCGGGAGTTTAACCGGGATGAGATTGGGCAAAACAAGGAACAAATCAGCATAGACCGCCGGGCGCGTTTTGTTGTCGGGATTATTGCGCGGCTTTCTTCGGTAAAAGGACACAAGTATCTGCTGGAAGCGGCGGCAATTATTTTATCCAAAATAAACGATGTTTATTTTTTAATCATCGGTGACGGTGAAGAAAAATATAATTTAATTCAGCAGACGAAAAACCTGAGGATTGAAAAAAATGTAGTGTTTTTGCCAACACTTTTTAATACGTTAGAACCGTTAAAGGTTATGGATGTTTTTGTGCTGCCCTCGTTACAAGAAGGGCTGGGGTTGGCGGCAATGGAGGCAAGCGCGGCCGGGGTACCGGTAGTGGCTTCTAATGTTGGCGGCATTTATAGTATCATTAAGGATGGCAAGACCGGTTTTTTAGTTGAGCCGCGCAATCCAGAAATACTTGCGGAAAAGATAATGCTGCTTTTAAATGATGAAAAATTAAGACAAAGTTTTGCCGAAAGCGGCAAACAGTTTATGAGGGAAAAATTTTCTTTGAAAGAAATGTCCGATAACGTTATCAAGACTTATGAGGAGTTATTGCAATGAAATATAAACCCAGAGCTTTAATAAAGATATCGCTAATCATCGTGGTTATAACTGCCGCGGTTATTTCCGTACGGGCAAGGTATGTAATTCCCGTGCTGATGTATCATCATGTTGCCCCGGCAGAAAAAACCGACAAGCTAAGTGTTTCCCCTGAGAGTTTTAAAAGACAGATAGAATTTTTAATCAATAAGGATTATAATATTATCAGCCTTAATCAAGTTATTGATTTAATGAAAAATAAACAAACGCGGCACGGGAAAAATGTCGCAATTACATTTGATGATGGATATGCCGATCTTTATAAAAATGCTTATCCGGTACTAAAAAAACATAATCTTTCCGCGACGATTTTTTTAATTGTTGATTTTATTGGTAAAAAAGGATACCTTAACTGGGATGAGATTCTGGAAATGGCCGAGCATGGCATTACCTTTGGCAGTCATACCATGACCCATCCAGAGCTGCCAGATTTAAGTGATGAAAAGATTAGAAGAGAAGTGATCTATTCAAAAAGCTTGCTGGAAAACCGTCTTAAAAAGCCGATAGATTTTATTGCTTATCCGCTGGGTGCCTTTAACCAAAAAGTTGTCAGTATTGTTCAGCGGGCCGGGTACCTTGGCGCCTGCGCAACAAATCCCGGGAAGAGATTTTCCAGCCGTCATCCTTACTTTATTAAACGATTACGCATATCGGCAACCGGCGATAATTTGCTTGTCTTTTGGTTCCAATGCAGCGGGTATTATACCTGGATAAAAGAGATAAGAAAAAAATGAAAAAGATTTTAGTTGTTAATATTAACTGGCTGGGAGATAGTTTGTTTTCTACTCCGGCAATAAGGGCATTAAAAGAGACTATTCCCAAGGCGCAGATTACCTGTATGACTGTTCCGCGCTGCTATGAAATCTTGCAGGATAATCCGCATATTGATCAGTTGATTGTTTATGATGAAAGGGGAAAACACAAAAGCCTCCTGGCGAAATTCGGCTTAATCAAACAATTGCGTTTGGATAAATTTGACGAGGTATATATTTTTCATCGTTCTTTTACCAGAGCGCTGATTGCGTATTTTGCAGGTATTCCGGTAAGAGTGGGCTATAATACTAAGGGGAGAGGGTTTTTATTGACCCGTGCGCTGCCTTTTTCGGGCAATGCTTTACATCGTGTTGAACATTTTTTAAATATTGTTCGCGCCCAAGGATATGATACGGCAGATAAAGATTATGAGTTTTTTATACCGGAGAATGCAAAAGATAGTGTCGAGGGACTGCTTAAAAAAGCCGGAATAACAAATAATGATTTAATCGTGGTATTAAATCCGGGGGGGAACTGGCCGCCAAAACGATGGGGTAAAGAGAAGTTTGCCAAGCTGGGGGATGAGTTGGTTAGACGTTTCAAGGCGCGGATTATTATTTCCGGAGCACCAAAGGATCTTGGCCTTGGTGCAGAGATTGCCAATCTGATGGAAGAAAAATCGCTGAATCTTGCCGGGCGAACTAATCTAAAACAGCTTGCCGCATTAATGCAGCAGGCCGATTATGTTATTAGTGCAGATTCCGGACCCATGCATATTGCGCTGGCCGTAAAGCGGCCAAAGGTAATTGCCCTTTTTGGTCCAACTTCCTCTAAAATAACCGGTCCATATGGCGCGGGTAATTTTGCGGTTATTAAGAAAGATGTTGGATGCAAGGTGCCTTGTTATAAATTTGATTGTCGAGACTATAAGTGTATGGGTGCTATTTCGGCAAGTGATATTTTAGAGATTGTCGAAAATGATCGAAAAAAATAATATTAGAAAAATATTTATTGTAAGTCTGACCAATATCGGGGACATTGTTTTAACTACCCCGGCAATAGAGAGGATAAAACAGGAATTTTTGCCGGCAAAAATTACAATCCTTGTCGGGCCGGAAGGACGGGAACTATTCACGGCAGATCAACAGGTTGAGGAGATTATTATCTACAATAAACATGCACCGTTAAAAGACAAATTAAAACTGGTATTTACCCTAAGGCGTAAGTCGATTGATTTAGTTGTTGATTTTAGAAATACACTCTGGCCATACATCATTGGGACAAAATACCGGAATTTACCTTTTTTACCGATACCGGCGCATATTAAACATAAGGCATGTGAGCATCTGGACAAGTTAAAATCCTTGGGACTGTCTTTTCCCGAGACGATTAGTCCTGATATTTGCACGTCTTTAAAAGACGATAAACAAGTAGCCGGGATCCTTGAAAAACATAATCTTTTAGACAAAAAGATTGCCGTGATTTGCCCTGGTTCAAAAAGCCGGGCAAAAAGATGGCGGGAACAAGGGTTTGCCTTTGTTGCGGACAGGTTAAATGAAATAAACGGCGTTAAAGTTGTAATGCTGGGGAGTATAAATGATCAGTCAGTTATTCGCAATATTTTAACGTTGATGAAGACAGAGGCAGTGGATTTATCTGGTAAGACGACAATTCGCGAACTTGTGGTATTTTTCAGAAAGTCCCGCCTTTTAATTACCAATGATACTGCCCCAATGCACCTCGGCTGGGCGGCGGGGGTGCCGATGATTGCCATATTTGGACCGACAGATCCGGCTAAATTTGCGCCGCTGACGGGTAAAAATTTTATTGTCTCTTCAAAAATTGCCTGCAGTCCATGTGGTCATGGTAACTGCCGGATTGGCTATAAATGCATGAAAGAGATAGATAAGAATTACATTTTGACCTTGGCAAGGAAGGTTTTGGTGAATAATGCGTCTTAAAATTATTATAATAGTAATACTATTGTTTTTAATTTCCGGCTGTACAATGATTAGAGAAACCATACCCGATAGGGAAATAAGAGTGATTGAAGATGTTTTACCTTATTTGGAATCTTTACGGGTTGGGGAAAGATTGGTTTATCAGGTTAAGATGTGGGGAGTTGAAATTGGCGAATGCATAACCGAAGTTAAGGAGTTAGTTAAAATTGGCGAACACGAGGCATATCATTTGGTGTTTACAGCGCGTACGAATGCTTTTTTTTCATTTTTCTACAAAATCGATGATACAATTGATACATATATTGAGAAAGAAACATTTTATCCGATAAAAAGTGAAATAATAATTTCTCAATCCACAAAATCCAGCAGCCAGATTGTTATTTTTGATCAGAAAAATAACCGCCTAAAGAGCCACGGGATAAGGAATGAAAAAAACAAAATAAACATTGACCGTGAAATTCCCCCGGCAGCCTTTGATGCTGTAAGCTGTTTTTACAAGTTCCGTACGAAAAGAATTAATCTTTATGAACCGGTAAAATTTAATGTTTCTACGCCAAAGAAAGACTGGGAAGTCGCAATGAGGGTTCTTAAAAGAGGGAAAATATCGGTACCGTTAGGTAATTATGGTACGTTTTTGGTACAGCCGGTAGCAAGATTATTGAAAGATAATAAGTTATTTAAACGGGTGAGGGTGCTGATCTGGTTTAGCACGGACACGAACAGGGTGCCGGTGTTAATTAAAGGATATAGTTTTTTTGGCAATCCGGTTGCATATCTCAGGAAAATAAATTGACAGGTTTTTTTGGGGGTGTTATAATTTATTTTTGCTACGCAAAAATAATCCTTATCCGCCGCGCGGATAAAAAAAGTGAGATCAATGCTATTTGAAATAATACATTGTGTTTTTAACACAGAGTCAATTAACAAAATATACATGAAAAATAAAAAATTTATTTCTATGGAAATTTCTTTTGGCCAACCTTTTCTTAAAAAGAAAAGGTTGTTGATAAATTAATGCCGAAGGCTGTAATTTATGGATATATCAAAGATTAAGACATGTTCAATTAAAAAACGCAAAAGTAAAGTAAATATTAGAGAATTTGCAAAAACCAGCAGAAAAAATGCAAGCTTTCGAAAATTCTATCGTATCCTGCCGGATATTTTAGCAGCCCGCAGTTTCAAAAGCATTGTTTCTTGGATTATCCAGGCGCGTAAAAACAAAAAACCGGTCATATTTATGCTCGGTGCGCATACGATTAAATGCGGACTTAATCCAATTATTATTGATTTAATGAAAAAGGGGTATATTACCACAGTTTGTTTAAACGGTGCCGGAATAATTCATGATTTTGAACTATCTCTGATTGGCAAGACCTCGGAAGATGTTGCTGCGGCATTAGATAAAGGTTTGTTTGGCATGGCCGAAGAAACAGCGGTATTTATAAATGAGGCGATTAAAAAAGGGGCAGAGTCTGGCGCGGGGCTGGGGGAGGCAGTGGGCAGGATGATATTGAATAAGCGTCTGCCGCAGCGAGGGCTTAGTATTTTGGCCTCAGCGTACAAATTAAAAATTCCTTTAACAGTACATGTGGCTTTAGGTACAGATATTATTCATCAGCACCCAAGTTGTAATGGCGCGGCAATCGGAAAAACTTCGATGGCTGATTTTTATAAACTTGTGGAGATTGTTTCCGGATTAACCGGCGGGGTTTTGGTAAATGCCGGGTCCGCAGTTATCCTGCCGGAGGTATTTTTAAAGGCATTGAACATTGCCCGAAATTTAGGCAGGAAAGTTGCGAACTTTACTACGGTTAATTTTGATATGATTTATCACTACCGGCCGGCAGAAAACATCGTATCGCGTCCGGTTGCTTGCGGTGGTCGCGGCTATTATATAATCGGGCACCATGAGATAAATATCCCGCTGCTTTACCAGGCGCTTTTAGAGGAGGGAGATATTTCGTGAAGTCAGATAAGACTAAAAAGGAAATAATAAAGATAATTAATAACTTTTGCCACAATACAGTTATTGTGGTTGGGGATTTAATCCTTGATGAATTTGTCTGGGGAGAAGTAGGCCGGATTTCTCCGGAAGCACCGGTGCCGGTGTTGGAAGTTAAACATGAATCATTTATGCCTGGCGGTGCGGCAAACGTGGCAACAAACATAGCGGCATTGGGCGGCAGGGTAAACCTTATCGGATTAGTTGGCGATGACCATCGGGCGGGAGTTTTAAATGAGCTGCTCAAAAATAGCGGGGTAGATGTTTCCGGAGTAATGGTTGACTATCTGCGCCCCACCACTTTAAAAACAAGAATTATTGCCCGTCAGCAGCAGATTGTACGTGTGGACCGGGAGAAATTATCAGAGATAAACAAAAAACAGGTTGAGAGAATATTATCTTATATTGAGAAGAATATTGATTCATCAAGGGCGGTATTGCTCGAAGATTACGGTAAGGGGATGATTATCCCAGACTTAATCCGGGGAGTTGTAAAATTCGCCAAAAAAAACAATCTAATAGTTACGGTTGACCCCAAAGAAGAAAACATTAAATATTACCGCGGGGTTACTTGTTTGACCCCAAATACAAATGAAGCGGGTCAAGCAGCAAACATTATTATCAAAGATAAAACAACCCTTGCTGCTGCCGGAAAAAAACTTTTGCGTAATTTAAATACCGCGGGAGTATTGATCACCCTTGGGGAAGACGGGATGTGCTTATTCGAGAAGAGCAATAAAATAACCAGTATCCCGACACGGGCGCAGGAGGTATTTGATGTATCTGGCGCCGGAGATACGGTTATTGCCGCATTTACTCTGGCATTGGCTTCCGGGGCAACGATGCAGGAAGCCGCGCATATTTCAAATTATGCTGCCGGCATTGTCGTTGGCAAGCTCGGTGTGGCTACCTGTTCACAGGAAGAGTTGATTGCGCGTATTAGTAATAGCCGGTAAAAGGCTGCGTTTTTTAAGCGCATCTTTTATACACCACGGACACGACAAACAGTTGACAAGGTGAGAGGGGAAGAATAAAATAAAGATCTGGCCAGACAATATCGATTACAAGGAGAGAATTGTTGTCATCATAACCTATTGGCTTGCTTTCGCTTGAGCTGTGTAAGGCTCAGCTCAAGCAAGCCAAACTTTGATAAATAAAGTGCAGCATGTTATTTTGTCGTTTCTCTTATATATCAAAATGTTACAAAAATAGCTCTACATTATTTACGAATGAACCTAAAATTTCATAGCACAAGACATCCCAAAGAGATGGGTAAACATGAGATTGAACGATTTTTAGCGCATCTGGCAATAGAAGGGAACATATTTAAATCAACGCAAAATCAGGCGTTTAACGCGCTACGTGTTAAGGCATTCTTTTTCGCAGATAATGATTATTTTTGCACATAAAAATAAAATACTTGAAAAAGAAAATTAATATGGTATACTAATTAAACGCATGAATTTGTACGATTTATTGTTGTGGTATATTTTTGTTTTAGTAAGATAAGCACGAAGTTTTGCTTGTTAGCAGGCATAATCAATGCATTGGGTATTTTAGTGTAGGTATTAGTGTTTGTTGGGATTATGTGATTTGTCCCTTGCTTAGACAAGGGGAAATTCTCTTCGACAATTTCCCCACGCTTAGCGGAATCAATTCGTACTGCAACTTATGTTCACTATGTTCCATAAGATGTGTACTCATTGAGGAATAAACTTAATATCCGCCACAAAGATTGGCGGATTAAATTCCGACAGATAAGTTACAGCACCTTCGGTTCTGTAACTTATGTCGTCATTTAAGGGGGTAATAAATTGGCACAGGTTACTATCAAACAATTGTTGGAAGCAGGTGTCCACTTTGGACATCAAACGAAACGATGGAATCCAAAAATGAAGAGATTTATTTTTGGGAAACGTGAAGGGATTTACATAATTGATTTACAGAAGACACTTGTCTGTATTAACGAGGCATGTGCTTTTGTTACGCAAATTGCGGCAAAAGGCGAATATGTTTTGTTTATGGGGACTAAAAAACAGGCCCAGGATGCAATTGCCGCTGAGGCACAACGGGCAAATATGTTTTATGTGACACAACGATGGTTGGGCGGCACTTTGACAAATTTTGAAACGGTGAGGAAAAGTATCCGCCGGATGAAAGAGATTGAGAAGATGAAGGAAGATAAGACATTGGATTTATTGACCAAAAAAGAAGCCGCAGGTTTAAATAAGGAACTTGAAAAACTGAGTAAGAACTTAAGCGGTATAAGAGACATGAATAAACTTCCCGGCGCGCTCTTTGTGATTGATTCAAAGCGGGAAGAAACTGCCGTGAAAGAAGCACGTAAATTATCTATCCCGGTGATTGCGGTAGTTGATACTAATGGTGATCCGGATATGATCGATTTTATAATTCCGGGAAATGATGATGCAATCCGTTCGATAAAGCTGATCACTTCAGTAATTGCCGAATCGATTATTGAAGGACGGGCGCGTTTTACCGAGGGGCGTGAGGTAGAGAAAAAAAAAGATAAGTCAACTGAAGAAAATGGTAAAAAATCAGAATCTTTGCCATCCGATAGTGATAATCAAGCTAATGATAAAAATAGTGATAATAACGCTAACGATAACAGCGGTTAGGGTAAGGGGAACGTATTATAAATATGAATTGCGTATTGAGTATCGAGTATTGGGCATAAAAAACAAAAAGACGACAATTTCGTTTGCATCCGCCTAGGCGTATGACCGGAAAATGATTACATTTTCGGTGTATGAATATATCCCGCAGCTTGCTGCGGGGGATATTCATTTTGACAGAACTTAAAATAATTGGAGGGAAATAAGATGCCGGTAACGATGGAACAAATAAAAAAACTAAGAGATAAAACCAATGCCGGAGTGGTAGATTGTAAAAAGGCATTGTCAGAAGCAGATGGAGATATTGAAAAGGCAATAGAAATATTGAGGAAAAAGGGAACAGCTGTTGCGGTCAAAAAATCACAGCGGATAACAAATGCCGGATTAATAGACGCATATATTCATTTAGGCGGAAAGATTGGGGTTATTGTTGAGGTGAATTGTGAGACTGATTTTGTGGCGCGTAATGATATGTTTAAAATTTTTGTAAAGGATATTGCCATGCAGATTACCGCTTCTGTGCCCAAATATATAAAAAGGGAAGAAGTGCCGCAAGAATTAATTGATAAAGAGAAAGAGATAATAAAATCACAGATTGGTGATAAAAAACCAAAAGAAATATTAGAAAAAATAACAAATGGGAAGCTGGATAAATTTTTTGCCGAGGTTTGTTTATTAGAACAGCCATTTATAAAAGATGATAAGTTGACTGTTGGGGATTACCTTACTTCAATTATTGCTAAAATTGGTGAAAATATAATAATCAGACGATTTGAAAGGTTTCAGTTAGGTGAAGAGCTATAAATCAGTATATAAGCGGGTTATTTTAAAACTGAGCGGTGAGGCATTTCAGGGAAATCAGGGATTTGGTATTGATGCCGCGGTTTTGGTTAATTTAGCTGAGGAATTGAAAGATGTCAAAAAGACCGGTGTCCAGATTGCAATTGTCGTTGGCGCAGGAAACATATTTCGTGCCTCTTCTACTTTGGGTCGCAGCATTGACCGTTCCACTGCAGATTATATGGGAATGCTGGCAACCGTGATTAACGGAATGGCGTTACAGTCAGCGCTTGAGAAAGTAGATGTGAATACCAGGGTATTGACGGCAATTCAGATGCAGGAGCTGGCTGAACCCTATATAAGAAGAAGGGCAATACGGCATCTGGAAAAAGGAAGAGTGGTTATCTTCACTGCCGGTACCGGTAATCCGTATTTTACAACGGATACGGCGGCAGCATTACGTGCTTCAGAAATAAATGCCGATGTGCTGCTAAAAGCTACAAAAGTCGATGGGGTATATTCCGCGGACCCAATGAAGTCAAAAACCGCAAAAAAATACAGCTGTTTAACTTATTTGGATGTATTAAAACATGATTTAGCAGTGATGGATTCGACAGCAATAAGTTTATGTAAAGATAACCAATTACCAATAATTGTTTTTAATTTATTTAAGAAGGATAGTATCAAACAGGCAATTTGCGGAAAGAAGATAGGAACAGTTATTAGTAATTGAGTAAATAATTGCCTAAAATCTTCCGATCTTACTTATGTAAAAAAACAGGGGGGGAATTCCCCGCCATGTCTGCCGCTAATACGTTGGCGGATCTGCGACATTTTGACGGGCTATCGGTCACTGATTATGTTACTTGACTGGTTTTTGCCCGCCATGATGTTTGGCGGGTCATTTAGGGGGTGCGTATGCAGCAACAGAAAATATTAAACGAAGCAGAAGACAAAATGAAAAAATCCTTGGATTTAGTAATTCGTGAATTTAATTCTGTGCGTACTGGCAGGGCTTCAAGCGGGCTTGTTGAAATGATCAAAGTTGATTATTATGGAGCAGCTACGCCGCTGAAACAGCTGGCAAATATTTCTGCTCCTGAGCCGCGTCTTATTATAATACACCCCTGGGACCCTAATTCGCTGGTGGAAATTGAGAAAGCTATTTTGAAATCGGATATCGGAATAACACCGAGCAATGATGGGAAATTAATCAGGCTTTCAGTTCCCCAGCTAACTCAGGAACGCCGTGAGGAGCTGGTAAAGGTTACACATAAGATGGCCGAAGAGCAACGTGTGGCAATCCGTTCGATTAGAAGAGATGCGAATGAGCACTTAAAAAAGGCACAGAAAGAAGGAACAGTTACGGAAGATGATAGTTTTAAGGCGCAAGAAGAAGTGCAAAAATTAACTAATAAATATATATCTAAAACTGACGAATCTTTGAAGAATAAAGAAAAAGAAATCATGGAAGTATAGGTAATTTGCACTGAACTATAGTGCTTATACACAAATTGGCACAGATTGAAAAATACACTTGTCTGCCGGCAGGGATGATCACAAATATTATTAAAATAATTGCTGTAACTTAGACTTTTCCATAGAAATTAGCTAAAACAAACCGCAAAAGCCAAATTTGTAACATATTTGTGGGCCGCTAGCTCATCAGGTAGAGCACCGCCCTTTTAAGGCGGGTGTGCCAGGTTCGAGTCCTGGGCGGCTCACCATAGAAACAGGTAACAGTTTACCTCCCTAACGGAAGGCAAGCAGTGTACAGTAAAAAAACTGTATACAATTAGCTATTTGCCAATAAAAGCGTCCCCATCGTCTAGTCTGGTCTAGGACATCAGATTTTCGATCTGACGACCGGGGTTCAAATCCCCGTGGGGACGCCAATTTAGCAAATGGCGAATAGCTAATATCAAATCGTAAACATTAGGGGATTTGAACCCAAAAGGGGATTTTAAGGGGAAAGATAGTTTTCCTTTATCCCGAATGATGCTAATTCGTAAGAGTAACATCGGGATGCCGATGTTAGTGTTATTAGTGTACTGCATTCGGCATCGGCGTACTGGGACATCGTTGCAGAGGGAAAGAGAAGATTAAGAGAAAACCAATTAATAAAAAACATTGTGCTTGCCATTAAGATATTTTCTCGCAATATAATATACTCCAATAAGATTGCAATAATTATATTATGTCTTTTAGGCGTTGTCATTTATTCAAATACCTTCCAGAGCTCATTTCATTTTGACGATAATTCTTCGATTATTGAAAATTCAAACATAACTAACCTTGCTGATTTAAAAGCGATCTGGAATTTCTGGCCTACCCGTTTTCTAACCTATCTCTCTATTGCCGTAAACTACCATTTTGGCCAGCTTAATGTGGTTGGTTACCATTTATTTAATTTGGTAGTTCATCTGGTATCGGCAATTATGGTCTGGTGGTTAGTTTTTTTAACGCTTTCTACCCCGGAAATGAAGGATAATAAAATTACCAGATTTACTCATCATATTGCGTTTTTTGTTGCACTAATATTTATAGCACATCCGATTCAGACTCAGGCCGTGACATATATTATTCAACGGGCTGCTTCTTTAGCCACTTTGTTTTATCTGTTGGCGGTTAGCCTCTATGTTAAATCTAAATTAGTAGAGGGAGAAACTAATAAAAGATTATATTATGCCGGTTCACTAATTACAACAATTATAGCTATGTTTACCAAGGAGACAACATTAACTTTACCGCTGATGATACTTCTTTATCAAGCATGGTTTTTTAGAACTAAAAAAGGTATCAATTACAGACGGCTTTTACCTTTATTGGTTACGATACTCGTTATCCCTTTGACAATGATTATAACAAACACAGTAAATATTCAGGAGATGCGGCTGTCTGCTGAAGGGGGGGCCGGGTATTTCGCCGGGGCATTATCTTTTGACTCAGTTTAAAGTTATGATTACGTATCTGAGGCTTTTATTTATACCGTTAAACCAAAATTTAGACGATGATTATCCGATTACGCGAAATTTTAGCGCGCCTTATGTAATTAGCAGTTTTATTCTTTTGCTAATAATTATAGCTATTGCTTTGCAGATACGTTATAAATACAGGTTGATATCTTTTGCCATATTCTGGTTTTTTATAACGTTATTACCTGAATCGAGCATTTTCCCGATTCGCGATGTAATTTTTGAACACAGGCTATAGTTACCAATGGCCGGTTTTAGTCTTTTTTTGGTAAGTATGACGTATTATTTTATCGGGAACAAAACACACAAATTAACAGCGGCAGTATTGCTGATCATTATTAGCGGGTATTCTGTGTTAACTTACGCCAGGAACAGTGTATGGAGAAATGAACTTACGTTGTGGAATGATGTAGTTTGTAAATCACCAGGGAAGTTAAGGCTGTACAACGAACGGGGAAATGCTTATCGAAAGATCGGCCGGCTTGATGAGGCTATTGCGGATTTTAATAAGGCAATAAAAATTAATCCTAAGGATAGCTTAGCTTACAATAATCGAGGACTTGTCTATATGAAAAGAGGTCTTATTGGTAAAGCTATCTCTGATTACAACAGGGCGATAAAGCTCAACCCCTTATTATACTAACGCCTATTATAACCGGGCAAAGGCATATTATCAAGGAAGGAATCTGATGCAGGCTGTTTCTGATTATAACAAAACATTAGCATTATCTCCTGATTGTGTTGATGCCTACTACAACCGGGCAGTGGTATATTTTTTGATAAATGAGTATGACAAATGCTGGCAGGATTTGTATAGGGCAAAGTCATTAGGATTTACTAAGATAGACCGCGAATTCCTTAAAGATTTAAAAAAACCTCAGGCCGGGAAAAGTAGCAGCAGCGCGGATAGAAAGTACTTGATAACACTTTTTGATTAGTGTAAAATATCACTGAATGCTGGATGATACCAATAAGCAATGATTGCCGAGATTAAGAAAATACATGCCAATTGGGAGACTATCGGAGAAGGTATTTTATTGCCCAACTGTATATAGTTTTATCATAAACGAATAAAAGTTTCTCTATCGCCAGAGAATTAATTTTAAAAATAAAAAGGGAAAGTTTGAAAACTGTAGATTTTCATATCACAAGCTAAACGAGCCAAAATATTCTTTATTATGTTTGGTTTTGGCATGTACAGGTTGGATGAGTAAAAAAATGAAAATTAAAATTGCCCCAAGTATTTTATCCTGTGATTTTGCGAGTCTCAGTCAGGAGATTGAAAGATGTAACCGGGCAAAAGTAGATATGTTTCATATTGATGTGATGGATGGGCACTTTGTTCCTAATCTCACCATTGGTCCAATAATTATTAAATCTATCAGACCGTATACCAAGCTTCCTATTGAAGCACACCTGATGATTGAAAATCCGGCATATTATATCAAAGATTACATAGCGGCAGGAGCGGATATTATAACGGTACATGCAGAGTCTTTGGGACGTCTTAAAAAGAAATCACAAGGATTTGGTAAATTCCCCAAAGAAATAACTTCTTTTGACGAAAAAAAGGCACGTTGGATACTGCGGGAAATAAAGAAACAGGGGGCAGGTACCGGGATTGCGCTAAATCCAGGCACACCGCTTTGCATCAAAGATATTTTGGATGATTTGGATATGGTGCTGATTATGTCAGTTAATCCTGGATTTGCCGGACAGAGTTTTAAACCGGAAGTATTGTCAAAGGTTAAGGCCTTAAGAAAAATATTTTCCAAAGATATTGCCGTAGATGGAGGGGTAAGCAGTAAAACTGCACCTTTGGTAATTTCTGCCGGGGCAAATATGCTGGTTACGGCAAGTTTTTTGTTTGGTGCGAAAAATTTGAATAAAACTGTGCGTCTGCTGAAAAATTTAGGCAACTAAATAAAAATTTCCTTCATGAGGGTTCAATATGAATAATTTAAAAAAATTATATGAAGCTGGGCAAAGTCCGTGGTATGACAATATTGAACGCGGTTTGATTAAAAACGGGGGGTTGCAAGAGTTTTTTAAGCAAGGGATAATGGGGGTTACTTCGAACCCTGCGATATTTGAAAAGGCGATTAATAACTCTTCTGATTATGACCGGAATATTGAGCATTTTGTTACCGAAGGCATGACGCCGTTAGAAATTTATGATGCGTTAACCATTCAAGACGTTGCTGATGCTGCGGATATGCTTTTACCGGTTTATAAGGCAACAAATAAACGCGACGGGTATGTTAGTATAGAAGTTTTGCCGCAGTATGCCCATGATGCAGTAAAAACCATAGATAATGCACGGGTGCTCTTTGAAAAACTTAACCGCCCGAATATTATGATTAAAATTCCCGGGACCAAAGAAGGGCCGGAAGCAATTGCCGTGTTGATTGCCGAAGGGATAAATATAAACGCGACCTTGCTTTTTTCCAAGCGGCATTATCAGGCAATTGCGAATGCCTATATTGACGGGCTGAAAAAACGGCTTAAAAACGGGGCGGATATCCAAATTGTGAGTTCGGTTGCCAGTGTGTTTGTCAGCCGTGTCGATACCACGGTTGATCAGATGCTCGATGATTTGTTAAATAGAGAAACGGAAACCCCGGTTAAAGAGTGTATAGCAATGCTTAAGGGCAAGATTGCTGTGGCTAATGCAAAAATGATTTATCAGCGCTACCGTGAAATATTTTTTAATGATAGCTTTAAGGAAATTTTAGCGCGTGGGGGGCATGTACAGCGCCTGCTTTGGGGCTCAACAAGTACGAAGAATCCGGCTTACTCTGATGTGAAATATGTAGAAGAGTTGATTGGTAAAGATACGATTAATACTATCCCCGAAGCCACGGTTTTGGCGTTTCAGTACCATGGTAAAATTGCGCAAACAGTAGATAAAGATGTTAATGAAGCAGAAAAAGAGCTCGCGGATTTAGACAGCATGGGGATTGATATTGATAAGATATGCCAGATAATCCAGGATGAAGGCGTGCTGGCGTTTCAAAAGGCTTTTGATAGACTGATTGGTTCGATCGAGGAAAAAACGAAAACCTTGAAAGTATAAAAACATGGTTCAGACTACAGACCATAGACCGTAGACTTTGTTACAGCGGTGATCAATATAAAGGAAATTTCTTATTAGAAAAATCCCAGAAAAAATTCTGGGGTTTTGTATTTTGGATAAAAAATTGCCCCGGAATTTCTCCGAGGGAATCAACAGGATGTTTGAGGTAAAGCGGGCAGAATATATGAAATATAGAAAAGCCGGAAAATACAGCGCATTCCCCGATTATGAAGATACTTCGTCTCAAGAGACGGGGGAGATTCATTTAAAAAATGCCAGGATAGTTTTACCGGAGAAAATAATATCTGGTGAAATTATTGTGCAGGGTTCGAAGATTACCTGTCTGGGTGCTAAGTTTAGAAAGAGGGGGTTGACGATAGATGTTGACGGGCGGTTTGCTGCCCCGGGATTTATTGATTTGCACGTGCACGGGGATGCGGAGCATGTTTCCGGACATTTTGTAAGATCCGGCACCACAGGTTTTTTGTATACGCCATTGGAAAAAGATTTAAAGCGGGTTTTGGAACAACTTGAATTATTGAAAACTAAGAAAATCACCGGTGCACGTATGCTTGGGATACACCTTGAGGGGCCGTTTATTAACAGAAAAATGAGCGGGGCAATCCCGGTAAAATGCACGGCGCAAACAGACAAAAAATTGCTGCATGCTTTAATTAAAAAATCAATTGGTTTAGTAAGGATTATAACCCTTGCCCCGGAACTGGGCGGTATTTTTGAACTTTTCCCTGTTCTTAAAAAGAAGCATATTATAATTGCTATGGGGCATACAAATGCCACTGCTGCTTGTGCCGAACAAGCCGTAGCCAAAGGCGTGACATATGCCACGCATACATATAACCGGATGTCTAAAATTAAAAAGGCTGATTGCGGAGCAGTGGGGGTAATTTTAAAATCGCCCCGGATATTCGCTGAGGTTATTGCTGATGGGGTGCATGTGGGGCCCGATTTATTAAAACTATTGATAAATTCTAAAGGAACGGATAAAATAGTCTTGGTAACGGATTCCGTTGCTTTGGCGGATATTACGAGCGCAGTAAAAAAAGGCAGAGTTTTTCAGCTTAAAACCGGCCGCCTTGCCGGCAGTACCTTAACAATGATTGAAGCAGTAAAGAATGTTGTTAAATTAACCGGATTGACGCTGGTGGATGCTGTGAAACTGGCATCAACTAATCCGGCAAGAGTATTAGGAATAGATAAGCAAAAGGGTAGTATTGGTGTGGGTAAAGATGCCGATCTTGTAATTTTTGATAAATATTTTAGAGTCTGGATGACGGTTGTTGAGGGCAGAATTGTTTGGAATAAATACACAGATGATCGCAGATGAGAAAATACTGATGTTCACTGATATAAAAATAAACCAGACGGTTAAAAAATGACGAATGACCCTCCACAAGGCGCTGGCGGGCGAAAGAGGAAATAAAAGGGAAAGTTTGAAAGCCTACGGTTTTCAAATGGATAAAAAATTTCTGGTGTTGCGAGACAACATCAGCTTGGCATAATACCCTGTAGTTTTGAGATAATGATAGTCAAATTGAAGGAAATTTTTTATTAGGAGTGAATTGATATGTGTGGCATAGTTGGTTATATCGGGAACAGAAATGCGCAGGATATACTTATCGACGGGTTAAACCGGCTTGAATACCGCGGGTATGATTCTGCAGGTATTGCGACCATCGAACACGGCCGGATTTTTGTGCGGAAAAAAGAAGGAAAACTTAAAGTTTTAAATGATAGTGTAGAAAAAAGCCGGTTGTCCGGTACGATTGGCATCGGCCATACCCGCTGGGCAACACACGGCGAGCCCAGCCAGATAAATGCTCATCCGCATAAAGATTGCCGGGGAGATATTGTTGTCGTACATAACGGGATCATTGAAAACTTTCAGGAGTTAAAGACCGGGCTTAGTAAACAAGGGCACCATTTTATCTCGCAGACTGATACCGAAGTAGTTGCGCATCTTATTGAGCATTACTATCGGAATGATTTAGCTCAAGCAGTAAGGCAGGCAATAAAGAAAATAAAAGGTTCTTACGCCCTGGGGGTCATTTGTAATAAAGAGCCAAGAAAACTTATTGCTGTCCGCCACGATAGCCCTTTAATCATTGGGATTGGCAAAGATGAAAATTTTATTGCCTCGGATGTCCCGGCGATTCTAAACCAGACGAAAAAAATAATTTATATTGATGATTTTGAAGTTGCGGTTTTAACGGATCAAGATGTGGTAGTTACAGATATTAATTCCAGGCCAATAAGAAAAAAAATACATACCATATCATGGGATGCTGCTTCTGCCGAAAAAGAAGGGTATCCGCATTTTATGATTAAAGAGATTAACGAGCAGCCGCAGGTTTTGAAAAAGATTTTAGAGAGCCGGATCAAAAAAAACAAAATTAATTTTTCAGAACTTGTAATTCAAGAAAAACAGTTTAAAAGAATAACCAGTATTGATATTGTTGCCTGTGGCACAGCATATCATGCGGGATTATGCGGTAAATATATGCTGGAACGTTTTACGCGAATTCCGGTCAATGTAGATAATTCCAGCGAATACCGTTACCGTTCACCAATAATTCATAAAGGAAAAACTCTTTTAATTGTTGTCAGCCAATCCGGTGAAACTGCCGATACCTTAGCGAGCTTGAGAGAAGCGAAAAAACACGGGGCAGTAGTTTTGGCGATATGTAATGTTTTAGGCTCGTCTATTGCCCGGGAATCAGACGGGGTAATTTATACCTACGCTGGTCCGGAGATTGCGGTTGCCTCAACCAAGGCTTATACTGCCCAGCTGGCGATATTTTATTTATTTACATTATTTCTTTCCCGTTTAAGAGATGAGCTTAAGCCTAAAGCGATATCTGCACTCCTGTCTGAACTTAGAAAAGTACCACGGTTAATGCAGCACATCTTGGCCAATCTGGGAAAGATCAGATTTACCGCGCATTATTATGTAGAAAAATACAAACATCGTTTAGCAGAACAGTTAGGATGTTTACAGGATGAAATTGATGATTTTAAAGATAAGACAAAGGCGCTAATGTATGCCCAACGTCTTACGGAACAGCATGTGCAAAAATATGGCCGCAGGTTTGGTGATTTTCCGTTTTTATATTTAGGCCGGAACATAAACTATCCCAGTGCGTTAGAGGGAGCGTTAAAACTTAAGGAAATATCCTATGTCAGTGCTGAAGGCTATGCTGCCGGAGAAATGAAACACGGGCCGATTGCTTTGATTGATGAATTTCCTCTGGTAATCTGTATTGCTCCAAAATCCAGCATATATGATAAAATGCTATCAAACATAAAAGAGATAAAGGCACGTAAGGGGGTGGTGGTTGCTATTGCAACAGAAGGGGATAGGGAACTAAAGAAAAAAGAGTACACTGATTTTTTAATTGAAATACCCAAGGTAAATGAATTATTTTCGCCAATGCTTGTAATATTACCATTACAGCTATTAGCATACTATATTGCCACAGGATTAGGCTGTGATATTGACCAGCCGCGAAATTTAGCAAAGTCAGTGACCGTGGAATGATATTATTACAATTCTTGTAATACACAGATGATCGCAGATATATCTAAAGCATTTATACTAATACCTTGACATAAATTAATTTTTTGATATAATGAAGCCTGATTTATTTTTACGCAGCAAAAAAAATAATCATTTATCCAAATATTACTTAAAGGGCGGGTAGCCCAGTTGGTCAGAGCGCTTCCCTTACACGGAAGAGGCCGCAGGTTCGAGCCCTGCTCCGCCCACCAGGTAAAGCAGGGAACAGTTTACAGCAGCCAATAAAGGGACGAGAACTGAAAATAGCAAATGGGAAAAAGCAGCCAATAGTTAAAGATGATTAATTATTACCAAAACGGGCCCGTGGTGTAGCTCGGTCAAACACGTCAGACTGTCGATCTGAAGAACGCGGGTTCAAATCCCGTCGGGCCCGCCAAGATAGCTAATAGCAAATAGTTAGTATATAACCACGCGGTTAAATTTCGATTATTGATTTTCAAGGTTACCCCACCCTATATCCTCACCTGAGTAACCTGTCTACCTTCGACGGAGGAAAATTTACCTTATCAAATTGCCTTGCTAAATTTGCCTGATATTATGCAACATATAAGCTGCGAGAAGAGGTTTTCAGCGCAAAGGGGTGTTTGCGGAACATTTGTCCCACGCGCTGCGGATATGACAGATGTAAAAACATATGCTTGCGGAAAACTTACGGGAACGATTAATGCTTCAGAGATCGTTTGAGCTTAAACTTAATTATTCCCTATAGCTTGCTAGAGGGTGATCTTTTGGAGGGAAAGTTTGAAAACCTACGGTTTTCAAATGGATAAGAAATTTCCGGTGCTGCATTGCCTCATCAGCTTGGCAAAATACCCGGTAGTCTTGCTACATCGAAGATCCGCCAATGCATTGTGGCGGAGGGATGGTCAAGCCGAAGGAAAATTTTTATTCCCGGGAATTCTCATGAAATTCCACGGGACAGATTTTACTTGTGAAACATGTAAAATCTGGGGTAAAATAGATGCTAATTAAGTGTGCGCCCAAATTTTGCATTAGAAACTGAAGATTATCGGATTATCGGTAAGAAAAGGTGCCGGCAAAATTTGCAATTACCCCAATCTCCGCTAATCGGAAAGATTACCGGGACTTGGTCCTTTGGGCAAAAATGCTATTGCATTTTTTGGGATGAACTGAATTTGAAAACCTGACGGTTTTTAAAGCGTTGGTGAATTCATACCGCTGGCGTACTTTGAAAGGAAAAAATAATATGAAATCTTTTAAAGATTTGGGTCTATCGGATAACCTGCTTAACGTATTAAATCAAAGAGGATTTGAAGAACCTACCCCAATACAGGAGAAAATTATTCCTGCAATACTGTTCGAAAAAAAAGATATCGTAGGTCAAGCACAAACCGGAACGGGTAAAACCGCCGCTTTTGGCCTTCCGATCATAGAACGGATAGAAGAAAATGCCGCAGCAGTTGGCGCTTTAATTCTAACGCCAACAAGAGAGCTATCAATACAAGTAGCCGAGGAAATAAATCTATTAAAAGGACACAAAAAATTAACCATTATTCCCATATATGGCGGACAAGCAATACAATTACAACTGCGAATGTTGAAAAAAGGGGTGGATATTGTTGTTGGTACCCCGGGGAGAATTATTGACCATTTAAAACGCCACACGTTAAAGTTAGATCAAATATCGTATCTTGTCTTAGACGAAGCTGACGAAATGTTAGATATGGGATTTTTTGACGATGTTAAGGAAATCATGAAAAGTACAAGCAGTAAAAAAAGAACAATGCTTTTTTCCGCAACCATGTCTTCGGAAATACTGCAAATTGCTAAAAATTATATGAAAGAGTATATTTTTTTCAAAGTAACAAAAGGACAGCTTACGGTTAGCCAAACAGAACAAATTTATTTTGAGGTCTCTGTGACTGATAAATTCGAAGCCCTTTGTAGAATTATTGATATTGAAGAAAAGTTTTATGGATTAATATTTTGCCGAACAAAAATTGATGTCAATACTGTTGCCAGTCATTTGACCGAACGTGGTTACGACGCGGATGCTTTGCATGGAGATATATCCCAATCGCAAAGAGAAAAGATACTAAACAAGTTTAAAAAAGGACTAATAAACATACTTGTAGCCACGGATGTTGCGGCACGTGGTATAGACGTTCATAATCTCACTCATGTCATAAACTACGCTCTCCCTCAAGATCCAAAATCATACGTTCATCGAATTGGACGTACCGGCCGTGCCGGAAACGAGGGCAATGCGATTACATTTATTACACCATCAGAATATCGAAAATTGCAATTTATCCAAAGAAAAGCAAAAACTAATATCCGGCGGGCAGAACTACCTAATGTTAATGACGTTATAAACACAAAAAAATTAAGAATTAAAACCGATCTTGATGATATTATCAAAGCACGCCCTTTACCAGAATATTTAGATATGGCTAAAGAACTTCTAAGAAATAATGAACCCAATGATATGATTGCCGCTTTATTGCAATATTCATTTTCAGAAGAACTAAGTAAAAAGAATTATGCTCAAATAAAAGATGTGGCGATTGATATTAAAGGCAAAACCCGCCTTTTCGTAACCCACGGCAAAGAAGATGGCTTAACACATAATAAATTAATAAATTTTATTAAGGATACCTGTCGCATAGGAGGCGATAAAATAAGAGATATTCAAATTCTTAATAAGTTTTCTTTTGTCACCCTGCCATTTAATGAAGCAGAAAAATTGCTGGCATACTTTAGGAAAAAACGGAAAGGCCCAGGATTAACAATAACTAAAGCAAAAAAAGCTAAAAAATAACTCAATTTTTCTTAAAACAATATTTTGCTTGTAAGATGTGTAAAAAAGAGGTAAAATTCAATCCGGTTCTGCTTCTAAATACGAAAAATACAACGTGTTTTACGAATATAAAGATAGACCGTAGCTTACTACAGAGGAGATTGATTAATTATGTTTGATCTATCAAAAAAAAGGCACAGATTGAGGATTGTTGTTCCGGCTTACCCGGCGTTTAATGTTTATTCACATATTGCCAAAATAACTACTGCCTTAGGGCCGGTATGTGTGGCCAGTGTTGCTAAAGAGATGGAAGGGTGGGATGTTGAGGTTATTGATGAAAACAATCTTCGCCGGTACGGACCAAAAAGTCCCTCTATCGGGGCAAATCATGATTTTATAGAGCAGCAACGGCCGGCGGATATCGTAGGCTTCTATGGGGGGCTGACAAGTACCATACCCCGGCTTTATGAAATCGCGCGTTTTTATAAAGAAAAAGGGGTTGTGACGGTTGCCGGAGGGCAGCATTTTATTGATGAAAATATAACGGAAGCAATACATTCTTATATTGATTATGTCGTGATTGGCGAAGCTGAGGAGACAATAAAAGAGCTCCTGAGAGCTTTGAAAGAGAAAGAAGACATAGCTCAGGTAAAAGGCATTGCTTACCTAAAAGATGAAAAGGTTATTTTAACCAAGCCGAGAAAGCCAATTACGGATTTTGATAAATTGCCTCTGCCGAATTTTTCCTTAGTGCGTTATGCGAATATTAAATTGTATCCGGTGGGAAGGATTCGCGGCTGCGGTATGGATTGTGAGTTCTGTACGGTTAAAGGTAAACCCCGCTGTGCCTCTCCTGAACGCCAGCTTGAAAATATCCGTTATTTATTAGAAACTCGTGATGCCAGACATTTTTTTATTGTTGATGACCTGTTTGGCCAATACCGGCAGGAGACATTACAGTTCTGTACGATGCTCAAAGATTATCAGAGAAGTGTGGGCAGAAGGCTGGATTTCACTGTGCAGATAAGACTGGATAAGGCTAATGACCCGGAATTACTTTTGGCCATGCGGCAGGCCGGGATTAATGCGGTGGCGATTGGCTTTGAGTCGCCAATAGAAGAAGAATTAGAGGCAATGCAGAAACATATCAGACCTGAAGGGATGATCGATCTTGCCAGGACGTATCATAAATTTGGTTTTTTGGTGCATGGAATGTTTATCTTAGGTTATCCGCTAAAAGAAGCCGCGGGGATAAAGATGTCAGCAGCAGAACGCATAAAACGTTTCAAAAATTTTATCAAGCGATCAAAAGTTGATACGGTACAGGTTTTGTTACCGGTACCTCTGCCGGGGACAGAGTTACGGCATAGACTCAAAAGACAAAACCGGATTTATCCTATTCAAGATATTGGCTGGGAATATTATGACGGTAGTTTTCCTCTTTTTGAGCCTGATAAGCCTTTGACCGCGGAGGAATTGCAAATATCGATGCGCAAGATTATGGGGAAATTTTATCAGTTTAAGTATATGTTTTTGGTCGGGCTGCAGATTATTTCTTTCCCGGCTTTACTTTTATTTTTGCATAATATTAAAGCAGGATGGAGAAAGTGGTACCGGCCCTGGCGCAATAACTTGACACGTTTTGGCGGATGGATAATTATGAAAGGGTGGGTGTCCGAGTTTAAAAAAGGTACATTTTCTCAAAAACTGAAAAAGGCACAGGAGCGCTTAAAAAAATAGGCCAAGTTTGTAGTGTCAAGTGTGTTATGAAAAACCGAAAAGCAACCACAGAACAACGGATGACGCAGATTACGTAGATAGGTAGTCTGATAAAAAAAAGACAGAGCCACGGATTAACACTGATTAACCACGGATAAAAAAGACTAAGCTCAAATATTAAATCAATTAAAACAAAAAAACTCGTCGTGGGTTTAGTGATAGATTTTGGAAGTAAAGAAGTAGAATCCGGATAAAAAAATTTGCGCAACATCCGTGTAAACTAGATTATTCCCTGTAGCAAGATAGAGGGTGATCTTTTGGAGGGAAAGTTTGAAAACCTACGGTTTTCAAATGGATAAAAAGAAAATACTCGTGGTAGAAGATCATCCCTTAAACATGAAACTGGTAGTTGATTTATTAGAACTTAATGGATACGAGGTGCTAAAAGCTGCCAGGGGTGAAGATGCCCTGGATATTTTGGGAAAAGAAATACCCGATATAATAATTGTGGACATTCATCTTCCTGGAATGAATGGAGTTGAGCTTTTGAGAAAAATCAGAGAAGACAGCAGATTTAACGCGGTTAAAGTAATGGCGTTGACCGCAACGGTTATGGGAAAAGAAAAAAACCAGATGCTGAAGATATTTGATAGTTTTATCATGAAACCCATTGATACGAAGGACTTTATCAGAAGAGTAAAAATGTTAATAGACAAAAAAGATGAGAATACTAACTAAGCAAAAAAAAAGTATTAGACGTAAAATTACGCTGCTTATCTGTGTGACGGGATTAGTTGTCATAACTTCAGGTATTAGTTTAGGGTATTTTTGGGGGTTTAGCTTGCTGAAAAAAATAGTTGTAGAACACCATGAGACAATCGCACAAATATTATCAGTTTCTGTGGAAGGAACAATTGATAAACAGATAGAAGATATAGAGGCATATGTCTCTGATGTGCTTTGGCAGAGTGCGATAAGAGAAAGTAATTTAAAGTATGAAGCTATGGGAAATAAGGCGATAAAGGAATACCTGCTCCAGATGGATAAACAATGGATTGAGGCGCCGGAAAATTCTTCTTTAGTCAGAGAGTTTTTAGAACGCGATGTCAGTATTGAACTAAGAGAGTTGATAAAGAAAAAAGAGGATGCAGTTGAGATATTCTTAACCAATAAATTTGGCGGCTTGGTAGGCGCTTCAGGTAAAACAACTGATTTTTATCAGGCAGATGAAAAGTGGTGGCAGGAAGCTTTTGCTGCCGGCAAAGGGAAAATTTTTATCGGCGATTTTGAATTTGATGAATCAAGTAATGCATGGTCAATTCCTATTGCAGTGCCTATAAAAGATAACAACAATGATCTAAGCGGAATATGTAAGGTAGTGATAGATGTTAATATGTTTTTTATGCCATTAAGAAATTTTAAATTAGGCAGAACAGGACAGGTGTCCATGGTCGTTAAAAAAGGTTATGTTATGTACCATCCCGACTTTCATCCATTAACCAAGAGAATTTTTACTGAGGAGGATTATCTGAAATCAGTCATGACCAAAAGCAAATCAATGATTATAGATTCCCCTTACGGTGAAAAAAAGAAGGTATTTGTTGTTCTTGAGAGGGTTAACCACCCCTTGCTTTTAGCAAACAATATTGTCTGGAGAATTTGTGTGATGCAGGACCGGAAGGAGATATTTGCCCCATTAAATAAACTTATGTTTCATGCGGGTGTATTAACAATTATTTTACTGATAATACTGATATTGACCGGTTATATTTTTGGCGGGGGATTTGTAAAGCCGATAAAAAAACTTCATGAAGCCACGGAGAAAATAGCTAAAGGTAATTTGGAATACAAAATAGAGATTAATACAAACGATGAGATCGAACAGCTTGCCGACGCTTTTAATGTTATGACGAGGGATTTAAAAAAGACGACAGTATCTATTGATAATCTTAATGCTGAAGTTGCCGAGCGTCGGAAGAGAGAAAAAGAATTAGAAGAAGCCAAAAAAGCTGCCGAAATTGCCAATCATGCCAAAAGTGATTTTCTCGCAAATATGAGTCATGAGTTGAGAACGCCGTTGAATGCAATCATCGGATTTTCGGAAGTCTTAAGGGATGAAGGTTTTGGCAAGGTAAATGAGAAGCAGCGGGAATATATAATCGATATTTTAGACAGCGGAAAACATTTACATTCTTTGATTAATGACCTGCTTGACCTTTCCAAGATTGAATCAGGAAAGGTAAAATTATATTTAACAGAAGTTAACTTCAAAGAACTTATTGAAAACAGCGTGGTTATGATAAAAGAAAAGGCGCTAAAACACGGGATTAAAATTTCAGTTGATATCAAAGATAATGTTGAAAATATTAGAGCCGATGAAAGAAGTATTAAGCAGGTTATATATAATTTACTTTCCAATGCGGTAAAATTTACTCCTGATGGAGGGGATGTTGGCATTGAGGCACAACAGACAGATAAAGAACTATTGGTAACAGTTTGGGATACGGGAATTGGCATTGAGGATAAAGATAAAAATAAAATTTTTAAGGCATTTGAGCAGATAGATTCGGGCATTTCCCGCCAGTACGAAGGGACAGGGTTAGGATTGGCGCTTAGTAAAAAAATAGTTGAACTTCATGGCGGAAGGATCTGGTTTGAGAGCGAAGGTGAAAACAGAGGAGCTAAATTTAATTTTACTATTCCATGGTATAAACAATAACGGAAAAATATTAATTTCATCGGCTCTAACAACAAAGAAGGTAGTCTCAAAAATAAAATGAAAGAGAATGGAATAAACCACAACGGGCACAGAAGGAGAGGGATAAGATTATTTTGTAAGGGTTTTATTCCCAAGTCTCTCTGTGAGCTCTGTGGTTAAGTATTTGACAGAACCCGAAAGAATAAAGGGAGGAAATATGCCGAGAATTTTAGTTGTGGATGATGAAAAAACCAACGTGAAACTTCTTGAGGCAAATTTATTACCTCTGGGATATGAGGTGATTACCGCGTATTCCGGCGAAGAGGCCTTAGAAAAAGTAAACATTCACCCAATTGATTTGATTTTACTTGATGTTATGCTGCATGGGATAGACGGGTTTGAGATTACAAAGAGATTGCGTTCCGGCGAAAATACCCGCCTGATTCCCATCGTCTTAATAACCGCCCTTAAGGAAACGGAGGATAGGATTAAAGGGATTGAGGCCGGGTGTGACGATTTTATTTCAAAACCATTCGATAAGAATGAGATTAACGCACGGGTAAAGGCGCTTTTGAAAATCAGCTATTACCGCAGCCTTTTGGATGAAAAAGAGAAATTTGAATACGTTATCGAAAATATAGAGGATGGCATTATCGTGCTTGATTCTGCTTATAATGTTGCCCGAATGAATAAAAAGACGCGGGCATTATTATCATTGGGTACCGGCGCTGGTCAGGTTAACATCATTGCCCATATTAGTAAAAACTTTAACGTCCACTATGACGGTAACTTAAGCGCTGACCTCAAGACGAAAGCTCTTATATTTGACATCGAAAGGCCGGAAACCGAAACAGTACAGTCTTTTATTATTGAGGCAAGGTCAAGTATCGTAAAAAATCCTGCGGGAGAAATAAGCAGTATCTTAATGATATTTCACGATGTTACTATTATCAGAAAAGAAGAGTTAATGAAACAGGATTTTTTGGGATTGGTTTCGCATAAGTTACGGACCCCGGCAAGTACGATAAATATGAGTGCGATTATGCTGCAAAATGAAAAACTGGAGGAAAATCAAAAGAAATTCATAGATCGTATTGTAAATCAGTCTTTTGAGCTGAACACCCTGATTGAAAGCCTCCTTACATTTGTAACCGTGAACAGCCGAAATCTGAGTTCCGAAAGAGAAGAGATTAATATCCATGATTATTTACCGGGAGTTGTAGATTCATTAATAAGGACGATTAAAGACAAGAAAATAGACTTGAATATTAACTGTCCGGATAAAGATATAACGATAAATATGAATCGGATATATTTCGACCTGGTTATTGGCAGTCTTGTGGATAATGCGATTAAATTCAACGATAAGGATAACATCATACTCGGCATAAAAGCAGCAAAAATTCAGGATGAGATAGAACTTTCAATAGCCGATAACGGCGCGGGCATACCGCCGGAAGAGCAGGAAAAGGTGTTTGAAAAATTTTATCAGGTAGAAAAGCATTTTACCGGGAACGTTGAAGGCGCGGGGTTAGGATTAGCTCTGGTAAAACGTATTGTCACCGCGTATGGCGGGGAAATAAAGTTAGAATCAGAAATTGGCAAAGGCACAAAGATAAATTTTACCATACCAAGTTGAAAGGCAGATAGGGTATGAAAATAGCGGATAATATTACTAAGCTTGTGGGAAACACTCCACTGGTACGGCTGAACAAAATATCTAAGGGGTTACCAGCGGATATTATCGCAAAGCTGGAATCCTTCAATCCGCTTGCCAGTGTAAAAGACCGGATTGGGGTAAGTATGATCGAGGCGGCAGAGTCTGCCGGGCGGATTAAAAAAGATACAATAATCCTTGAACCGACCAGTGGCAATACGGGTATTGCCTTAGCTTTTGTTTGTGCCAGCCGGGGGTATAAACTTGTTCTGACAATGCCGGATACAATGAGCATTGAGCGCAGGGCATTACTTAGAGCTTTTGGCGCCAAGGTGATCCTTACCCCAGGCAGCCAAGGGATGAAGGGTGCGGTGAGAAAGGCGGAGGAGTTGGCAAAAAGTGACCCGAGATATTTTATTCCGCAGCAGTTTAAAAATCCTGCTAATCCGGAGATTCACCGCAAAACAACCGCTTTAGAAATCTGGAATGATACTGATGGTAAGGTGGATATCTTAGTTGCGGGAATAGGTACCGGCGGGACGATTACCGGAATAGCGGAAGTAATAAAGAAGAAAAAACCTGAGGTTCAAGCAATTGCCATAGAGCCAAAATCCTCACCGGTTCTTTCCGGAGGGATGCCTGGCCCGCACAAGATTCAGGGAATTGGCGCGGGTTTTATTCCTGAAGTTTTAAGGCAGAACTTACTTGATGAAGTGATTCAGGTAAGTAACGAAGATGCTATTTCCACGGCCAGGAGATTGGCTAAGGAAGAAGGCATATTTGTTGGGATTTCTTCAGGTGCTGCTTGCTGGGGTACATTAAATGTAGGCAGAAGAGAAAGCAATAAGGGTAAGCTTATTGTAGTAATTTTCCCGGACACCGGAGAAAGGTATATTTCCACAGGGATGTTTGAATAGTATCGAAAATAAAATGAAAAACTAGAAAGTAACCACAGATAATTAACCTTACAAAAAAAACGATAACGCCACAGATTTTCACGGATAAAAAAGACAAAGCCACGGATTGAACACGGATGAAAAAATATTTAACCACGAATAACACAAATTGACACAAATAGAAAGAGATTTGTTGTTCAATTAAAAATCTGTGTAACATCCGTGTAAATCCGTGGCTAAAAAATATTTAAACCACGTTTTTTTAAATCTATGACCTCTGTGGTTAAATTTTGACCTTATCAATTTTAAGGAGGCGTTAGATGAAAAAGACAATCGCGGAAATTAATGAAAAGATTAAAAGGGGTAAAGCCGTGGTCGTAACCGCGGAGGAGATTATTGATCTTGTTGAGCAAGATGGTATCACGAAAACAGCAGAGCGGGTAGATGTAGTAACTACCGCGACCTTTGGCCCGATGTGTTCGTCAGGGGCGTATTTTAATGTTGGCCATACTAAGCCGAAAATAAAGATTGGCGGCGGCCGGGCGTATTTAAACGATGTACCGCTTTATACCGGCTTTGCTGCGGTAGATGTCTGTATCGGCGCCACTGCTTTACCGGAGGATGACCCGCTCAATAAGGTCTTTCCTGGAGAGTTCAGATATGGCGGAGGGCATGCGATAGAAGATTTGGTAAGTGGCAAAGACTTGAGGTTAGTGGTAAGTGCTTATGGCACAGATTGCTATCCGAGAAAAAAGTTAGAGACCTATATTAATATAAAGGACTTAAATGAGGCGGTACTTTTTAACCCCCGTAATGCCTATCAAAACTATAATGTGGCGGTGAACCTATCGGATAAGATGATCTATACATATATGGGAGCGCTTAAACCAAATTTAGGTAATGCAAACTACTGCAGCGCCGGGCAGCTTTCTCCTCTTTTGAATGACCCATATTATAAAACCATTGGGATTGGCACGAGGATATTTTTAGGAGGCGGACAAGGGTACGTAATTTGGCAGGGGACGCAGCATAATCCGGCTGTGAAACGTAAAGATAACGGTGTTCCCCAGACACCAGCAGGTACGTTAGCAGTTATTGGCGATCTTAAACAGATGAAGTCAGAGTGGTTATTAGGGACAACGATGCAGGGTTATGGGGTAACGCTTACCGTGGGTATTGGTGTACCGATTCCGATTTTGAACGAGGAGATCTGTCAGTATACCGCAGTAAAAGATGAACAAATATGGACACAAATTGTTGACTATAGCCGTGTCTATCCGCAAGGAGAAAAAGGCAGTCTGGGAGAAGTGAACTATGCCGAGCTAAATAGTGGGAAGATTGCAATTCAAAGTAAAGAAGTTCCCACCGGAAATCTCTCGAGTTATTCCAAAGCCGTTAAAATTGCCAAGATATTAAAAGAATGGATAAATAAAGGCGATTTTTTGCTTACTGAACCAGTAGCTTATTTACCAGGCGCAGATAGCGGTTATACCTTTAAGCCTTTAAAGGAAAGACCGATTGTGGAATAAAAGTTTGAACACGAAAGGTTTTTAAATGGATAAAAAGATTCCGAAGGAATTTTTTTATTAGGGGGTGGTCAATTTTGATTTCTAAAAGAATAGTATTACATTTTCCTCAAAAACTTGTGGAGCAGCCGATAGTATGTAAGTTAGTTAAAGATTATCGGCTGGAATTTAACATCCTCAAGGCCTATGTTACCCCGAACGAAGAAGGGTTATTAGTCTTGGAGTTATGTGGAGAGGATAAAAATTATAAAGAGGGTGTTAGGTATTTAAAAGAGGTTGGGGTAAAGGTACAACCGTTATCCCGCGATATTATCCGTAATGAAAAAAGGTGTACGGATTGCGGAGTTTGTGTGCCAATTTGTCCTACCGGCGCCTTGGTTGTAGAGCCGTTAACGAGAAAAGTCAATTTTTATGATCATAAGTGTATTGCTTGTGAACTTTGCATAAAGGTATGTCCGGTACGGGCAATGGAGCTGCATTTTTAAATGTTTCAGCAAAGAACGTACCGCGATTGGGTTAAAAGTGACGACCTTATCGAGACTCAAGTTAGAGTTAAAGAAACAGACCTTCTTATTAGCGCAGAATGTGATGTAACGGTTAAGGCAAAAAATTCCATTATCAAATATCGGACTCAGATAGAAGAATATGTTGCAGATAATCCTCGGTTTAGAACAATACTCAAACCTTGCCGGGTTAATGGCAAGACGCCATTGATAATTAAAGAAATGGCGCGGGCAGCATGTTTAGCCGGGGTTGGCCCGTTTGCTTCGGTGGCTGGTGCGATTGCTGAATATGTTGGAAAATCACTGCTAAAATACTCGGCGCAAATTATTGTCGAAAATGGCGGGGATATTTTTATTAAAACTTCAAAAGATAGAATTGTTGGAATCTATGCGGGTTTATCATCGTTAACTAAGAAGCTTGCCCTGAAAATAAAAGCTCAGCATACCCCCCTAGGCATTTGCACTTCCGCAGGTACGGTCGGACATTCTTTGAGTTTTGGCCAGGCGGATGCCGTGGTCGTATTATCTAAGTCTACCATGCTGGCGGATGCCGCAGCTACAAGTATTGGAAATCTTATAAAAAAAAACAGCGATATCCCTAAAGGGATAAAATTTGCCCGAAAAATAAAGGGGCTTATAGGGGTAGTTATTATTAAAGGAGAAGAGTTGGGCGTTTGGGGTAAGGTAGAAGTTTGCCGGATTTAGTTACGGAACAAGTGAGGTAGTGTCAAAATACTATAAAAGAATTAAAAGCAGCCACAGATTACTCAGATTATACGGATATAAAAAGAGATTTATCTGAGATAATCCGTGGTGAATGAATCTGTGGTTGCTTGTAATTTGTAAGGAAGTTATAGATGAAGATTGGCGCATATTATATCAGTAAAAATAGCTGTGAATTTACGGTCTGGGCACCGTTTAAAAAAAATATTGCTTTAAAAATTGTTGCGCCTCGGGAGAGGATTATGGCCATGGAAAAAGACAGCTTAGGTTATTGGCATACAACCCTTGATTCTTTAGAAAATAATACGCGTTATTTTTACCAGATTGAGAACAAGGGGAATTATCCTGACCCGGCTTCGTTTTATCAGCCGGATGGGCCGCACGCAGCCTCGGCAGTTATTGACCATAATTGTTTCTTATGGGAAGAACAGAATTGGTGCGGTATTAGGTTGGAGGAAATGATTATTTATGAACTGCATACCGGCACTTTTACCCCGGAAGGTACTTTTGCCGCGGTTATTGATAAACTTAATTATCTTTGTAATCTGGGGATAAATACCATAGAGATTATGCCGGTATCCCAGTTTCCCGGGGGGCGCAACTGGGGATACGACGGGACTTATGCTTATGCGGTTCAAAATTCCTACGGCGGGCCGGAGGGTTTGAAAAGACTGGTTAATGCCTGCCATAAAAAGGGTCTGGCGGTGATTTTAGACGTGGTCTATAACCATTTTGGCCCGGAAGGAAATTATCTCGCGCAATTCGGTCCGTATTTTACGGATAAATATAAAACTCCCTGGGGTAGTGCCATAAATTATGACGGTGCTTACAGTAGTGAAGTCAGAAATTTTATTATTGCAAATGCCATGTTCTGGTTTGAACATTATCACATTGATGCCCTAAGACTTGATGCAATACACGGTATTTTTGATATGAGCGCCAAGCATATTCTAAGAGAACTTGCGGAGAAAACCGCAGATTTTTCGAAAAAAACCGGGCGGAAATTTTATTTAACTGCGGAGAGTGATTTAAATGATATACGCGTGATCGAAGAGACGGCGTTTGGCGGTTATGGTGTTGATGCCCAGTGGAATGATGATTTTCATCATGCGGTGCATACACTGTTTACGCAAGAAAAAAAAGGTTATTATGGAGATTTCGGCCGATTAGCGGATTTAGTTACCGCTTTACGGGAAGGATTCGTTTATTCATGGCGGTACTCTAAATACCGGAAAAGATACCATGGTAGTTCGTCCAAAACCATCCCCGCTAACCGTTTTTTAATATTTATCCAAAACCATGACCAGGTGGGGAACCGGCTTTTGGGGGAGAGGATTTCATCTTTGGTATGTTTGGAGGCAGAGAAACTCTTAGCCGGGATAGTAATGCTTTCCCCGTATATCCCGCTGATTTTTATGGGCGAGGAATACGGGGAAGATGCACCGTTTTTATATTTCACCAGCCACACGGATAAGAATCTTATTGAGGCGGTACGGGTTGGCCGGAAAAACGAGTTTAGTGCTTTTGACTGGGCCGGAGATATTCCTGACCCACAGAGCGAAGATACATTTAATAAATCAAAACTTTGCTGGGAAAAGTTAAAGGATGAGAAAAATAAGATTATTTTCAAATTTTACCAAGAACTGATTATGCTGCGTAAAAGCACTCCGGCGCTGTCAAATTTAACTAAAGATAACCTGCAGATATGTAAGCAAGGGGATGATTTTTTAATCCTGCAGCGCGGGTTTAAAAATAGCAGGGTGTTATGTTTTATGAATTTTAATGAAGGAAAAAAAACATTGAGCACGGAATTACCGGCGGGCGAGTGGTTAAAAATTTTAGATTCTTCAGAAGAAAAATGGCGTGGTCCGGGTTCTTTGTTGCCGGAAACCATAGAAAAAAATACAACAATCAACACCGCGCCATTAAGTGTAGCAGTTTATGGTAATGTCAAAAGCTTCACGAGAAACCAAAAAACAACCACAGATTGCACAGATAATTATAAGAATTTTAAGGGGAAAATCTGAGAAATCTGTGGTTGCTTTTAATGTGTGATTGTTTGTGGTTAGGTTTTTGACAAAACTGTAGGTAATACAGGGAAGGAAGAGGCATGAACCGTTATATTTGTATTCACGGGCATTTTTACCAGCCGCCGCGGGAAAACCCTTGGCTTGAAGAAATAGAAGTTCAGGACTCCGCATATCCTTACCATGACTGGAATAAAAGGATAACCGCGGAATGTTATGCGCCGAATACCGCGGCGCGTATTCTAAGCCCCGAGCGTAAAATAATCGATATTGTCAATAATTATTCAAAGATTAGTTTTAATTTCGGCCCCACGCTTTTATCATGGATCGAAAAACATGAACCAGGGGTATATCAGGCAATACTTGATGCAGATAAACAGAGCCAAAAAAATTTTTCCGGGCACGGTTCCGCCATTGCCCAGGTTTATAATCATATGATTATGCCGCTGGCCTCAATACGCGATAAACGGACGCAGGTTTTCTGGGGGGTTGAGGATTTCCGGCACCGTTTTAAAAGAGACCCGGAAGGGATGTGGCTGGCGGAAACCGCGGTTGACTATGTGACATTAGATATTTTAGCAGAATTCAATCTAAAATTCACCATTCTTGCTCCGCGTCAGGCAAAAAGGGTGCGCAATATCTCTGACAAACATTGGCAGGATGTCAGCAATGCAAAGATTGATCCAAAGATGCCGTATTTATGTAAGCTCCCTTCCGGGAAAAAAATTGTTGTTTTTTTCTATGACGGAATTATTTCGCAGGAATTGGCGTTTGGCAATCTTTTAGCCAACGGTGAACAATTTGCCAACCGTCTCTCCGGTGCTTTGATAAAAGATTCTCCAGAGGCGCAATTGGTGCATGTTGCCACAGACGGTGAAACATACGGGCACTATTATCAATATGGCGATATGGCGCTGGCGTATTGTCTTTATTATCTTACCGCCAACAATGCTGCCACGATTACTATCTACGGCGAATATTTGGAAAAAAATCCGCCGGCGTATGAAGTTGAAATTTTTGAAAATTCTTCCTGGAGCTGTGTACATGGGGTGGAGCGTTGGAAGAATAATTGCGGGTGTAATTCCGGAATGCATAAACAGTGGCAGCAGGAATGGCGTGCGTCTTTGCGCGGGGCCATGGACTGGTTGAGAGATAATCTGCTTCCGATTTACGATGAACAAATGGCAAAATACATCAATGATCCCTGGCAGGTAAGAGATGAATATATAAAAGTAATTCTGGACCGGTCCCCGGAAAATCTGAAGCGGTTTTTAATGATGCATGCGGGCAGAGAATTATCGGCGGAGGAAAAGATTAAGGCATTAAAACTTTTAGAGATGCAGCGTCACGCAATGCTGATGTATACCAGCTGCGGCTGGTTTTTTGATGAGGTCTCCGGGATTGAGACAGTGCAGATAATCCAGTATGCTGCCCGGGCAATACAACTGGCGGAAGATACCAGCGGGGTACACTTAGAAGATGCCTACATTAAACTACTCGGACGCTCAATCAGCAATATTACCGAGTTTAATAACGGCGCAAAAATATATGAAATGCTTGTCCGGCCGGCGGTTATTGATTTATTACGCGTGGGAGTACACTATGCCGTTTTTTCTTTATTCGGGGAATATCGCGGGATAAATAAATTATATAGCTATACCGCGGTCAATGAAATTTACACGCAGGTCGAGGCTGGTAAGCAAAAGCTGGCGATGGGAAAGGCACGGTTGCGCGCGGAGATTACCGCCGAGGAAGATGTAATTATGTTTGTCGTGCTGCATCTTGGCGATCATAATTTGAGTGCGGGCGCAGCTCGCTGGGAAAACGATGAAATATTTAATGAACTACAGCGGGAAATAAAAGAGACATTTAATAAAGGGGATATCTCCGAGGTAATGCATCTTATCGATAAATATTTTCACGCACATAATTACTCTTTATGGCACCTGTTTCGTGATGAGCAGCGCCAGGTTTTAAATAAAATTTTTCAGGATGCCGGAAACGAGATCGAACAGTCATTCCGAAAAATATACGAGCAGTATTTTCCACTGATGCAGGCAACAAACGAGTTAAAGATTCCTTTACCGGAATTTTTCTATGATATTGCGAAATTTATTTATAGTAGAAATATTAATATCCTGCTGGAAAACAAGGAAATAGATCTTGGACAATTGTCGGAGGCGGCAAGCAGGGTGAAAGATTGGCCATTGAAAATAGATAAAACCACCCTGGCATTTATGCTAAAAAAGCAGACTACTTCCGCAATGGAGAAGTTTACGCATCGTCCGCAAGATGTAAATTTGCTCAAGGATGTTGTTGGCATAATTGAAGCGGCAAAGATTTTGTCATTAGAGATTAATCTCTGGGAAGCGCAAAACATGTATTTTTCTATTGGCAGGAACTACTTAAGTATAATGCAGACAAAAAGCGAACAAGGCGAAGAGACGGCAAAAGATTGGATTATGCTTTTTAATAATCTGAGCGAATATTTTAAGGTAAAGATTGACTGATGAAAGTACCAACGGTAACTTATCGAATACAGTTTAATCCGGATTTCGGCTTTAAAAGTTTAGAGCAGATTGCGGCATATTTTTTTGATTTAGGCATTTCTCATATTTATGCCTCGCCGATTTTTAAGGCGCGCAAAGGTTCGACTCATGGTTACGATATCGTAGACACCAATCAATTAAACCCTGAACTTGGTTGTGAGAGTGAGTTCCAGAGTTTAATTAAGGTGTTACAAAATCAAGGAATGGGATGGATTCAGGATATTGTTATAAACCACATGGCGTTTGACAGCGCAAATCAAATGCTGATGGATGTATTAACTTACGGCGTTAATTCAAAATACAGCCGGGTGTTTGATATCGAATGGAATCATCCCGCAGAGAGTTTCAAAGGAAAGGTGTTGGTGCCGGTACTGGGCACGTTTTACGCGGAAGCGCTGGAAGACGGCCAGATACAACTTAACTATGAGCAGGCAGAATTAACGGTGAATTATTACGCACATAAATTTCCGCTGAACATTGAATCCGTGGCATATATTTTTAAACATAATTTAAAGACGCTGGAAGAAAAACTGAGAACAGATATTGCTGATTTTATAAAATTTCTCGGGGCGCTTCACTTGCTTAAAGATTTTACCGCGGAAAGTCCGAATGGGGGAGAGTATGATCAGAAAAAACATGTAATGGATGTTCTCTGGGAGTTTTATTGTTATAATTTCCGGATCCGGGAATTTATTGACACAAATATCAGATTATTTAATGGCGAAAGAGGCCGGCCTGAGAGTTTTGACCGGCTCGACCATTTATTGTCGCAGCAGGCATACCGTCTTTCTTTTTGGAAGGTTGCCGCGGAGGAAATTAACTACCGCCGGTTTTTTAATATAAACGAGCTTATTTCGGTAAGAGTCGAGGATGAAGAGATATTTACTTTAATTCATGATTTAATTTTTAAATATATTGGTGAAAACGTATTTTCCGGACTGCGCATAGACCATATTGACGGGTTTTATAATCCCACAGAATACCAGCAGCGTTTAAGAGCACACGCCAGAGATGTATATATTGTTGCGGAGAAAATTCTTAACTATCAGGAAAGCATACCGTTTAATTGGCCGATTGAAGGGACAACCGGGTATGATTTTTTAAACTATGTAAACGGACTTTTTTGTAATCAGGAAAACGAGAATGTGTTTACTAAAATATATAACAAATTCTGCACTAATAATTTGCCTTTTGACGAACTGGTCTCCGATAAAAAGCGGCTGATTATCGGCCGGCATATGGCGGGTGATATCGATAATCTGGCACAATTTATCAAAAACATTTCGGCTAAAGACCGATATGGCCGTGATATTACGCTTTATGGATTAAGAAGGGCGTTGGTGGAAGTAATGACTTTTTTCCCGGTCTATCGAACATACATAACCGGTGAACCGGTCAATGAGATAGATAAAAGATATATTACGGAAGCCGTGCAAAAGGCCTGCGAAAAATATCCGGGTTTATTGCACGAGTTTAAGTTCATTGAAAAGTTTTTACTACTCAAATACCCTAATTCTCTCAGTGAAGAAGAGAAGAAACAATGGGGGCATTTTGTGATGAAGTTTCAGCAATATACCGGCCCGTTGATGGCCAAGGGATTTGAAGATACCCTGCTTTATATTTATAACCGGCTTATCTCGCTTAATGAAGTTGGCGGCAGTCCGGAACGATTTGGTTTTACCCGGAGAGAATTTCATGATTTCTGCAAAGCGCGCGGTAAAAATTTCCCAAATACATTAAACGCCACCGCGACCCATGATACCAAGCGCGGCGAAGATACCCGGGCACGGATTAATGTGCTTTCGGAACTCCCTAAGGAATGGGAAGAAAGACTTAAGCACTGGAGTAAATTGAATAAACACAATAAAAAACAGGTACGGGAAATCATTGCCCCGGATGCAAATGATGAATATTTTCTTTACCAGACCCTTATCGGCACCTTCCCGTTTGATCAGGCAAAGATGGATAGATACAAAAAAAGGATTAAACAGTATCTGATCAAAGCAATTCGTGAGGCAAAAAGACATACTGCCTGGCTTAAGCCGGATCAGGAATACGAGGATGCCTGTCTTTCATTTGTGGAAGCGATTCTTAAAACCGACCGGAAGAATGATTTTTTAACGGATTTTTTGCCTTTCGAGAAGAAAATTGCCGATTATGCAATATTTAATTCACTCGCTCAGGTATTGATAAAAATAACCGCTCCCGGGGCGCCTGACTTTTATCAGGGAACGGAGTTATGGGATTTTAGCCTGGTTGACCCGGACAACCGCCGGCCGGTTGATTTTACTAAAAGAATAGATTTTCTAAAACAGATAAGAGAAGAAAGCGAAAAAGATGTTTTACGGCTTATTTCAGAATTGCTGGCAAAAAAAGAAGACGGGCGGATTAAATTATTTTTGGTTTATCAGGCGCTCAAGGCAAGAAACAAGGGCAGAGATATTTTTCAAAAAGGAGAGTATTTTCCTTTAAGCATTGAGGGCACATACAAATATAATATTATTGCCTTTGCCCGCAGATATGAGAATAACTGGGCAATAAGTGTTGTGCCGCGCTTTTTAACCGGGATCATAAAAGAAGGTGAAGTACCTTTTAGTACGGTTTGGCGGGATACACAGATTATTTTGCCGGAGGATGCGCCGAAAAACTGGCAGGATATTTTTACAAATCAAAAGATAACCGCTGAAAGAGCAATATCTATTTCCGAGACATTTAAACATTTCCCCGCGAGTTTACTTATAAACAGAGAAAAATTTATCTAATCAGTTAAACCCAAATTTTGCCTCAGGCAAAATCTGTCCCAGTTTATAGGTAGTGTCAAGAATCCGATGAATTTTAAATATATGCCGGAACTTGAATGGAAATGGGGATATTTTTCATTGTTGGGGCTTATGTCGTTTATTGGGGGTGGAATGTTGTTTTGTTTTAGGAAAAAAAGTGGATATAAAGGGGTATCTTAATGAAACCTAAAACAATTATGATACATAACGCATGGATAGGCAATTTATTAGTACGAGAAAGGAGAGATATTAGATGAACATTGAAGGCACGAAGAGGGTTATTATTGAAAATGTGAAACCGCAAATTGACGGTGGATTTTTTCCGATAAAAAGAGTAGTTGATGAGAAAGTTGTTGTCGAAGCAGACATTTTTGTTGATGGCCGTGACGAGATAACTGCCCGGCTCCTTTATCGTAAATCCGATGAAAAAGATTGGCATCAGGTGCCAATGCAGTTGGTAGTTAATGATCACTGGCAAGCTGTTTTTGAGGTTAGAGAGCGTGGTATTTATTATTACACGCTGCAGGCTTTGGTCGACCATATTGGAACGTGGCGGAAAGATTTGAAAAAGAAATACGAAGCTGGCCAGGAGATAAGAGTAGATTTGCTGATGGGCATAGAGCTCATTGAGCATATATTAAAGAAAGCATCGAAGATTGAGGTGGAAAAGTTGAAATTATGGACGAACATATTGAAAGATGAAAAACAGCTTGCTGAAGGAGTTACTCTTGCTCTGAGTGATGAGTGGGCAGAAATCTTTAGAAAATATTCTGACAAAAGTTTAGCGGTAACTTTTGAAAAAGAACTTACGGTAGTAGTTGACCGCCAAAAGGCATTGTTTAGCAGTTGGTATGAATTGTTTCCCCGTTCATGTGGAACGGCGCCAGGTAAACAAGGAACTTTTAAAGACTGCCATGCTCTTTTGCCCCACATAGGGAAAATGGGATTTGATGTTTTATATTTCCCCCCTATTCATCCCATCGGAAAGACAAAGCGAAAAGGTAAGAACAATACCATTACTGCTGATCCTAAATCCATGGGCAGCCCTTGGGCCATTGGTTCAGAAGCTGGAGGGCATAAATCTATTGATCCATCTTTGGGTACAATGAAGGATTTTCAAGAATTCGTAAAACAGGCTGATCAATTTGGATTAGAAGTAGCTTTAGACCTTGCTTTTCAGTGTTCTCCGGATCATCCTTATGTGAAAGAACATCCAGAGTGGTTTAAGAAGAGACCCGATGGGACAATTCAATACGCAGAAAATCCTCCCAAAAAATATGAAGACATTGTCCCGCTTAATTTTGAAACGGAAAATTGGCAAAAGCTTTGGGAAGAACTAAAAAGCATTGTTCTGTTTTGGATTGATAAGGGAGTGCGCATATTTCGCGTAGATAACCCGCACACCAAACCGTTTGCCTTTTGGGAATGGCTTATTTCAGAAATTAAAAAGGATTATCCCGATACAATATTTTTGTCGGAGGCTTTTACCAGGCCGAAAGTAATGTATCGATTAGCCAAGGCGGGGTTTACACAGTCGTATACTTATTTTACCTGGCGTAATACAAAGGCAGAGATTACTAATTACCTTAGGGAACTTACTCAGACTGAGATCAGAGAATATTTCAGACCAAATTTCTGGCCGAATACGCCGGATATTTTGCCGGAGTTCTTGCAGTATGACGGAAGGACAAGTTTTATTATCAGGCTTGTGCTTGCGGCAACTCTTTCTTCAAGTTACGGGATCTACGGCCCGGCATATGAACTTTGTGTTAAAGAAGCTCTTGAGGGTAAAGAGGAATATCGCGATTCAGAAAAGTATGAAGTTAAGAACTGGGATGTTGAGATGGAAGGAAATTTGCAGGATTTAATTGCCAGATTAAATCGTATCCGAAAAGAGAACAGGGCCTTACAAACAACACGGAATTTGAAGTTTTATGAAGTGGATAATGAGTATTTGCTTTTTTACGGCAAAGCGACAGAGGATTTGAATAATATTATTCTTATTGTGGTAAATCTTGACCCATATCATACTCAATCAGGCTGGGTTAAGGTGCCCCGCAATGAATTACAGATAGACCCGCAGCAAACCTATTTAGTTCATGACCTTTTAAGCGACGATAAATATATCTGGCATGGTGAGAGAAATTATGTCGAACTGAATCCCCAGATTGTCCCAGTTCATATTTTGAAAGTCAAAAGAAGATTGAGAAAAGAAGCGGATTTTGATTACTATATGTAAAAAAACGGTAGTGTCAGAAATCGCATAAAAGAATTGAAAGCAACTACAGATTACACAGATTGCACAGATAATTATAAGAATTTTAAGGGGAAAATCTGAGATAATCAGTGGTGAATGAATCTGTGGTTGCTTAATGCTTAAAAATATACGAGACTTTTGATAATACGCATCGAAAGACGGGGAGGAATACATGCCAGCAAAAAAAGTTTATCCAGCAGAAAATGATACACTTTGGTACAAAGACGCAATTATTTACGAGCTTCACGTTAAAACATTTTGTGATAGTAATAACGACGGTATTGGTGATTTTAAAGGGCTAATTAGCAAGCTGGATTACCTTAAAAGTTTAGGGATTACTGCGGTATGGCTTCTGCCTTTTTATCCCTCGCCACTTAAAGATGATGGATATGATATTGCAGATTATTTTTCTATTCATCCAACATACGGCACATTAGGAGACTTTAAAGACTTTCTCAAGCAGGCGCATAAGCGTGGGATCAGGGTGATTACCGAGCTGGTTATCAACCATACCTCGGATCAACACCCTTGGTTCCAGAAATCAAGGCAGGCGTATCATGGATCAGCGTGGAGAAATTTTTATGTCTGGAGTGCTACGCCGGAAAAATACAAGGATGCCAGGGTTATCTTTAAGGATTTTGAAGGTTCAAACTGGACATGGGACTCCACGGCCGCGAGTTACTACTGGCACCGTTTTTATTCTCATCAACCTGATCTCAATTATGATAATCCGAGAGTTCATAAAGCAATATTGAGCGTGCTTGATTTCTGGTTAGGTATGGGCGTGGACGGTATGCGTTTGGATGCAGTACCTTATTTATATGAACGCGAAGACACCAATTGTGAGAATTTACCGGAAACCCATGTGTTTTTGAAGAAATTAAGAGCACATGTAGACAAAAAGTTTAAAAACAAAATGATTTTAGCTGAGGCTAACCAGTGGTCAGAGGATGCGGCAGGGTATTTCGGAAATGGGGATGAGTGTCACATGGCATTTAATTTTCCGGTCATGCCCAGAATGTTTATTGCGTTGCAAATGGAGGATCGTTTTCCAATTATTGACATTCTTGATCCTCCACCGCCTATTCCTGAAAACTGCCAATGGGCATTATTTTTGCGTAATCACGATGAGCTTACTTTAGAAATGGTTACTGATGAAGAACGTGACTATATGTACCGGGTATATGCTCAAGACCCTCGGGTAAAAATTAATTTAGGAATAAGGAAACGCTTAGCCCCGTTACTTGGTAATAGTAGAAGAAGGATAGAACTTATGAATGTTCTTCTTTTTTCTTTGCCGGGAACCCCGGTTATCTATTACGGTGATGAAATTGGTATGGGAGATAATCACTATCTTGGTGACCGGAATGGAGTACGTACTCCCATGCAGTGGTCTCCGGATAGAAACGCGGGTTTTTCTAAGGCAAATCCACAACAGCTTTATTTACCAGTGATTATTGACCCGGAATATCATTATGAGGCAATCAATGTTGAAAATCAGGAGCGAAACTTAGGGTCACTTCTTTGGTGGATGAAACGTGTGTTAGTAATGCGCAAGCATTTTAAGTCCTTTAGCAGAGGAGAAATTCAATTCTTAAGTCCGCATAATCCAAAAATACTCGCATTTGTCCGCCGCTGCCTTGATGAAATTATCCTCGTAGTTATCAATTTATCGCGGTTTTCTCAAGTTACGGAAATAGATCTTTCCGGCTACGCTGGCTTTATACCTGAGGAAGTATTTAGCCGGAATCAATTTCCGCCAATTAAGAAGACGCCATATATACTTACCTTAGGCCCGCATAATTATTATTGGTTTTTATTGAGAAAGAAAAGAGAAGTCATCCGGGCTGCAAAACCTACGGCTTTGCCCCGAATTTTTGTCAAAGAGAGTGGAAAGGATGTCTTTGAAAAAGAGTTAAAGGAGACACTTGAACAAGAAGTTCTTATTCCATACCTTTTGAGGTCCCGCTGGTTTGGCGATAAAGGCCGTGTTATTCGTAAGGTCAGGATTCTTGAACATGTCCTAATTAAAGAGAACAACTTTTTAAATTACTTGCTGATCCTTGAGCTCCATTATAAAGAAGGTATTTCAAATATGTACCTTCTCCCTTTATTTTTTGCTTCAAGGGATAAGTGGCATTTATTACAGCAGCAGTTTCCTCAGGCTCTTATTGCCTCTGTAAAGACGGATAAAGAAGACGGATTTTTTTATGATGGTGCGTATAGTCAGGAATTTCAAGAGAGTGCCCTCGAGATGATTGCCCGGCGAAAGAAATTAAAGGCGGCAGAAGGGGAATTTATTTTTTATCCGAGTAAGAAATTTAAGAATTTGCTTGGGGCAAAAAAACTCCCCCTTAAGTCTTCGGTACTTGCCACGGAACAGAGCAATACTTCGATTATCTATGAGAATACTTTTATATTAAAGCTCTTTCGAAAATTAGAGCGAGGGCTTAACCCGGATGCAGAAATAGTAAAGATGCTCAATGAAAAAGTAAATTTTGGGCATATCCCTTCTTTTGCCGGAGCTATTGAATACCGCCAGGAAGCAGGAGGAAGTTTATTTGTAAGCCTATTACAAGGGTTTTTGCCTAATGCCACGGATGCCTGGCTTTTTACTTTGGATAATGTAAGTAAATTTTTCGAAAGAGTATTGTCAAGGAAAGCTGAACTTAAGAATATTCCCAAGATTTCTGCATTTTTTCTTGAAGAAGATTTTCCCGAGGAGTATTTGTTTTTAAATGATCTGATTGGCGCATTTTTCTTGGAAATGGTTGGCCTTCTGGGCAGAAGAACCGCTGAGCTGCATCTTGCACTTTCTTCTTTATCGGATGAGGGAGACTTTGTTCCAGAGCCGTTCTCATTACTTTATCAAAGGTCTGTTTATCAGTCCATGATGAGCTTAACCAGAGGGGTGTTTCACCTTTTGCAGGATAACATTAATAAGTGTTCTAAAGAGCTAAAGCTTGAAGCTGCGGAAATCTTAGCTTCTCAAGGGGAAATTTTAAAGCGGCTGGCTAAGATTTTAGAAAAAAAGATCTCGGCAATGAAAATTCGCATACATGGCGACTATCATCTCGGCCAGGTTCTCTTTACCGGAAAGGATTTTGTGATTATAGATTTTGAAGGCGAGCCCCAGCGTCCTTTGAGTGAGAGGCGGCTTAAGCGTTCACCTTTGCGTGATATAGCCGGAATGGTGCGTTCATTTCATTATGCTGCCTATGCGGGGCTTCTAAAACATCAATGGGTTAATCAAGAAGACAAGAATTTTTTAGAGCTATGGATCAAAGCATGGTATCACTATATAAGCAGTGTTTTCCTTCGTTCCTACCTTGTAACAACACAAGATGCACAATTTCTTCCTAAAAAGAGAGAAGAGTTTATGGTTATTTTTGAAGCCTTTCTTTTAGAGAAAGCAGTATATGAACTAGGTTATGAATTAAACAATCGGCCGGACTGGATTATTATTCCTTTAAGGGGACTAAAATACATTTTGAAGGGTATGGCAGAAGATAAATAAGTTAACAATACGGTAACGGCTAAGCTAACAATACTCGTATTGCGCATAAAAACTAAAAGGATGACAATAAAAATACGCAATACACAATACACGACACACAATACAAAAACTAATGTAACCGACAACGTTTTTCGCTATAGCGTCTGTGGTTGCTTAGAAAAATATGGGGGAACAAAATGTCACAGAAGATAAGGAGAAAACAGAAACATGTTGATAAATTAGCGAATATTGGGGATGTAATTTGCGGCCCGACTCTTTTTAGCGAACAGGATATTTATCTTTTTAAGGAAGGCAGTCATTTCCGGCTTTATGAAAAGTTGGGTGCGCATAAAATGACGATAGATGGTAAAGAAGGCGTTTATTTTGCAATTTGGGTTCCCAATGCAGAATATGTTTCTGTAATCGGAGATTTTAATAGCTGGAATAAAAACGGGCATCCGTTAAAGTCAAGGTGGGATACCTCAGGTATTTGGGAAGGGTTTATCCCGGGGGTAAAAGAAGGTACATTTTATAAGTATCATATTATTTCTAAATACCATAACTATCGAGTAGACAAATCAGACCCTTATGGATTCTACTGGGAAGTTTCTCCAAAAACTTCTTCCCGCATATGGGACCTAAAGTACCACTGGGGTGATGAAGGCTGGATGAAAAATCGGGGGAGATTTAATCGTTTGAATTCGCCTATCTCTATATATGAAATTCACCTTGGTTCTTGGCAAAGGGTCCCGGAAGAAAATAATCGAGTTCTTACCTATAGAGAATTAGCAGATTATTTAGTGGATTACTTAAAAGAGATGGGATTTACTCATGTTGAGTTTTTACCGGTAATGGAGCACCCTTTCTACGGTTCTTGGGGATATCAGATTGTCGGTTATTTTGCTCCCACAAGCAGGTATGGAACGCCGCAAGATTTTATGTATCTAATTGAGTGTCTTCATCAGAATGATATTGGAGTTATTTTAGACTGGGTACCTTCACATTTTCCTTCTGATGTGCCGGGATTAATCTATGGCGACGGGACGCACCTTTATGAACACGCGGATATAAGAAAGGGATTTCACCCAGACTGGCAGAGTTATATTTTTAACTACGGCAGGAATGAAGTGCGTAATTTTTTAATAAGTAATGCCTTCTTCTGGCTTGATAAATATCATATAGATGGCTTACGCGTGGATGCGGTAGCTTCAATGTTATATTTGGATTATTCCCGAAAGGACGGTGAGTGGATTCCTAATGAATACGGCGGACGGGAAAATTTAGAGGCGATAAGTTTTACCAGAAGATTGAATGAGGCTGTTTACAGCACATTCCCTGAGGTGCAGATGATTGCTGAAGAGTCAACTGCCTGGCCAATGGTGACAAGGCCGCAGTATTTAGGCGGGCTGGGTTTTGGGATGAAATGGAATATGGGGTGGATGCACGATACCTTAGAGTACATGTCGCACGACCCTATTTATCGTAAATATCACCATAATCAACTTAGTTTTAGTATGATATATGCATTCAACGAGAATTTTGTATTATCCCTTTCTCATGATGAGGTTGTCTATGGCAAAGGGTCTCTTTTAGCCAAGATGCCTGGAGATGATTGGCAAAAGCGCGCTAACTTACGCCTGCTTCTTGGATATTTCTATACCCATCCTGGTAAGAAACTCCTTTTTATGGGCGGAGAATTTGGCCAATGGAATGAATGGAATCATGAGCAGAGTTTAGATTGGCATCTTCTTCAGTATCCACAACATCAAGGAATTAAGCAGTGGGTTAAGGATTTAAATCATTTTTATAGAAGCGAGCCTGCTCTCTATGAAGTTGATTTTGAGTCAGCAGGTTTTCAATGGGTAGACTGTAACGACACAGAAAAAAGCATTATAAGTTTTATCCGGCGGGGCCGTTCTTCGGCAGAGGTATTGCTTATCGTATGCAACTTCACTCCAGAGCCGCGAAGCAACTATAAAATAGGTGTTCCCGGTTGTGGATACTGGAAAGAAGTATTGAATAGTGATGCTAAAACATACGGCGGTGCCGGCTACGGCAATTTAGGAGGTGTGGAAGCTGCACCAGTCTCTTCTTACGGAAGGTACCAATCAATTTCTCTTATTTTACCTCCGCTTGGGATAGTCATTTTTAAGAAAGAAAAGAATTAAAAAATCGTGCCAGGATTCCCCGCGGCAAGCCGCCGGGTCTGGCCGCCAATATCCTTGACTTAAAATGTCCAGGGCAGACAAAATTCAGGAAGCTGCTTTGCTAAAATCGCAATTTGCTTCAAATATACCCGAAAGCTCCGATGAAATGTGTCTATTTTTTGGTGCCTATATCTTGGAGAAAGCCATCAATGAGCTGGAATAAAATAAAAAGAAAAATCCAAAAAAATAAATTTAGCGTTAAGAAATATTTATTATTTGGTCTGCTATCTATCTTTTTGTTTGGATATTCTCATGTGTCAGCAAAAAATAATGAAGGTGATTTTTCTAAAAAAGAACTTTCAAAAGCAGATTGGAAGATTTTGCCATTGGAAAAAGAGGAGGTTGAAAAAAATTATCTGGCAATTCAAAAACATTACTCGCAGTATAAAGCGAGTGCAAAATATCTTCTTTCATTCATCCGCGCAAACGAACTTTATGGCGATTTTCCCATCGTGAACTTAAAGTCACAAAAAGATTCTATCCCGCTGGTTTCTTCCATGGATGAGTATTTAAAGGAATTACCAGAAGAAATTCTCGATGAGGAGCGCGCAGAGTTTGTGGGGATAGAGGAAGAATTCTTAAGAATCGAAAAAGATGTGCTCATTTTTACGCTTAAATTATCCCGTCCCTTAGGAAAGTCTACCGGTGTTTCATTATATTTATTTGGTTATAGCAAAGATATGTCTTTTTCAGAAATGCCGAAAATTCATCTTCAATTTGGAATGGTTGAGCATAAAATTTTTGACCAAAAACGGAGCCTTCCTTTAGAAACGATACAGGTTGAACGTAAGCCTAAAGAGATAACCATGCGTATCCCTTTGAAACTATTGGGGGACCCCAATCGTATTTTAACAAGTGTCCGGATATATGTAGTTGCTGTTCCGATAGACTGGGCTGCATGGAGAATATTAGAGGTTAATTGAACAGATAGGAGATCAATAGCTGCTGGTTTATATGGGAGTGTATTATCGATGATTGAGTTTTTGAACAAGATAACAGTTATGGATTGGGTTGATATTTTTCTGGCAGCGACAATAATATATTTATTTTTTGTATTGTTTAGAAAAACAAAAGCCGTAATGGTCATTCGGGGTATTATTATCACCGGCATTGCCCTTTTACTATCTAAGGGGCTAAAGTTACAACTTGTTTCATCTGCGCTTCAGGCTTTTTTTGCGGCGATTATTGTTGTGGTGGTGGTTATTTTTCAGGATGAAATCAAGCGGTTTTTTGAAAACATAGCGCTTGTAAGTTTAAAGCCTGCTTTAAAAAAGCAGGGAGTTTCGCAGGCTATTTCGAGGCAGACGGAAATTATCATGAATACTGTTTTTCATTTAGGACATGAGAAAAGAGGTGCGCTCATCGTTGTAAAAGGCAAAGACATGCTTTCAAGGTATCTTCACGGAGGGATTTCTCTGAACGGAACATTAAGCGAGCCGCTCTTAAAGAGCATTTTCGACCCACACTCTGCCGGCCATGACGGCGCAGTCATAATAGATAATGGTTTAGTAACAGAATTTGCTGCCCATCTACCCTTGTCTAAGAACCTGCAGAAAATAAAAGAACAGGGGTTAAGGCATGCTGCGGCGCTCGGAATATCTGAGACCACTGATGCTCTCTGTGTTGTTGTGTCCGAGGAAACGGGCAATGTATCCTTATCGCACCTCGGGGAAATTGCTAAGATAGAAAACATGGAAGAGCTTACAAAATTATTGGAAAATTTTCACCGGGAAACAAACCCCACACTTCAGCAGCAGAATTTTAAAAACATCATACTTAAAAATTGGAAAGATAAGTTTATAGCATTTTTTCTTGCCTTTGCTTTATGGTTTATTTTTGTTCATGAATCGGTTATCGTCTATAAGAGCTTTGATATCCCGGTTCAGCATACCGGCTTAGCCAGCGATTTTATAGTGAAAAAAACTAAACCGGATGAAATTAAGATAATTCTTTCTGCTCGCAGAAGGGATTTCTATTTTGTGGGTGTCAGTGATATCAACTTAGTTTTAAAATTATTTCATTTAGAGGATTTAAATAAATTGGATAATAGCTATTATGAGGCGGCAATTACTGCCTCCGACATAGATTTACCGCCCCATTTAACCATTGTAAATATTAGCACTCGTAACATCAGGTTGTGTATTGAGGGGCCCCCTGTATCCAACAATACGAGGACAAAACGAGAGTAAAGAATGCATTGTTTAAACGAACATAATATATTCTTATTTTTGGTACAGATGTTTTTATTACTAGGATTGGCGAGAAGTGGGGGAAGAGATATTCCGCAGCTGAAAACAACCGCCTCTTACAAAAGGAATTTACATCACAGCGTATCTTGAGGATGTAGAAAACGAATAATAGGTATGTTGCCCTATATATTGCTGATTATGGGTTTTGTTTTCCTTATCAAAGGAGCTGGCGATTTTGTTGATGGCGCCTCATCCTTGGCGCGTAAGTTAAGCGTTTCTGACTTAACCGTGGGACTTACTGTTGTTGCCTTTGGCACGTCATTGCCGGAATTGTTCGTGAACATTTTTGCAAGTTTCCAATGTAACACTGATATCGCAATAGGAAATGTTTTAGGCAGCAATATATCTAATATTTTACTTATCCTCGGCATAGCGGCAGTAGTTTATCCCATGGCTGTTACAAAAGGAACTGTATGGAAGGAGATCCCTTTGAGTCTCTTAGCCGCAGTTCTGGTGGGAGTTTTGGCAAATGATGCATTTTTTGACGGAGTAGGGTTTTCGACGTTAACCCGTATTGATGGCATTATCTTTATCGCATTTTTTATTATATTTCTCTATTATACAGCGAGCATCGCCAGGGATATTACGGGCATAAATAAATATGTGAATAAAACAGAGTATCGGCTGCGAAAAGTTCTGTTTAAAATTATACTTGGTTTGGGAGGGTTATTTCTGGGCGCTAACCTGGTTGTTGACAGGGCGGTGTATCTTGCGCAAAAGTTAGGGGTAAGCCAGTCGCTTGTCGGGCTTACTATTGTAGCTGCCGGCACCTCCTTGCCGGAATTAGCGACATCAGCGGTTGCCGCATATAAGAAAAATGCAGAAATTGCCATAGGCAATATTGTCGGTTCAAATATTTTTAATATCTTTTTTATTCTTGGCATAAGCGCAATTATTAAACCTTTGCCATTCCGTAAGGAGTTAAATATTGATGCGGGAATGGCGATACTTGCCTCAATGCTTCTTTTTCTTTGTATGTTCACCGGCAAAAAGCATAAACTGGATAGATGGGAAGGTATTATTTTTATTGTTTTATACATTGGCTATATTTCTTTCTTAATCATGAGAGGCTGATAGTACAGTTCTTGGCTGATATTTTTAGAGACAATGAACACAAATGACGCTAAAGTGAAAAAAAGTTTAAAGGTATCCTTCAAGGAGGGGGTATTTGCCAGTGCGATGACTGGCTTTACCCAGGAGTATTTTACTCCCTTTTTACTTCTGTTGGGGGGGACGGTGCGGCATGTGGGATTCCTGAGTGCCTTTCCTAATCTTATCGCTTCTTTGGTTCAGTTGAAAAGCGCGGACATCGTTGAGCGGATTAATTCCCGCAAGAAGATAATTACTATCTTTGTGTTTTTACAGTCAATGATGTTTATTCCCATGATTGCGGTGGCGCTCTTTAAACAGCATTCTCCAACTATATTTATCACCATCGTGGTATTATTCACTTGCTGCGGCGCTTTGGCCAATCCGGCATGGGGAAGCTTAATGTCGGATTTGGTGCATAAAGACAAAAGAGGTCAGTACTTTGGCTGGCGGAACAGAACGCTGGGTTTTGTGACAGCTGGAGCTATGGTTATGGCGGGATTTTTTCTTTATCTTATGAAAAAGATCAATGTGTTTGGAGGGTTTGCGCTTTTATTTAGTTTTGCATTTATCTGGCGGATGCTCTCATGGCATTTTCTTAACAAAATACATGAGCCGCGGCTGCATAATAACGGAAATAACCACTTTAGCCTGCTGCAATTCTTAAGACGGCTTAAAGAAAGC
>JBDRCZ010000114.1:0-19211 GCA_043821285.1 Candidatus Omnitrophota bacterium | reverse complement strand
AAAAATCAAACTCAAGGTGGGGGGGGGTATCTGAACCAGCTATTTTCTCTACAGGTAAAGCTGGCGATGGTCAGAAAGTACCGGCGGTGCATGAAATTCAATTAGAAAATACGTTAGTATTATTAGAAGAAGCAATCTAAGATAGCAGATAGAAACGTGAATTGGACATAGCCTGATTGAGTATTACATGAGAAATAAAAGCTAATGACTAATAACCACGAAATACACGAAAACAAAAAAATAAAAGATAACGCGGATAATGGATTGAGAGGGTCCAGAATTGGAAGGCATACTTTTTTTTCTGAAAGAAGGTATGCTTCTGAAACTGGATTTTTTATTTTAATTTTGACATTGTATGTTAAAATAAGATATACTTATATGAAAATATACTGCGGCTTTGCCGCCGGGGAGATTCATTATGGTACTTAAAGGAAAAGTATATAAATATGGCAGTAATGTAAATACCGATGAAATAATTCCTGCGCGGTATTTGAATACTTCAGAAGCTGCTGAACTGGCAAAACACTGTATGGAGGATATTGACCCTGATTTTGCCAAGTCTGTTAAAAAGGGGGATATAATTGCTGCGAATAAAAATTTTGGCTGCGGTTCTTCCCGCGAACATGCCCCGCTTTCTATAAAGGCGGCCGGGGTAAGTTGTGTGATTGCGGAAAGTTTTGCCAGGATTTTTTACCGTAATGCAATAAATATCGGCCTGCCAATATTAGAATGTAAAAAATCCCGCGAGATTAAAAAGGGGGATGTTTTAGAAATTGACCTTGGGCAAGGCAGAATTATGAATATTTCCCAAAATAAAAATTATTCTGCTTTAGCCTATCCGCCGTTTATGCAGGAGCTGATAAATAGCGGCGGGTTGATGAAGTGGATTAGAGGTAGATGTTGTAGAGCGAAAAGATAATGACAAATGAATCATTAAATAAAAAAATGACCCGCCAGATGACATGGTGCGTAGGCAAATGAAAAAACAGCAGTTATTTTTTTCTTTTGAGGATTAGAATATTTAAAGATTTATTTGAGTTTTGTCATTTGGAATTTGTCATTCTTTAGTCTGGATTTTGACATTCTCTTGTTAAAGAAGGAAGGAGAGGTATGTATAAAATAGCGGTGGTTGGGGGTGATGGGACTGGGCCGGAGGTGGTAAGAGAAGGGCTTAAGGTGCTTGAGGCGGTAAGTACAAAATGTGGTTTTAAATATGAAACCGAGCATTTTGACTTTGGCGGAGAACGTTATCTGCGTACCCATGAATTAGTGCCGGATAGTGCTATACTCGATTTAAAAAAATTTGATGCGATTTATCTGGGGGCAATTGGGCATCCGGATGTTAAGCCCGGTATTTTAGAACAGGGGATATTGCTTAAAATCCGTTTTCAGCTTGACCAGTATATAAATCTGCGGCCGGTTAGACTCTATGATGCACGCTTTTGTCCGGTGAAAGATAAGCGTCCGGAAGATGTTGACTTTGTGGTTGTGCGGGAAAATTCAGAAGGGTTGTATAAAGGAATGGGGGAGTTTAAAAATAAAGATACAAAAGATGAAGTGGCCATACAGACCTCTTATAATACCCGCGGTGGTGTGGAGCGCTGTATTAGGTTTGCTTTTGAATATACCCGCAAACGAAATAAACGTAAGCAGCTTACCCTCTGCGGTAAGACAAATGTTTTAACTTATGCCTGGGATCTTTGGCAGAGGACGTTTGATCAGGTGGCCAAGGAATATAAAGATATAAAAACAGATTACGCGCATGTGGATGCGACGACAATGTGGTTTGTGAAAAATCCGGAATGGTTTGATGTGATTGTCACGGATAATATGTTTGGGGATATTATTACCGACCTCGGAGCAATGATCCAAGGAGGTATGGGGATTGCTGCCGGGGCAAACATTAATCCGCAGGGAGTAGCTATGTTTGAACCAATCGGCGGCTCAGCACCGAAATATACCGGCAAAAATGTAATAAATCCTTTGGCGGCAATATGTGCGCTGAGTATGATGCTTGAGGTATTAGGAGAAGAAAAAGCAGCAAAAATGGTGGAAAACTCGGTAATTGCAGTGGTGCGTACAAAGCTAAAAACCTTGGGTGCCGGTAAAATGGGATATTCTACCACTGAAGTGGGGGATCTCGTAGCTCAAGGGTTGAATCTCAAATGACAAATGTCAAAATCCAAATGAATCATTTAACAAAAAAATGACAAATTGAACATTTAATAATACGGAACGGTTAAGGGAAGAGAATAAAATTCTAAGCACGAATATCAAAATCCTAAACAGTTTCAAAATTCGAATATTTTAAATTAAAAATAGATAACCTGCGAACAAAGATATTTTTGTTTAAAGAATTGGAACATTTGAGATTAGTATTTACAAATTACAGGAATTTTAAAGTTTAAGTTATTAAGAGATTCATTTGGATTTTGTGATTTGCTTGTCCGCCAACGCTTTGTGGCGGGACATTTGGAATTTAGCGAAATTGCTATGGGGGGAGTATGAAAAAACGTAAATATAATGTCTGTGTGGTTGGTGTAGGGGCTGTGGGGGAAGAAATGCTTAAGGTGCTAAAATACCGCAAGTTTCCTATTGAGAAACTTTCGGTGCTGGCACGCAGTGAAAGAGATATAACTGTAGATGGTGCTCTTTATCAGGTTAAAGCAATAACACCCGAAAGTTTTGAGAATGTAGATATTGCTTTATTTGCCGGTACAGAAGGCGAAAAAGGGGCCGCGGTTACTTATGCAGCCGAGGCCGTGAAAAGGGGATGTATAGTTATTGATAATGGCGCTGATTTTAGAATGCAGGAAGATGTGCCTTTAGTAGTTCCGGAGATAAATAAGAAGGATTTGAAAAATCATAAGGGTATTATTGCTAATCCAAATTGTTCAACTATTCAGATGGTAGCAGCTATTTTCCCGATTCATAAAAGAACAAAAATCAAACGCATTATTGTAACCACCTTTCAATCTGCCTCAGGTGCGGGACGCGCAGCCGTAACGCAGCTTTTTAATGAGACAAATAGAATAGTAGAAAACCAAAAGGCCGGGATTGAAAATATTGCCTTAGACTTGTCTTATTCTACCCCACTGGCACTGCCGGGTCAGATTGCCTTTAATGTTATTCCGCATATTGGCGGCTTTGGCGAAGATGATTATACCTCAGAGGAATGGAAGATGGTGCATGAGACGCATAAGATTATGCATACCGATAAAATAAAGATTTCCGCAACCTGTGTACGTGTGCCGGTTACTGTTGGGCATGCTGAGGCCGTATATATTGAGACAAAAAAAGAACTGCCGGTTGAAGAAGTGCGCCAGATTATAACGGATGCCCCCGGGCTGGTACTTATTGATAATATTACTGAAGGTAAATATCCTGTTCCTTTAAATGCGGCGAATGATGATCAAGTTTATATTGGCAGAATTCGCCGGGATCCTTATATTAAAGGCGGCATGTGGCTCTGGGTGGTTGCGGATAATTTAAGAAAAGGTGCGGCCACTAATGCCGTGCAGATTGCAGAGGCTTTGGTAAAGATGAAGCTCGTAAGAATAAATTGAGACAAAGACAATTATTTATCTTGTTGATTTACAATGGGTTTGCCGCAGGGTAACCCTTCTGTTATGGAAAAGCGAAATGCAACCACAGAACCGCGGCTGCACGGAATTAAAGGAATAAGTCTTAACCACAGATTACACAGATAGTTAGCCCTATAAAAACAACGCCACGGATTGAACACGGATAAGAAAAACGAAGCACAAATATTAAATTAATAAAAAGCAAGAGAGACCGCAGTGGGTTTACGGATAAATTTTGGAAGGGGAGAAATAGAATTCAAACGATTTGTTTATTAAAAATCCGTGGCTAAAATAATAATCTGCAAAAATTTTAATTTCTTATTAGAAGCATTGGTGTTTTGGACAGAAGGCAGTTTTATCGTAAGGAATATGCAATGTTATGCGCAACATAAGGCTGGTAATAGAATATGACGGTACAAATTACATGGGCTGGCAGACGCAAAAAAAAAATCTAAAGACGATTCAGGGGACAATTGAAAAAGTATTACGGGAAATTTTACAGGAGAAAGTAAATATTATTGGCTCAGGCAGAACTGACCGCGGGGTACATGCTTTGGGTCAGGTGGCAAATTTTAAAACGAAATCAAGCATTCTTACTTCTAAGTTACAGCAGGCACTGAATTCTCTACTTCCCCCAGACATTGTAATCAAAAAAGCTGAAGATGTAGGCTTAGAGTTTCATGCGCGTTTCACTGTGAGAAGTAAAATTTATCGCTATACCATATTAAATAGTTCTACCCCCCGGGCAATCTCCAGAGATTACTATATATATCTTAAATATCCCCTTGATGTAGTAAAAATGCAAAAAGAGGCAAAATGTCTGCTCGGCAGGCATAATTTTAAATCTTTTCAGGCGGCGGATCGAGCATGGCGGAAAAAGGATAGAAAATCAGAGACAAACATAAAAATGCTAAATATAAGCAAGAAAGACGATTTTATTTATATTGATATTGAAGCAACCGGATTTTTATATAACATGGTTAGGAATATCGTGGGAACGTTAATAGAAGTTGGCCGGGGGAAATTTCCCGGAGGAAGAGTAAAAGCGATTTTAGAAAAGAGGGACCGAACTTATGCCGGGCCGACAGCTGCGGCAAAAGGATTATGTTTAGTTCAGGTGAAATACTAATGCATAAAAACTATTTATGGATATTTATCCTGATTGTCTTTTTTAACCGGCCAGGTTTTGCTTCGGAAAGCAGTTCGCAGATTAAGGAATACAAAAACCAGGCAGAGGAATATTATGTACAAGAGATGTATGATGAAGCAATCGTGGAATATAAAAAGGCGATTAAAATAGATCCTGATGATCCGGATTTATATTATGACTTAGGCCGGGCGTTAGAAGAAAATACATTATATTCCCGGGCATTGGAAGCGTATAAAAAAACAATCGAACTTAACCCCGACCATTGGCAGGCATTAACAGGGGCCGCAGACGTCTGCCGGGAAATGGATGATTTTGTGCATGCTGAAGAGTTTTATAATCAGGCAATAAAATTAAGACCGGAGGTTTCCGCTCTTTACCATAAATCGGCAATTACGTTAATTAAACAAAAACGGTATCCGGAAGCAATTGATAAAAGTAAACGGGCATTAGTCATGTCCCCCCTTAATTTTGACGCGCGTTTTACCCTGGCCGAGGCCTATTTTCACAATCAAGATATTAACCGGGCACTTGCCGAGTTTAATTTTATCAGAAACGAAGAGCCAACGAAGCTGGCGGTTTTAAAATGGGTAGGATATATTTACTTAAAACAGGAAGAATATGGCCTGGCAAAAGATATATTAGCTGAATTTGTTGAAATTGATGCGGAAGATGCCTGGGGGCATTATTATCTTGCGCTGGCTTATGAAAGATTACGGCAAAATAAGGAAGCAATTAAAGAATATGAAAAGGCCTTAGAACTTTCTCCAGAGGAGAAAATTTTTTATGTTAATATATCAAAGCGCTATTTTCATAATGGCAAATACGGGCGGGTGGTGCAAATATTAGAACAGGCACAAAAATATGATCCTGATTATTACTTAAATTTTCTTCTGGCCGTGGCCTATGGGGCAGAGGGAAATAACGACCAGATGATTAACACGTTGAAAGAAGCCGGACCGTTTATCTGGACGGTACCAGCTTTTTTGTTATCTATTTTTTTCATATTTTTATTATTTGCCGGGGGACTATTCTTTATCGTTTTTCTTGCCGGTAAAAAAAATAAAGCCGATAAACACAGCGAACAGAATATAAACTGGGGAGGACGGGAGCTTTTTTTTATCACCATTGCTTTATTTATTTTGCCGGTTATTATCGGGATGGCTGTTGGGAAATTTTTATATAATAATTGGTTTTTAATTTTTTCACCCTCAACGAATATCTCAAGCCGTTCAGTGCTTGCGGTCTTGTCTACTCAGGTTATTGCGAATTTTGTAATAATAATGATAATTTTTAATTTTCTAAAGTTAGGGGTCAGAAAATCCGCAGGTGTTTTGGGAATCGTCCCGGTTAATTTGGCAAAAAGTATTCGTCAGGCAATACTTGCGGTTATTGTGCTGATGGGCTTTTCGATTATTTATTACAATGTATATTTTAGTTTATCGGGTAATGAATTGCCGCAGCAGGCAATAAGCCAGATAATCTCTCAGGTGAGCACACTAAAACAGGCACTGCCAATATTATTAGTCGTTGTTTGTGTGGCGCCGGTGGCAGAAGAGATAATATTCCGCGGGTTTTTTTATCAAGGATTAAAACGGTATTGCGGAATGAAAATGGCCATGGTCATCAGTGCAATATTTTTTGCAATGATGCATTATCAACTTGCGGTTTTTTTACCAATAATGTTTATGGGAATAGTATTTGCATATTTATATGAGAAAAACAAAAGTATTTTGCCCTCGGTAATTGCCCATCTTATCTGGAATGGCTTAAGTTTTATGTTTATTTTTGCTGCGCCAAAATAAACATTTATCCGCTTTGCGGATAGAAAAAGATTTATTGTTCAAAGATGAGACTTTATAAGATATTCGGAGCATGTTTTGAAGCTTATTTAACAGCTCCCCAAGACCTTCTGATGAAAAATTATTAATTAACTATTCGTGAAAATTAGTGTAATTGGTGGTAAAAAAAGAATACAAAGGGGTAGGGATGGAAAAAGATGTGTTTGTACATCATCGTCCGCAGTGGAAAACACATATTGGTTTTTTGCTGGCCGCGGTGGGTTCGGCTGTTGGATTAGGGAATATTTGGCGATTTCCCTATCTTTGTTATAAAAACGGCGGCGGGGCATTTCTTATTCCTTATTTTATTGCTCTGTTTATTGTCGGGGTGCCGCTGATGATATTAGAGATCGGACTGGGACATAAGATGCGCGGGTCGTCGCCGGCAAGCTTTGCCAGTATATCGAAAAAATGGGAATGGGTAGGCTGGTGGCAGGTAATCTTTGTAATGTTTGGGATTGTGCTTTATTATTCCGGGGTTATTGCCTGGTGCGTAAATTACTTTTTTTATGCATTTAATGCAACTTGGGGGGAGAACCCCAATGATTTTTTCTTTAATAAATTTCTCATGGTCAGTAAAGGTCCATTTGACCTGGGTAACGTCCGGGCGCCGATATTGTTTTCTTTAATGCTCGTCTGGTTCTTAAGTTGGATTATTGTCTTTGTTGGGGTACAAAAGGGACTGGAGCGGGCAAATAAGATTTTTATGCCCATGCTTTTTTTCTTAACTGCAATAATTGTACTCTGGAGCATTTGGCTGCCAGGGGCGAAGCAGGGAATTCTGGTATATTTAACCCCGCAGTTTGAGCGATTGAAAGATATTAAAGTATGGATGGATGCATTCAGCCAGATATTTTTTACCTTAAGCCTGGGGTTTGGCATAATGATTGCATATGCTTCATATCTCCCGAAAAAAAGTCAGATTGTAAAAGACGCATTTTCCATATGCATTATCAATTGTTTGTTTTCGGTATTTGCCGGATTTGGCGTATTTTCGGTTTTGGGTTACATGGCACATTCAACGTCACAAAACATTCAAGAGGTAGTCAGCCAATCCATTGGTCTGGCGTTTGTCGCATATCCTAAGGCAATCAGTATGCTGCCGGCATTCTCTCAACAATTTGGCCTGATATTTTTTGGGATTTTAGTTATTGCCGGATTATCTTCCGCAATATCTATTGTTGAGGCATTTACCTCAGCGTTGATTGATAAATTTCATTATTCGCGTAAAATAATTGTTTCCGTCCTTTCCATCGCCGGTTTTTTCGGCAGTATTATTTTTGTAACCCAGGCCGGACTATACTGGCTGGATATTGTTGACCATTTTTTGACCAATTATGGACTGGTGCTGGCAGCAATATTTGAATGTATTATTGTCGGATGGATTTTTAAGGCGAGCAAATTACGGGAGCATATCATACATTATAGCACGTCTAATTTAAAGAGCTGGTGGTGGGATACTTCGGTCAAGCTTATTACCCCGGTGATTTTAATTATCTTATTAGCTTCTTCTTTAACTGAAGAGTTTTTAAAGCCATATGCGGGATATCCATGGATTTCGATAATTGTCATTGGCCGGGACTGGTTAATTTATACCTTATTTGCTGCGGTTATTGTTACTGCCCATCCATGGAAGATCGAGCCGAAAGAGCGGATGCTTAGGCATGAATAATATTTTCAGCATACAATTTACACGGATGTATGAAGGAGAATAACATTACGAATCACTGAGCTTTTATATATCTACAGTGTATGTCCGTTCTACTCCTTTACACCTGCCGTCATTATCTGCATTCCTATCCAAGACTTGTTTTCCGAAGTCAATAGAGTAAAAGAAGAAGGAATTAATAATATATTGGATGCCAAGACAAGCACGATTAGATTATCCAGGAGCTTTGCAGTATATCATCGGGAGAGGGCTGGATGGGAAAGCTATTTTTAAGCCGGCTTTTTCTGTAAAAAGTTAGCTTTTACCCTTTTAAGTTTTCGCTTGACACGTTATATAAAAAGAGATAAACTAACAGGATGTATAAGGTGTTTTGAGTTAGTATGAGCTAAAATGAGTTAATATGAGGTATAATATGAAGGAAAATCCTGTTTTAACGACACAAGAGCTATCGAAATATCTAAAGCTGAATCAAAAGACCATACTAAGGATGGCGCAGTCAGGTGAGTTGCCTGGATTCAAGATTGCTAATCAATGGCGCTTTTATCTTTCAGCACTTGATGAATATTTACAAAATAAAATAGGTAAATCTTCAACTGATGATTTTAGTAAGCTTGTCAGTGCCAGTGATCTTATGTCGTTGTCACGGTTAGTAGAACAGCCTTACATCAATATGGCTTTGAAATCTGAAACTCGAGACAGTTTACTTTATGAATTAACGAATATTGCGCAGGCTTCAGGGATAACTAGTTCATCGGAAGAAGTATTTAAACAGTTACAAAAACGAGAAGCGATGTTAAGTACGGCAGTTGGAAATGGTATTGCTATTCCTCATCCGCGTAATCCCAGCGATGAATTATTTAACCGGCCAGGCGTAATTATTGCCCGTTCGATAAAGGGAATAGAATTTTTATCTCCCGATCAGAAAAAAGTACATCTGTTTTTTATGGTTTGCGCTCCGGATGTGATTTTACATTTAAGACTTTTGTCAAAGATCGCCAAACTGCTTAAAGGCAAACACGTATTTAAAAAGTTTATGACCGCAACTTCAAAAGATGAAATAATAAAAATCTTACTGGAGCATGAAAGATTCAATATAAGAACAAGCGGGTAAATTTAGGAGCAGTCATGAAGAAGTGTCCTTATTGTGCTGAGGAAATACAGGATGACGCAATAAAATGCAAGCATTGCCGGGAGTTTCTTGTTAAAAAGCAGCAAGAAAAGTGGTATTTTAGAACACATTGGTTGATAATTATTTTTCTCTGCATTGGGCCGCTGGCATTGCCGTTATTATGGCTTAATCCGCGTTTTAGCCAAAAAAGCAAGATAACGCTAACAATCATTATTATTATGCTGAGTTATTATTTGACCGTTGTTACGGTCAAATCCCTAAGGACAATGCATACTTATTATCAACAGATATTCCAGCAATTTTGAGACTGTTTGAGGATAATCAATTATGTTGGTAATTGTAATGCATAATAAGCGAGACTATTTAGAAATGTAAAAGGAGGAATTAAAAATGAAAGTAACAGATTATCTTAAAGAAAGTCAGATGGATTTAAATTTGCCCGCGTCCAGTAAGGAAGACGCTATAAAAAAATTGGCGGCTTTATTGCGGGAGGCAAAGGCCGTATCAGATTATCAGGGATTTATTAAGGATGTTTTTGAGAGAGAAGCGCTAAATACGACCGGCATCGGGCACGACATTGCTATTCCGCATGCCCGTACCGATGCGGTAAAAGACTTTGTTATTGCGTTCGGGAGGGTTACCGCTGGACTGGAATTTGGCGCATTAGATAAAAAGCCGGTTAAATTGATATTTTTAATGGGAACCCCGAAAGAAAAAGAACTACACAGTTATTTAAAAATTCTATCTGCTCTTACCAGACGATTAGATAAAGAATCTTTCAGAGAACAGTTATTGAATGCCTCTGCACCAAAAGAAATCATAGAGATATTTAAAAGAGTTGAACGTTAGTTAAAAGGATTTTCGAATTATGGGAGTTTTGTTTTTTGCCGGACTGATGCTCGGCTGTGGTTTTATCGGCGGGAGAATAAGCAACCGTTTAAAATTTCCTGCGGTTGTCGGGTATCTTATTGCCGGGTTACTTATGGGGCCCTCTTTCTTTAATATTCTTAACCTGGAATTATTAGAGAACATGGGCATATTTAATGATTTAGCCCTGGGTCTCGTCGCATTTATCATTGGTAGTGAAATGCGTCTGAGTACATTGCGAAAAATGGGAAAAGGCATCGTCACAATCATTTTTTCTGAATCTTTCGGGGCGTTTGCATTAGTATTCGCCGGAGTTTATCTGTTGACTCATAAGCTATATCTGGCATTGGTATTTGGCGCGATGGCACCTGCGAGTGCCCCGGCCGGGACAGCGGTAGTATTACAAGAGTATAAGGCAAAAGGCCCGCTGACTGATGCTTTATACGCGGTAGTTGGCTTGGACGATGGTTTAGCAATTATGATTTATGCTTTTGCGGCAGCGCTGGCGAAGATATCAATAACCGGGTCTACGGAGTCCATTTTACATATAATAAAAGGCCCGATCGTCGAAATTGTTGGCGCGGTAATATTAGGCGGGCTGTTTGGTCTTATTCTGGGGTATATTGTACGAAAAATACATAGTAAAAAAGAGACACTATCGATTTCTCTCGCCGCGGTTATGATCTGTTCAGGTTTATCGAATTATTTTCATTTTTCTCTTATTTTAGCTAATTTGAGCCTGGGAATGGTATTTGCAAATCTTTATTTATATGCCAATCGCAGGTCAGTTGAAACAATCAACTTTATTTCATTACCGATATACACGATCTTTTTTGTTATTGCCGGCGCACATTTACAAATTTCCCTTCTTCCGGCGATGGGATTATTAGGTATAATATATATCATTTGTCGGAGCTTAGGATTGGTCGGTGGTGCTTTCTTTGGTGCGGTGGTTTCAAAGGCGGATCCTATGCTCCGTAAATATTTAGGATTGGGCATATTGTCTCAGGCTGGCGTAGCCATTGGGCTGGCGATTATGGCTACACGGGATTTTTCAATGTTAGGACAAACAGGAAAGGATTTAGCGGTGCTGGTAATAAATACCATCGCCGCCACGACGATTGTTTTTGAAATAATCGGGCCGATTACAACTAAGTTTGCGATAAAGCAAGCGGGTGAAATTGGGAAAGCAAAATAAGATCTGATAATTTGAAGAGGGGGAGAAGATGAAACTCTTAATCATTATTCTTAATAAAGAAGATTATCTTGAAAAATTAATATCGCTACTTGTTGAAGCAGGTATCAGCGGAGCGACTATTTCAGATAGTGAAGGGATTGGACATTATCTAGCCTACGAAGTTCCGATATTCGCTGGATTAAGACAACTAATGGGAGAAGGTAAAACGATAAATAAGACCATATTAACGGTGTTGGATGACGAGAAAATTTTTAGTAAATTTAAAGCCCTGCTTATCGAAGAAAATATAGATTTTACTAGGCCAGGAGTAGGCATTATTGTTACCGTGCAGGTAAATGAAGTTATTAAGTCAAAAGGGGAGCTTGAACAGGACAAGTTGAGGTAAAGCTTTTTCTATCTTTAAAAAGAGAGTGGGTAAAATTAGAAAGGAGTAGAAATAAAATGAGAAAATTTCTGTATCTTTTAACAATAATTGTTACGTTATTATTTTTAGTAAAAAATAGCTATTCGCAAGATATGATTCAAATAAAGGGATCAGATACCATGGTTAATCTGGTACAGTCCTGGGCGGAAAATTTTATGAAGAAACGCCCCGAAGCATTTATCGCTGTTACCGGAGGAGGTTCCGGAACAGGGATCGCATCGCTTTTAAACAAGACATGTGATATTGCTGAGTGCTCGCGTAAGATGAAACAAAAAGAAATAGAATTGGCACGCAATAAAGGTATAAATCCGGTAGAGTTTACCGTTGCTTTAGATGGATTAGCAGTTGTCGTGCACCCGGCAAATCCTGTGGATAAACTAACTATTGATCAGCTATCGGATATCTTTACCGGCAAAATAAAAAATTGGAAAGAACTTGGGGGCAAAGATTCCAAAATAGTAATTCTATCCAGAGAAGTAAACTCAGGCACACACGTCTATTTTAAAGAGCACGTTCTTAGAAAAAGTAATCCAGAAAATAAGGATGAATTTGCACACTCAGCATTACTTATGCCTTCTTCACAGGCAATTGCTGATGAGGTCGCGGGAAATCCTCAAGCCGTAGGTTACTATGGTATGGGTTACATCAGCCGCAGCCAAAAGGCAGTGGCGGTAGCTAAAGACAATAATAGTCCTTATATTTTACCCACGATAAAGAATGTTATAGAGGGAAAATATGCAGTTTCAAGGCCATTATTTATGTACACTAATGGTGAACCCAGGAAATTAGTAAAGGAATTTTTAGATTTTGTTCTAAGTGATCAAGGGCAGAAAATAGTCCTTGATATAGATTTTGTTCCGGTTAAGGCGGTTAAAGAATAAAGATATTTGATGAATCTCTTCTGTCTCTTGAGACGGGGTATATTCATACACGGAAAATGCAATCATTTTCCGGTCATCCGCCCATGCGGATGCAAAAAACAAAAACATGTTACCCTCTATCAAGCTAGCGGTAATACTCAAGTTTAAGGTAACTATGCTGAGAAAAAAATGGACAAGAAGTAAAATATTTGAATTTTTCATTGAAAAAGCAATTATCCTCAGCGGATTAATTTCAATTGTTTTCGTCGGATTAATCTTCCTTTTTCTCGTCAAGGAAGGTTTCTCCGTATTTAAGACAACCTCTTTAGGCAGTGTTTTGTTGGGAAAAGAATGGTATCCTATCTCTGAGCCGCCAAAATTTGGCATTCTTCCGCTTATCTTAGGCTCACTTTTAGTAACCCTTGGCGCAGCGGTAATCTCCGTTCCTTTAGGAATAGCCTCTGCGGTGTATATTTCTGAGGTGGCATCTCCCAAAATAAAAGAATTTTTGAAATCCGGTGTTGAACTTTTAGCCGCAATTCCCAGCGTTGTCATTGGCTTTATTGGAATAATGATATTGGTGCCATTTGTCAAAAAGATGTTTAGTTTGCCAACCGGCTTGACCGCGCTTACTGGCGCGATAATTCTTGCTTTTATGGCAATGCCGACCATTGTAAGTATTGCCGAAGATGCGATAACTTCCGTTCCCAAGAGATATAAAGAAGCGGCCCTGGCATTAGGGGCAACGCATTGGCAGGCAATATACCGGGTAATTGTACCGGCAGCATCATCCGGTATTGTCGCGAGTATAATGCTTGGGATTGGCCGGGTAATTGGCGAAACCATGGCGGTTATGATGGTTACAGGCAATGCGGCCAGGATCCCTACCAGCATCGTGCAGCCAGTGCGCACTTTAACTGCTACTATTGCTGCGGAGATGGGAGAGACAGTTCAGGGAAGTGATCACTATTTTGCATTATTTACTATTGGCATCGTTCTGTTTGTTATTACATTTATCGTAAATCTTGTTGCGGATTACTTCTTGCATCGTGAAAGCTTGCCTGGCCGGCAGGCAGGGAGATAAGATTGAATTATAAAAATACCCAGAGGATAGCTTTTTCTTTTCTATTTTTGGCTAATCTTTTGGTAATTATTCCCGCTGCCCTTATTATTGTCATTATTATCAAAAACGGCATAGGTGCCATTTCATGGGAATTTTTAACTTCCGCACCGCGTATGGGGATGAGAGAAGGCGGGATATGGCCGGCCATTGTAGGAACTTTGTATTTGGTACTGGGCACGATAATACTCGCATTACCCGTCGGTATACTTTCCGCAATTTATCTTACAGAATTTGCTAAAGAAAATATGCTTACCCGGTTGATAAAATTGGCGATAATTAATTTAGCCGGTGTTCCATCGGTAGTATATGGTTTATTTGGCTTAGGTCTATTTGTTATTTTTCTGAAATTTGGGGCTTCCATATTGGCGGGGTCTTTAACCTTGGCGATTATGATCCTTCCGGTGATTATCACGACCGCTAAAGAAGCATTAGAAAGCGTACCTTTAGCTTTCCGCGAGGTCAGCCTTGCCTTAGGAGCAAGCCGATGGCAGACAATCCGCCATGCGGTCCTGCCGCATGCCTTACCGGGAATACTTACCGGCACGATCTTAGGAATTGGCAGAGCCGCCGGAGAGACGGCGCCGATTTTATTTACCGCGGCCGCTTTTTATTTACCCAAACTCCCCAAGTCTATATTCGATCAGGTAATGGCCTTGCCGTATCATCTCTATGTTATCTCAACGCAAGTGCCTAATGTAAAATTAGAGATTCGTTATGGTACAGCGCTGGTATTAGTTTTTTTGGTTCTCTTTTTGAATTTAATTGCGATAATTGTTCGGGCACACTTTAGGAGAAAAAAGAAGTGGTAGATACTGTAAAGATTGAAACAAATGGTTTGAATATATGGTTTGGTGATGTCCATGCCCTGAAGTCCCTTGATATTAAGGTAATCAAAAACGAGATATTAAGTATAATTGGTCCGGCCAACAGCGGTAAAACATCTTTCCTGAGGTCGCTGAATAGATTAAATGAGTTAAACCCCAGGGCGAAGGTAAAAGGTTCGGTCTATTTAGACGGAATAGATATTTATAAAAGCGATGTTGATGAGGGATTATTGAGAAAAAGAATGGGCATGGTTTTTGCCTTGCCAGTTCCTTTACCCTTATCCATCTTTGATAATATTGCTTATGGTCCCAGAAGGTATGGGATAAATAACAAACAAGTATTATTAGAAATGGCGGAAGAGTCCTTAATCGCAGCCTATCTTTGGGATGAAGTAAAAGACCGGCTGAGTCAGCCGGCAATGAAACTCTCAGGTGGACAACAACAAAGACTTTGCATTGCCAGGGCATTAGCTGTTGAGCCTGAAGTGATACTCTTTGATGAACCCTGTTCAGGGCTAGATCCTATTTCCACCGCTAAAGTTGAAGAAGCGATGATGAAGTTAAAGAAAAAATATACGATTATTTTAGTAACTAATAATACCAAACAGGCGGCCCGGGTGGGAGACAGGACAGCCTTCTTCTTAATGGGTGAACTTATTGAGATGAATAAGACAGCTAAGATTTTTACTTCTCCTTCTGATGAACGCACAGAAGGATACATTTCAGGGAGATTTGGCTAACACAGATGGTCACGGATTTAAAACCGCAGATGAGCAGAGATAAGAAAATTACCGTAAATAATTTGAACTTATGGTATGGTGATTTCCCAGCGCTTAAAAATATAAATGTTACCATAGCGGAAAAGAAAATTACTGCGATTATTGGTCCTTCTGGCTGTGGTAAATCTACGTTGCTGCGTGTTTTCAATAGAATGAATGATCTTATTGAGGGGGTTAGAACTAACGGGCATGTTTTAATTGATGGTCATGATATATTACATTCAACAATGGATCTGGTTCAGTTGCGTAAGAAAGTCGGGATGGTTTTTCAGAGACCCAATCCATTTCCGCTTACAATATTTGAAAACATTGTTTTTGGTTTAAGAATTCATAATAAAACCGGTAAGGATAAACTACCGGACATAGTCGAAGGATATTTAAAAGAGGTATTATTGTGGGATGAGCTTAAAGATAGGCTCAATTCCTCGGCACTTAAACTTTCACTTGAGCAGCAGCAACGGCTTTGTATTGCCCGGCTTTTGCCAGTCAAGCCGGATATATTACTTATGGATGAGCCCTGTTCGGCGTTAGACCCACAGGCAACTCAGAGAATAGAAGAATTGATGTATGTCCTTAAAAAGGAGTATACAGTGGTAATCGTAACCCATAATATGCAGCAGGCCGCGAGGGTATCAGATGATACCGGCTTTATGTTATTAGGAGAACTCATCGAGTTTGGCAAGACGCAGGATATATTTACGAAACCAAAAGAAAAAATGACTGAAGACTATATAGCTGGTCGGTTCGGATAATTCCCGGCCATGTCCACCACAAGACCGGTGGATTTTCAATCTTTTGGCGGGTCATTTACCCCTTGCTTAAGCAATGAGAAATTGTCAATGACAATTTCTCATTAAGCTGCGGGATCAATTCACCCGAATAAGTTACAAGGCTTACTGCGTTGTAACTTATTCGGGTTCATTGAGGAGGTTTAAAATGGAAAGACATTTTGATGAAGAATTAAAGGAACTAAAAGAAAAGGTGCTGAAGATGGGAAGCTTGGTTGAAAAGGCGATTTGTTTATCGATAAAAGCACTTGTAGAAAGAAAAAACGAACTTGCTGAACAGGTTATTAAATCGGATGATGAAATAAATATGATCGAGATAGCGATCGATGAGATTTCTCTAAAGCTGCTGGCCTTGCGTCAGCCGCAAGCTGGAGACTTGCGATTTATTACTTCAATAATGAAGATCAATAATGACCTTGAGAGAATGGGCGATTTAGCGGCAAATATTGCTGAGCGGACTATAGAATTGCTGAAATTCCCACTGTTAAAACCGCTGATAGACATTCCGCGTATGGCGGAGATCGCTCAAGGTATGGTTAAAGACAGTCTCGATGCATTTGTAAACAGGAATTCTGAACTGGCTAAAAATGTCTGCGAGCGGGATGATAAAGTCGATAATCTCAATGACCAGATCTTCAGAGAATTATTAACTTATATGTTACAAGACCAAAAAACAATTGAACAGGCAGTAGATTTAATTTTGGTGGGGCGGAATTTAGAAAGAATTGCCGATCACGCCACTAATATTTGCGAAGGTGTAATTTACATGGTAGATGGCCGGATAATAAAACACCATGTAGAGAATCAAAAAGAATAATAGATCGAAAGACATAAGTGAATCATGAGCAATTATGATTATCTTTTAAGATCAAAAATTAGCAGGAACAAAATAAAACTTCTCCCGTCGATTAAAAATTTATCCAAGAAGGGTATTGTTCTAATTGGCGTTTTCATTGTTTTATTTCTTGGGATTATCGATTACCTTACTGGTTATGAAATATCTTTCTCTCTTTTTTATCTATTAGCAATAATTTTAGTTTCTTGGTCTGTCGGGCAGGCGGCGGGTTTATTTATCTCGGTATGCAGTGCAATTACATGGTATACAGCAGATATAGCTTCCGGGCATGTTTATAGCCATTATTTTATTCCTTTTTGGAATACGGCAATTCGTCTAGGATTTTTTATCATCATTTCCCGTTTCTTAGTTATTATGCAGAAATCTTTTGAACATGAAAGAGAATTAGCACAAACAGATCCTTTAACCGGGATTGCCAATAGTCGTTATTTTCATGAGAGAATGGTTATTGAGATAGAAAAAGCAATAAGATTTAAACGTCCTTTGACGCTGGCTTATTTTGATATTGATAACTTTAAACAAATTAACGATAGCTATGGTCATAAGCGGGGAGATGAGTTGTTACAGCGTATTGTAAATATATTGAAAAACAATCTGCGGTCGATTGATATCATTGGCAGGCTCGGCGGTGATGAATGGGCGGTGCTCTTGCCAGAAGCAAATGAGCAACAGGCAAAAATTGTAGTTGAGAGGGGACGGGAAAAGATTTCTAATAATATTGACAACAAAGGATGTTTATCAATAACGTTCAGCATAGGTGTTATTACTTGCGTTAACGCTTTTTTGCCAACAGATGAGCTGATTAAGGCCGCGGATAGTCTTATGTACCTGGCTAAGAAAAATGGCAAAAATGCTGTAGAGTATAGAACCTATTCCCTTTAGTTATTAAATATAGGTTGTCATAAAAACAATGTATTATGTCGGCAGAAGGTTATGAGTGTTCGCGGATCAAATGTCGGGACAGAGAAATTGTTATTGATGGCCAAAATGATGAATGGCAGGATGTAAAAAATGGTCGGCTCAACAAGTATTTTAAAGGCGAAAAACCGATGCTGAAAAAATAAAGATCCGGTGTCGTCTAAAAAACCTTACCTTACGGGAATACGAGATAGTAATATGAGGTCTTTAAGACCAAAAGTTGCCATAATCGGTGCGGGTAATGTTGGTAGTACTTTTGCCTTTTCATTAATGATCAGTGGATTGACAAGAGAAATAGTGCTTATTGATAAAAATGCAGAAATTGCCATAGGCAATATTGTCGGCGCAAATATTTTTAATATCTTTTTTAACGTATAGGAAACGATAAGATTTTCAATCTGTGGATAACTTGGGATTTGGGGTATAGTTTGGTATATTTAATTCATTGTTAAGGGAAGGTTTGAACACGAAAGGTTTTTAAATAGATAAAAAGATTCCGAAGGAATTTTTTTATTCTTGGCTGATATTTTTAGAGACAATGAACACAAATGACGCTAAAGTGAAAAAAAGTTTAAAGGTATCCTTCAAGGAGGGGGTATTTACCAGTGCGATGACCGGCTTTACCCATGAGTATTTTACTCCCTTTTTGCTTCTGTTAGGGGGGACGGTGCGGCATGTGGGATTTCTGAGTGCCTTTCCTAATCTTATCGCTGCTGTGGTTCAGTTAAAAAGCGCGGACATCGTTGAGCGGATTAATTCCCGTAAAAAGGTAATTACTATTTTCGTGTTTTTACAATCAATGATGTTTGTTCCCATGATTGTGGTCGCGCTCTTTAAACAGGATTCTCCAGCGATATTTATCACCATGGTGGTATTATTCACTTGCTGCGGCGCTTTGGCCCATCCGGCATGGGGAAGCTTGATGTCGGATTTGGTGCATAAAGACAAAAAAGGTCAGTACTTTGGCTGGCGAAACAGAACGCTGGGTTTTGTGACGGCCGGAGCGATGTTTCTGGCCGGGTTTTTGCTCTATCTTATGAAAAAGGTTAATGTATTTGCTGGATTTGCGCTTTTATTTAGTTTTGCATTTATCTGGCGGATGCTCTCATGGCATTTTCTTAACAAAATACATGAGCCGCGGCTGCATAATAACGGAAATAACCACTTTAGCCTGCTGCAATTCTTAAGACGGCTTAAAGAAAGC
>JBDRCZ010000113.1:0-15460 GCA_043821285.1 Candidatus Omnitrophota bacterium | reverse complement strand
CCCATATAATATCTTCGTCGTTTAAAACATCAGTCCTCATATCAATAAATCTCTTTTCCCACGTCTCCGGCACTAATGCCGCTACTGTTAATAGCCCCAAAGGGGGATAGGATGCTTTCTTCCCAAATAATGTTACAATTTTAAAATTGAAAACGTCTATATATTCCGGGTGAACAAAAAGTATTTTCATATGCTAAACCTTTTATTAATAATTTTAGCATCAAGGTATCCCAAAAATTTTATACTTATAAGAAAACAAGACCTTACTCATCTGGCCTTATGACAATTACTAACGATTACCGTGTCTGCTCTTTTTCATTTTTGCAATAGATAATCAATATATAAATTCGCATTATTTCTCCACTTTCTTATGTTTACTTTCTGTAGCTTTAAGATTTTTTTTGCCAATCCTTCATCTATTATTGGTTTTGTTGCTATTTGATATCCTATTGTTTTTAACACTTGTGCTATCTTATGTTTTCGCTTGCAATATATCGGATTATTATCTAACTCTATTGCATTTGGAATCACTATATTCCCCAAAAATTTCACAGAAAATAGTTCAGCAGCGATACTTAAATAATGTGTAATATTTTCGGCTTGTTTTTGTTCAGGCAACGCACATATAGTTATTCCCGCTAAATATTGGCGTTTAAAATTACGTCGCGGATGAGTCGTCATCCAGTTATGTGATGATGCTTTTTCATAAGGATAGACAAGAGTAATCCACTTATCGATCACCGCTTTTAACTTTGCTGGTACTCCTCCAATAAAAACAGGCATAGCTAATAATACAATATCTGCCCACTCAATTTCAGGGAGAATAGAACCTACATCATCTTGTATAACACATTTGCCATTAGTTTTATACCAACACGAAAAACATCCTTTACAAAATTCAACATGTTTTTCCTTGATATATATTATCTTGATCGTTACCAGCTGTTGCTTTAGCCCTTCTAATAGATAGTCCAGATATACCTGCGTATACCCCTCTTTTCCACGAGACGAACCTTGCAGAATAAGAATATTTCGAATATCTAAATCCTTTTGCTTTCTAAGAATATTTTGTTCCATTTTTTCATAGTTTCTACGAAAGGGGCGCATGATACTGCGCAAATAATAATACGCCAGAAATAACTTTTTTAACGTTATTTTATGATTTATTCTAAATTTTTTGTCGAATAATAGCAGCACTGGATGCATTTTCCCTTGTCTAATATTAATACATGTTTTGGTATCATCAAAAGAACAATCCCAAACAATATTCTTAATAGGCTCATCAATTAAAAGCTCAGCATGTTTCCCCTGAGTACGAACAATAAAAATATGTTCCGGGAAACGAAAGACAAAATCCCCATCGATAGTTTTTTGGGTAGGATTATACGCTATGCTTTGGTACTCAAAAAATAGCTTTATCCAATCATAATCGGATAAATATTTAGAAAAAGGTGTTACATCTGTAGTTATACGTTCCACAAAATCTTTATTTTTTTTTAACTTTATCATGCTTTGCATCTGCTAAAATTGCTTCAGATAAAATAAAAATATTACGTGCTCTATTAGTACGAAAAACAATACTATCTGCTGTGCCAACCCACATATCTCAACCACATAAGCACAACAACTTACTTATTTGACTTCTCTGTAAAATAAATACACAAATCTATTTTTAAGACAATCCTAAAGTGTTTTGTGAAAAGTATAGCGTAAGCGAAAAAATCTCATACCTAATTTCTGCAACACATTAATCATTGGATAATTATAGGTTTGTGTATCATATTCAGCGAAATCAAGATTTTTCCTTTTTTTTAGATAAGCCTTTGTAAACGCAATAAAACTTCCCTTTGCCGACGGCAACGCCGCCACTAACCCCCGGTGTAATGATTGTAACCCTGTATGTTTATACAATAAATCATTAAAAGAAAAAATTGCGCAGCCAACAACTACTCCAGCGCGTTTAGCAATAAAAACATCATTGTTTTTTTTATCTTCGATTGCATCAACAAGCCATTTTTTGTACATCCTTTTGACCCGAAAATTCGATATTTCAGGATCATTGGTATAGTGTCCAGCAATACCGCTTTCAGCAATTATCTGCTGTGCCGGGATTATATCCTTTTTCCCTATTCTAGATATGGTGAACCAGCGTGAGACATCAGGCAATTCAATCTTTTTCTGTCTAAAAATATAGGTTGCAATATTGTCCATGAAACGAAAACCATTATCTTCTAAAACGTGAATGCTGGAAAAATCTTGGGCGTTCAATCGGATTGATACATGTTTTACTCTCTTTTCTTTTAAATAGGCAAGTATTTTCTTGATGAGAAGCTTCTTAATTTTTATTGCATCTTTATATGCTCCAAGGGCAGTAATATATTCTATCTTTGCTATTTTTATTCCAAACACACGGCTATCCCAGGAAGAAATAAAGCCGGAAACTAGTCCAACCGGAATATTATCTTTTTCTGCTAAAAAAATGGTGCGGTTTGTCTTGCTAAAAAAAAGATCGTAATAATAATTGTCTAGCTTTTTAGAATTTCCATAAAAACCAAGGCCGGCATAAGGATTAAATTTATTTTTTTCAATAAGCGGCATTAACACATTTTTATTGTTTTTATTTGATTGCGCTATTTTGATCTTCATTGCATTTTTCATCCGTTAATAAATATTGGATATTAAATGATTTATCCCATTGTCCCGAATGCTTTTTTAGAGAACTTAATACATAATTTATCCCATAACGTAAATATTTTCCAACTGAGTATGCAGAAACCCCTGTTTTTCTTTTGGAATACAAAACATCTATCTCAACAGGCCTTTTTGCATTGGATAAAGCTAGTGCTTTTATATTATAGGTAAAACCGGCATCGATCATCTTTTCAACTATTGTTTTTTTAAGGGCGCAAAAAACACACCCGTGATCCTGCATTTTAATTTTTAACAAGACATTGAAATATTTTGTCAAAACTTTTGAAAAAAACCGAATTTTTTGTTTGGGGCGCTTTCCGCCAATAACATCAAATCCTTCTTTTATTTTTTCAATAAAGGAAGGTATTTCTTCTGGATGATATTGTAAATCGCAATCCATTGTAATCAGTACCTCTCCTTGAGCATAACAAAATCCAGCCCATACAGCATTTATCTGTCCATAATTTTTGTCAAACGAAATAACCTTGATTCTCCTATCTTTCTGACGCAACATCTTTAGCGCGTCAATTACGCCATTGTTGCTGCCATCATCGACAAATAATATTTCGTAGTCGTATTTATTTTGCAAACAAATATTATTAATACGCTGATGAATTTCTTTGATATTTTCATCCGGTTCATTATAAACTGGAATAATTATGGAGATATTCATTTTGGGAATGCTTTCAATATTAATCTTTGGCAATTCCGGGCTGAAATTGCCGAACCAAGTACGCCGATACCCGGAAATGTCCAATGTCCCACATTATATATACTAGGTAGTAAATTCGCATATGGAAATGGGTTATTTATTGCTTCCGGGGTCATGATCCAACCTCCAACCGAACCATATGCATTACTAGTAATCGCCTTAAAGGTTGCTGGTGTACTAATTGCTTTAAATGCCACTGCATTGCTTAACCCGGGAATAACCTCTTCCATAAAATTAATCATTGCTTGAGCATATTTATATTTATTTTTTTCCCAAAACATAGAATTATGAAATGGTACAGAACGCATGATATTAAGCGAATATTTATTACTGGGCGATATAATTCCTTGAAATTTTCCTAATGGCACACATAAACATCCCATCGGTAGATGCGAAGCTTTGTTCACAATATCCGGAGGTTTTTTCATTTTCTTTTTTGTCTTAATATAAAGAATTGGCGTTTTATCTTTTAGTTTGTCAAGTCGGTGTTTAAGCCCAAGATGAAGAACTATTGTGCTGTGCAAAGGCTCAAGATGTGTCATTGTTTTTTTTATCTTGCTTATCGTTTTATCTTTCCTGGCAAACATTTTCAACAATTGATGTGGGCTAATATTAGATGCTATGGTTTGAGCACGATAACAATTTTTTTGTCTATCACTAATATAATATAGCTTGTCTTTTTTCAGTGAGATATTCTCTACCCGCGCTTTAAAATGTACCGTGCCTGCATGCTTCAAAAAATTATCCAATAATCTACTTGAAAATGTCTGCATTCCTCCGACTGGATAAAAAGCTCCATCAATAACAATCGCTTTGATCAATATCAGAGCATAAAGAGCCGATATTTTACTCGGAACAATTCCTAGCGCATAAAAAAGGGCGCAAAAAAGAACTTTAATCGGCAAATCCTTAAAATATTCATCCAGCATATCTGTAAAAAGAATATCTTTATATTTATTATAGAGCTCTAAATAGTTCTTTTGGGCAAGAGAAAAAATCTTATTCGCATCCTCATTAGGAAATTTGTTTTTTAAGTATTTTAAGCATTGGCGATATCCAGTATTAAAAACGTAACGTTCCCGATTATTATATAATAGCACTATTGGATTAATGGGGCTATAATCGCTTTTTTTCCATATCTTTAATTCCTTTAAAATGTTACAAAATATTCCTTTTGGTTTTAGTGCGTTCAACATATGCGGGCCAGCATCAAAAAAATAACCATCGCGGGAAAAAGAAGAGCAATATCCACCAGCATAATTATTTTGCTCAAGAATGCAAACTTTTTTTCCTGTTTTTGCTAAATAATTGGCGCACACCAGTCCCCCGATCCCGGCACCAATAATCACAACGTCATACTTATATGTACTCATTAATTTTGACCTGCTCTTCCTAATACAAGACAAGCATTGTTTCCGTTAAAATCAAAAGAATTGATTAAAACATAACGTATTTCTTTTCTTTTTGCAGAATTTAACAACTGTAGTTTCGGCGATTTTCGCTCTCCCTGGTATGATATAGCTGAAGCTATTATTTTATTATGATAAAAATATTTTGCCGCAATTAATGCTTGCAATACTCCGGAAGCTGCTTCACATTCTCCGTTATTTTCTTTAACCGCCACACAATCAAGCGCAGCATTTTTTTTGCTAAATATTTTTTCCAGCGCTAGGTATTCGGCTTTATCCATATTAGAGATACCATTCGCATTTAACAAGCATATATCTATTTCCGAAGGCGATATTTGAGCATTATCAAGCGCTTCTTGTATTATCCTAATATAATTCTGTTTGTTTTTTCCAAATCCCAGACTAAATCCGCAAATGCGCGCATAAATAGGCGCATTCCTTCTGCGAGCCAATATTTCATTTTCGATAATAAGCGTAGTCGCATTTTCCCCAAGAATAAATCCGTTGCGTTTTAGAGAAAAAATCCCCTGCTGGTATGCTTTTTTCCCTTTTACTGCGTATAATAACTTTTTCCGATTTAACTGGACATAATTAATCAGACATAAATCATTCAGTCCATTGATAAGCGCTGCTTTTATATTTTTTCCGTCAATTAGCGTCGCAGCACTTATCATCGCTTCAATGCCTGCAGAAGCCCCGCTTGAAAAAGAGATGTTCGGCCCACGAAATGCATATAGTTTTGCTAAATAATTAGACGTGAAATTAATTATTGATGCTGGAAATGCTAAAGGATCAACTGCATCGGGGCCATCAAGTAAAATTTTTTTACAAAAATCTGCCGCTGCTTTGCCACTGCCATATACCGTTGCTGTCATCACCCCGGTTTCCTGCTCCCGATAGAGGCCTTTTTCATATCCAGCGTCCTTTAATGCCATTTGTGCGGAAACCAGTACCATCTGTGTGCTGCGCGGGATATATGCAGACTTAATATTTTTAAAATAGTGTTGAAAAGAAAAAGCATTGAGCTGAAATGCATATTTTACCGGAAATTCTTTTGTTGAAAACAAATTAATCCTTCTTAAGGGTAGTTGCTTTCGGCTAAAATTTCGCCAAAATTCATTTATGCCCTTTCCCAAAGGACTTAAGATTCCTAAGCCGGTAATTACAATGTTTTTCTGCTTTATCATCTATTATCCTTGGTATTTTGAAAAAACAATAACTGCAGCGCTTCCGCCAAAAGCAAAGGAATTGGAAATCATATAACAGATTTTCTTTTTTATCGCTTTATTTTTTACAATATTAATATTGCAGGACGGGTCCGATAATTTGTAATTTATATTCGGCGGAATAATATCTCTCTCCAAAATCATTGCCGAAGCACAAGCTTCTATTGCCGAAGCAGCCCCCATACAATGGCCAACCATAGATTTTATCGAACTTACCAGGACGTTATTCCCCTGCTTCTTAAATAACTTGTCAACAATTTTTGACTCCATTCGATCATTAGTAATCGTGCCCGTGCCATGCGCATTGATATAATCGATCATTTTCGGTTTAAGTTTTGCCATTTTAAGCGCACTTTTTGTTGCGATAATTCCGCCAATGCCATCGGGATGAGGCATTGCTGCACTATATGCATCACAGGCAAGCCCGTAGCCAAGAACTTCTCCGTATATATGCGCCTTCCTTTTTATGGCATTGTCTCTATTTTCTAACAAAACAACTCCAGCGCCTTCACCAACGATCATTCCTTTTCGATCCCTGTCAAAGGGTTGACAATACTTTGGGGCCATTGCCCGCATTTTATTAAATCCGCCAAAAGCAAAATGATTCATCGGATCGCAACCACCGGCAAACATCGCATCAACTATTCCCGCTTTAATAAACTCCGCTGCCTGAATTATTGCGGTATTGCCTGCAGCACAAGCTGCGGGAATAAATACTGAAGGTCCTTGTAACCGGAAATAGCGCGAACATTTAACAACATGTACGTTAGTATATAAATTATCATAAATGGCTTTTGGCGTTGCGGCATAACCATGTTTACTCCAATAAATCGTCCCTCTGGCAGTCGCTAAAGGATCGGCGGTATTAGCACCTAATACAACGCCAACGCGATTACAAGAGCCAATGGAAAAATAAGCATCATCTATAGCCATTTGGATTGCGGCAAGTGCATATTGAGTGGTAAGTGTCGGAAGGGATATTTTTTTGAAATTAATAAACTTTTCCGGACGAAAATCTTTAACCTCTGCAACCATATGGGTATCGTACAGATCAGTATTAATTTTCTGCGCTTTTCTAACCCCATTTTTTCCGTTAATTAATGCTTTCCAAAATTTTTCTTTCCCCGTACCAATGGGCGAAACAACGCCTAATCCTGTAATTACAATTCTTCGTCTTTTCCTAATCATCTTTTTGCAAACATTAATTCTCCTTTACAAACAATCTTAGAATTAACCCAAGCTTTTCCGTTGGCAAGTTCAACGTTGCGAATTTTTAAACGCATTTCTACTTCAATAACCATCTGGTCACCAGGAAATACCGGGCGAATAAATCGAAAATTTTGTATTCCTGCTAAGTAATACTGAGTGGTTTTTTTATCGCTTGAAATTTTACCAAACAAACACGCTGCCTGAGCCATTGCTTCAATCAACAAAGTCCCCGGCATAACCGGATAATCTTTAAAGTGCCCGGCAAAAAAATATTCATTTCCCGTAACATTTTTTATGCAGGTAATCTTTTTGCTGCGTTTCTGAATAACTGCTTTATCAAGAAATATAAACGGATAATCCTGGGGTAAAAGTGAACGAATTTCTTGAAAGCTGTATTCTTTTTTTCCTTTGCTCATATCGACATCCCCCCATCAATAACAAACATTTGGCCAGTGATATAACTTGCTTCCTTACTTGCCAAGTAAGCCACAAGCCCGGCAACTTCATCTGGTCTGCCAATTCTGCCTAACGGTATACTGCGTTGGGCATTATTGCGCAACATTGGATGCACCGTAAAATATATGTCTGTTTTTATAAAACCAGGACATACGGCATTGACGGTAATATTATATTTAGCAGTTTCTCGCGCTAATGTACGCGTGAATCCTAAAATAGCCGCTTTTGACGCAGCATAATTTGTCTGACCGGAAACCGCTTTAAATGCTGATATTGAAGATATATTAATTATCACACCCTTTTTCTGTCTAATCATAGCCGGTAAAACTTGCTTAGAAAGATTGAACACTCCGCCTAAATTAGTATCAATTACATCTTTAAACTCTTTATATCTCATTTTTTCAAATAAATTATCCCTGGTTATCCCGGCATTATTGATAAGAACGTCGATATGTCCATATTTTTTGATGATCGAATCAATTACTTGTTTGACGCTTTTACGATTTTTTACATCAAGGTTAAAGGCTTTTAATTTTTCTGTTTTCAATTCAGACAATAATTTCTTTGCTTCTTTTTTGCTTGCCTGATAGGTAAAAAAGACCCTGCCTCCCTCAGCAACGAATCGTCTAACCAGCGCTTGACCAATTCCACGCGCTCCACCGGTAATCAATACATGCTGTTTAGAAAATATTTTGGGCTTCATGATTTTAATCAATATCAACAATTAACGAACAGCTTACTGTGTCACAACTAAGCTTTTGATAATAAACATTTATCAAATTAATTTTTTGTTTCTTAAAATATGCCTTGATCCTGTTTTTACAATTGCCTGATAGCGGTTTTAAGATGCTAAATTGAACTTCAATATCTGTCGGTTGTGCTAAATTTGAAAATCCACACCCTTTTGCTTTTACAAAACTTTCTTTAAAAATAAAAATTTGCGAGAAATACCGCGCCTTATTTTTAACTTTGCGTGAACGCATAATTTCATTGCGGGTAAAAACTTTTTTTAGAAAAGTTTCTTGCCCATCTCTAGCAATAATTCTTTTCATTTGCTTGACATCCGCGATATCCACCCCAACCCTGAACATAGAATATTATTTCTTTACTTCTTTTTGCGTTTAGACTGTTTTGCTTTTCTTGAAGAAGATGGCTTTCTTTTTTTAGAAACAATTTTCTTAGCGGTCTTCTTTAGCTTTTTTGTTTTTTTCTTAATAGACTTTCCAGTCTTAGTTTTTTTTGCTTGTTTTTTTGCTGTTTTTTTATCTATCTTGCCCTGTTTTTTATTAAGCTTTTTCTCTATCAGTCCAACAATATTTTCAAGCGTGGTAAATTGCGTGAAATCCTCTTCTTGAAACTTTATGTTGAATCTTTTTTCAATCTTTGAAACAATTTCCAGGGCTAGAAGCGAATCAACAGCCAGCGACTCCATAAATGAACCGCCTCCGTCTAATGCCGCACGCGCAGCCGCGCCGCCATCCTGTGCTTCCCGTTCAATAATCGTTTTGACCAGTTTCAATGTTGTATCATAAATCTTTTGGTCCATTGCTATCCTTTTTTCGCCTTATATATTTATCAAAAATATTATCGACCTTTTATTTAAGCAAATACTCCTTCTTCAATCTTATTGCTTTGCTTTTCATAAAATTTTTTCAAAGCGGCTTTCGATTCGTGCGGGGTCTGGATAAGAGCAGTGTTTATCTTCATATTGCAATATCCGCATTCTGTCTGGCATACGTTATAATGACAATTTCGGCCTTTTTGAAAAAACGATAAAAATCCGTCAAGCTGCCGGTTATCAATGCCCGGCGCACGTTTGTCGATCTTGCCCTGGCGGGTTTGAAACGGCTTTTCTCCAAGCAAGGACATGATTTCAAGAAGATTCCCGTCAAAACGCCGGGATGTGTAGAAAGAAACTATTTTTATAAGCTCCTGCGTATCCGGGGAATTCGACATGATAACAAAATCCTCATAACCCATTGCTTCATAAACCGCAATATCTTCCGGCCGAATAAATCCGGCTTGTATTATTTCCGCCGGATTTTTCAGCCTTTCTTGGTTGCAAAGATAATTGTAATAACGGCAGTAAGGAATTTTTGTCCCGGCATGGGATGTATGCGAAAGCAGATTTTCGTGATCATAAGAAAAATTGCAAAAAAACATGCACAAAGAATTGACAATAAGTTTTAATTTACAGGATAGATTTTTTTTACATTCCTTCAAAAGGCTAAAATGCCTGTTCCAGTCTGCGCGCAGGACGATCATATCCGCACCAAGTCCAGCAAAATATTTAAGCCGGATCATTTCTCCAAGTTTCATTGCCCCGCCCAGTTCAACCTGCAAATCAGGGAATTGACCTTTAATCATCTCCGCAAGATGGGGAATCACCACAGTAACTGCATCCACTCCAGAATCTTGAATCCAGGAAATAAATTGGCTGATACGAGTTTGGCCTTCAAAGCTATATTCTTTATTATCCAAACAATGCCCGTTCAGAGCATAGGAAAACTTTTTACGCATTGCATGCACTTTCTTCACTGTTTTTTCCAGGGTCTTGCGCGATGGGTGCTTAACAAAATTATTTAGGAGCATTTGTCCGCCAACCTCATCTTTAAATAGGCGGCCGCGAATCCACTCGACTTCATTAAATTGCGATACTTTATCCAAAAAGTCTTCCGCCCAATTTGTCGTAACAGTTAATTTCATAAAAAGCTCTACTTATTCCTTTTTATTCGGGACAAAAAGATTATTATTTAGAAATTCATTTATAGATTGCCCGATGATTGCCCGTAATTTCTGGTGGTAATTTTCATTCGGAAAATAAATTGCCTTTTCTGCCCAGCATTTACAATAGCCGCATGTATTACAATCGGTTATGTAACAATCGTGCTGTTTGAAATATTTTGGGTTAACATATCCATCAAGCTTTCTATTGTCTATATAAGGGCGGCCATACTTGGCCCAGCCAAAGGACCCTTTTAACCAAACCCTATCAGACTTACAATATTTAAGCAACTGCTCCCTAAATCTTTTATTGATCTCTGGCTGAATATTTTTTTCATCCCCTGGTATTTCTAATGATAAAATATTGGCAAGGTTGCCGTCATATTTTCTTTTTGTATAAGCATCCACAACCTGCATTAACCATGGAGTTGCCCGGGAGCGGTCAGTGATTTTAAAATGTTCAAACCCCATATCTTCATATATTTTCACATCTTCCGGCCGTATCCACCTCGATTTTACAAGTTCCTGCGGCGCATCCAGCTTTATTTTATTACACGTCCAGGTACAATAATCCACACATGCACGTGAAGAACGGTTGTGTGATTGAGAAAAATGAGTAAGTACATTAGGATGGTACACATAATGCGGGCAGAAATATAGACAAATATTGTTTAAAAAAAGATGCAGTTGAGAATGTCGGATTGTCTTTCGTATTTTCTCAAGCAGCTTAAAATCGCGGCACACATTAAAGGCAACAATTATCCAGCTTGCCCCAAGATCTTCAAAATATTTCATGCGTTCGGGAGATGCCATTTTCATAAAGATGCCAATTCCCACCTTAAGCTTTGGGTAACGTTTACGCACTAACCTAAAAAGATAATTGGTTGCAACAGTAATGCCATCAACTCTTGCTCGATTTACCGCCCAATCCAGCTCCCAGAGTAAATGCTTGCGACCTTCCTTGGTAAATTCCATTGCCCCTAAACATGCAGCATTATACAAATAGTAGAATTTGATTCCTTTAGACTTCGTATATTGGATATAATCCTCTGCTTTTTTTCTTGATAGTTTAGGAATGACAAAAGCAGCTCTCCCTCCACCCATCTTATCTGTACCCAGTTTAGCGTAAACTGAATGCACTTCTTTATATGCAGCAAGGTTATCAATTAATGCTTTATCCCAATTACAAGCAACTGATAATTTCATTAATATCCCTTTTTTATTATAATAAATTGATTAAATTATATTACTTGCTATAGTGGTTCTTCAATCACCGGGAATACTATTGTCCGCTTATACAATATTCTATTCATTTATATCTTTCATTCCGCAATTCTTTGCCCACCATACAATTTGATCTTTGGCTGGTTTTATTAATAGTTTATCAAAGAATCTAATTTTTTTGAAAGTATGCTTTTTTAATATGGCTCTATTTAATTCCTGACCTAAATCTATGGAGTAATCATTTATTTTTAAATTTAATTTCATATTCCTTTTTTATCTATAACCTATAATAGACGACTATCGTTTTTATTTACTTAATTCCAGAAAAACAACTAAAATTCCTATTTTAACGAACAATTTCCCTTGTTTTCTTCGCAATTACTAGGTAATAACATAAAATACGACGTTCGTATAATATAGCAATTTTTCAATTCCCATTTGAAATTCTTATCCTTGTCGTCCTAATAATTCATCCAGTCCAATTTCGAGCGCGTCAGAAATTTTTACTACAGTTAAAATGGACGGGTTTGGAGTATATCCTGCTTCTATCTTTGCAAGTGTACTAAAAGGAATTTCCGCTTTCCGAGCTAATTTATCCTGAGAAAGCTTGAGTTTTGTTCTGAATTTTTTAATTTGTTGACTAAGATTTATTCTTGACATATATCCATATTTTGATATTATAATATTGATAGTCAATTCTCTTATTAAACAACTGTATTCTAACACTTTTTTTAACAACTTTCAACTCATGAATGCGCAGAGTAGAAAATTTTTGGCGGCGGCGTTTTATATCCCGCTTTAGCGGGACAAGTTATAAATTTTTAATCACAGATTACTCCGACAAGCATGATTAAATCTCAAAGAGATTTAATCAGTCGGCCCTTCGGGTAAATTTTGCAAGCAAAATTTAGAGACATTTTAGCTGTTTTGCCCTTCGGGAATACTCAGGATAAAACGAGGCCGAGAACGCAGGGGCCTCGACCCGAAGGCCAAGTAGATGTGACTTGTTCTCCGACAATGAGTTATGACACGATTTATTTATTGGTACGCAGTTACGCTGTGCGGATGTTTACATTTAATTACCGATGTTACTGTAAAAGATGGGCACTGGACACTAAATTAATGCCCTATCATGTCCCTCTCCTTAATATTGTCAGATACTCCTGATAGACAAAAAGTTGTTTTCTCTCTCTCTCTCCATAAGGCTCTAATATCCCTATATCAATAAAATTTTTAAAGGTTTGCTTAATTGTTGGATAACTCGACCCCAATTTTTTTGTAGCCAGTGATATCGAAATAATAGGGCTTTCGCAAATCAAATCATACAGCTTATAAGACATTCTATATTTTGCCAATTTTTCTTTTATCAGCCCTAAGTGCTTGCTTTGCAAACTACAAATATCCTTAGCAGTATTTATAGCTTCTCTTGAAGTGTCTCTTACCCCCTGCAAAAAAAATTTCATCCATTCCTCAACAGCTCCTTTAAAACGAAAGTCCATTAACAAGTTATAATAATCATCCCTACGACTTTTGAAAAACAAACTTAGATATAAAAGCGGCTTATCCAACACTTCTTTTTCGCAAAGCATAAAAGTTATTAATAATCTTCCCAATCTTCCATTGCCGTCAACATAGGGGTGAATTGTTTCAAACTGAGCATGCAAAATGGCTGCCTCTATTAACGGGGGAAGACTCTTGTGCTTATGATAATAGTTCTCCCAATCCCCCATTAATTCAATCATCGATTGGGGAGGGGGTGGAACAAATATTGCTTCTGAGAGCTGGCATCCTGGTGGGCCAATCCAATTTTGCTGTCTTTTGTATTCTCCAGGACTTTTATGCTTACCGCGAACTCCTTTTAACAATGTTTTATGTATGTCATGAATTAACCGGAGAGACATCGGAATATTTTTTAGCAATTCGAGCCCTTGGTTCATTGCATTAATGTAGTTAATAACTTCCTGCACCGGTTTTAACTCATCGGTTTTTTCATCAATCTGCAAAACCTCATCTAAAGAACATTGCGTCCCTTCAATTTGAGAACTTAACAAAGCTTCTTTACGCACATAATATGCAATAAACAGATCTGGATCTGGTAATGTCTCTGTCATTCCTTTGAGCTCTCCCAAAGCCCGGTCTGCTTCTGATAACAATTTAATGCATTCCGAATCCAATTTTACATTTAACCCTTTTGCATAAATTTTGTGCGGAATAAATGCACCATATCCTGTAAGCTGCTTAACAATAATTCCTGCCCTATTTGATTCTAATGGTTGCATCATGATAATTTTCCTTACTTAGAAGTAATTATTTTTTCTAAATAATAAATTTCTGCTTTTAAAATTTTATCAAGTATTGTATAAATATTATACTTTATTAAAAAAATAATGTCAATATTTTAATAAATTAGTAAAAAAATAACCCCTATTTTTAACAATTTATTTTTTATTAAAATTTTACTTGTTTTTTTTAATAAAAGATTGCAAGTTAAAGTCTACTTTAATTAATCACTTTTTATTAAAATTTTACTTGTTTTTTTTAATAAAAATCTGAATTTTATCTTATTTTTTATGATTTTCACCCTATGCCCTAAATTTTAAAGCTTAATCTTTAATAAATATCTTCATCATATCTTACGTTCTTTCAACCAGTTAAGAATTTCTAAGCTCCCGAAACGAACTCCCTTAGGCAATTTATAGTGCGGGATAAACCCCGTATATATATCCAATCATACATTGTCCATTTGCTGACTTCTAAAATCCCGCTTAATTGTCCTGTTCTTAACAGCTTTTCCATGATTTGGAATTTTTAACTCTCCGCCGTTCACGCATAAGTTATTATTAAATAGGCGGTTATGAATATAATTTGTCCGAGAAGTCCGATTACTTTCCCCAATTCTCCAAAATTCCTACCACATAACCATACGTTTTCTTCGGATTGTCTGTGTTTTTCTGGGCGATGATGTTGAAGGCTTTTTTTAGGGGCCTTTTGCCAGCAAAAAAGCTACACACATACCAGTCCTAATCATTTACTTTCCGGACTCTTGAAATGTAATTCTTGTGGCGGAGCCATTGTTCTTGTAAGTGGTAAAGGTTATTATGGCTGTTATAATGCCCGAAGAAAAACCTGGAGTATGTGTATAAAAATGTAGAGAAAGTTATCGCCAAGGGGCTCAATGATGTTCCGGAACTTATCAGGAAAAATAAATCACAGCATGAAAAAACTCTCACCGAGATACAAAATTATCTTAATTTCATTAAGGCTGGTAACTTCTCAAGGGCGGTATCAGAGGCATTAAATGAGCTGGAAAAGAAAGGCGACTCTTTAAAACAGGAATTAGAATCATTAGTTTTTCAAAAAAATAATAGCTTCCAGGCTCCGCCTAAGGAATGGATTGACCATCGCCTGGAAAAACTAAATGAAACCTTAAACAAAAATACAGCTTCTTCCTCTCTGGCACTTAAAGAGCTTTTAGGGAGCATCAGGCTTGAGCCTGTCGCGGATAAAGAAGCGGATATTTACTCGCTTATCAATAGCGGGCAGAGGGAATTTAAGCCTTATTATGTGGCGCATACAAAAATCAACACCCTTGCCCTGCTTGATGACAGGGACAAGGGTGCGAATTGGTATCAATGGCGGAGGAGGTAGGATTCGAACCCACGGTACCTTGCGGTACAACGGTTTTCAAGACCGCCGCTTTCGTCCACTCAGCCACTCCTCCGCTATCAAACTATGTATCTATTGCGTTACTTCAACGGTTTTTCCCGCAACGTTTCGCTTGCGCGAAACAAATCTGCGGGACTCCGCTC
>JBDRCZ010000112.1:0-2226 GCA_043821285.1 Candidatus Omnitrophota bacterium | reverse complement strand
ACCAGAAACATTCTCAACGATATTTCTGGGGATGGCACATCCGCATAAGATTAAAAAAATAAATATAATAAATGTTTTTGAAAGAAATTGCATTTTTGTTTTCACATAAAAATCCATTGGTAATCTAGCCTTTATTATTATACTGATCGCTTTCTGGCTCAATGTGTATTATAACATCAGCTATACCAGGTATTCCTTTTTTTATGCTATCTTCTATGGCGTAACTTATTTGGTGTGCTTTTTTTAAAGTTGTCTCACCATTCAACAGCGCATGTAAATCCACATGTATGGCATCTTGCCTGCCCCGCGTCCTAATCTTATGGCACTGCAGTACTCCCTCTACAGACAGGCATATTTTTTTGATGACCTTAGGATCCAACACCGCTTGGTCGCAAAGAACCTGAGAACTGGCACGCAAAATTTCCAGTCCAGCATGGCCTACAAAGGTCGCGATAAGCAAGGCAAAGAGCGTATCAAATATAGGATATCCTAATTTTATAAATATAAAGGCTGCGATAACAGACAGAGAAGTCAACATGTCTGCCTGTGTATGCATAGCATCGGATGTCAAAACATCGCTTTTAAGTCTTAGGCCTTGGTTATGCTCATAGCGCATTACACCAAAATTAATGGCCATTGTGCTTAACATAACTATAAAACTGATGAAATTAATTTTAGGTAAAACCGGATTTAGCATGCGCGCAAAACTCTCATGCAATATATAAAAAGAAACTATAAATAATAATATGGCAATAACTATAGAAGCAAAAGTTTCATACTTTTTATGCCCGTAAGGATGGTCTTTATCAATAGGAAACGACGCATACCAAATGCCTACCAGGCCAACAATATTCGATGCTCCGTCAGAAAATGAGTGGAACCCATCAGCAACCATGCTATGGCTATTAACTATACGGCCAAAAACTAGCTTTAAAACAGCCACGAGCAAATTTAAAATTAAAACTGTGACTAGAATTTTCCTAATTTTATTCCAACGTGAATCTTTAGCCATCTGTGAGTTTTAACTTCTCCCTTACCAATATTCACTGAATACTGTAAAAACAGTTTCTATTAAGAAACAATATCATATTCGGGGTTAATAATCAATTATTATTTAGATTGCAGGAAAGGTGATAATGTAGAATTATTTACATGCGTAAATAATTCTTTAATTCGGAGAGCATTCTTTCGCAGTAGAGCATGGCGAATCGCGCTTCATCGCTCTTTCTAATCCCTAAAATCTTGATTCCGGTGAAGAAAGAATCTTTTTGCTGGTCATCTTTTGTAGCTGTGTTTTTGCATGACCAAGCTACTTTACCTTTAACACAAATCTGGCCCTCCCCCCTCTGTGTCTCTGCTATATTTATTTCTACGACGTCTCCGGGACTAAACGGTTCCTTTGAATAAAAGCAAAACCCTTCAGCGCTGATATTTTTAACAAAGGCATCTTTTGCCTTATCGCTCTTCTGATGTTTTTTAACTTGGATTTTCGCTTCAATGTCAAATCGGGGATATTTTCTCTTTTCGTCCATACATGCCCTAACTATAAAACATTTTTAGAATTCCAACGCCCCCAACCGGATTTCAAGGAGGTCCAAACTTATGGAACAAGTAGTGTTCACCAGGGGTGGATCAGCCTCCGGCTGAAACATAGGTTTGCTGACCGACGCAGTCCCGCCGAATGTAATGAAGAGGGAGAACCGGTAATTGACCCCTCGCGACCAACAAGATATTTATTTTCGCTCGGGGTGAAATTTTGCTATACAAAATTTCACGCCCCCAACCGGATTTGAACCGGTGTCGCAAGCTTGAAAAGCTCGTGTCCTAGACCAGGCTAGACGATGGGGGCACAAATTATTAATGCTACTTACTTCTTATGTTACGTCAGCTCTTTTAGAAGCTATATCCTGCAAATAAACTGTCAATGTATTACCGCTAATCAAACCTTTGGTAAATAATTCGTCTAGTGACTTTTCAAATGTATGCATATTAAATTGTTGACCAGTCTGCATTGTAGAAGATAGCTGAAATAATTTATTCTCTCGCACAATGTGTCTTACAGCGCTATTAGAAACTAACACCTCGCTAGCTAAAATTTGATTTATCCCATCAGCGCTCGGTATAAGCAATTGAGCAATAACGCCCTGAAGACAAGATGAAAGCCTGATACAAATTTCATCTTTATGCTCAACAGGAAACATGTGTATTATGCGCTCCAAAGCCTGC
>JBDRCZ010000111.1:0-7037 GCA_043821285.1 Candidatus Omnitrophota bacterium | reverse complement strand
TTTGAAGCCCAGGTTTTTAATCCACAGACCCGCCTGCCATGCGTTATAATGAGTTGATATAGTAAAATGACTTGTGTAGACACCCGCTTATGATACTTCGTTAAATCCATACAAAGGCATTGCGGGCAGGTTACGCAGATTGCACAGATTTCCGTGAGTTATTAGTTTAAATTCCCCGAAGCGCTATACCTCTGAAGCTTGCCGCGGAGTAATTTATTAATATACAGAACCAGCGATCATAGGTCAACAACTTTGCCCGCTTATACTTTGGCGAATGAGAGGGAACCAGCCGCAACCACATGTAGTTCAGGCAGTTCTTCTTATTAGATATTTTAAGGGGTGATTAAAGCATTAATTGTGATATTATCAAGGGTGATTTAATTATAAAACATAAAAAAGTAAGGGTTTTTTCAAAAAAGACCACAATCTGTGGCAAAATTGAAATGTACTTGACAAACACCGCCAGCCCGTCAAGCTGACACCAATATCCTTGATTTCAGGTGGTTATTGTGTTAGAAATTATGACACATTAAACGCAACATCTTTTTTCTCAAAAACATCTCGCTTTTTCGATTTCAATATTTGGGGTTGGCGTGCTACAATTAATTGTAAACTATACAATAAGGTATACACGTAATGCGCGATTTCATTCCATGATATTGCGCGTTTTTTCCCACTAATCATTGTTAGCCTACAAAGGATATATATGCCCGACTTTCTCATCTGGCCCGCTGTGGTACTCATCCTTGGCTTTGTTGCCATGCTCTTGTTTAAGCCTGCAATTGATAAGAAAATTGCTGGGATAACTAATGCCACCAAAGAAGGCGTTTCCTTCGAACATTCGCAGAAAGGGAGAGAGGAACAGCCCGCTCTTCTGCCGTTCGTAGAGATCATGAAACAACCGATCTCTGCTTCTGCTCTTGAACGAGAACAAACAATTGAGCAGCAACTTCGTGACGTTGGCCTTAAAACGGATGTAGAAAAAGTCTCTGTTCTCGCCCGCGTACTTGCTAATACGCGCGTAGAGCTTGAATTCAACAATATTGCGTATATTATTTTTGGCAGTCAACTGTCTCTCCTTGTTGAAATTATCGGCACCAAAAACGGAATATCTAAGCAACACGCAGAATCTATTTTCGAGCATGCACAAAAGTCGTTTCCTGATCTACATGGTTCCAGAAAATTCGAGGAATGGATTGCTTATCTTCAATCAAGCAATCTCTTAATATTCAACGAAGATCGAATTGATATCAGTCAATTCGGAAAAGACTTTTTGAAGCACTTGGTTGATTCACGTATGGCACATAACCGCTATGGCTAACCATCGGCTAGACGCTGACCCGCAAAATCGGCGGGCAGGTGAGCCGTGACGAACCCCCACTATTAATGATATGAATAATAAGAAATCAGATCTCAAAAAATACCCCTCCTCAATCCGCAACTGGCCTGAAGATGATCGGCCGAGGGAAAAGTTGCTGAAATATGGTGAACATGTTTTAAGTAACGCTGAATTATTGGCAATTTTAATCAGGACAGGAACGACTGGTAAGAGTGCTATTGATCTTGGGCGAGAGTTATTAAGTGAGTTCAAATCGTTACGGTCAATGAGCGGCGTTGATGTTTTAGAGTTCAAAAAAATTGTGGGTTTGAAGGATGCTAAAATTGCACAAATAAAGGCTGCCATTGAGTTGGGCAGACGTATGATGAGCGAAGAAAAGGCGTTTCATGGCATGGTTAAATCTTCGGCTGATACAGTGGATTTTTTAATGGCATTGATGCGGGACTTAAAGAAAGAACTGTTTAAGGTTTTATTGCTGGATAAAGGCAATCGTATTTTTGAAGTCGTTGATATTGACTTGGGTACAGTTGATCGGGTGAACCCTTCTGTCCGAGACATTTTAATGGCGGCATTAAAATATCAATCTCCTGCCATGATTGTGGCGCACAATCACCCTTCTGGTAATGTGGAGCCAAGCGAATCAGATAAAATACTGACAAAAGATTTGATTATTGCTGCCCGTGCGATGGAATTACGCATTTTTGATCATGTGATTATTGGCGAAAATACGTATTTTAGTTTTGCCGATGAAGGTTTGATTGAAGAATATGAAATTGAGTCAATAAAATAAAATGTGAGGAGATGCTTTTGTGACCAAGTTAAATAATCGGGCCATAGAACGGATTGTCGAGTTGCTGGAAAAAGGTGAAGATTTGCCTTTGGATTATAAGCAAGTTCTTTTTCCGCCTGAAAAAAAGGAATATGAACTGGTGTATGCCGGCAAAGAGCGGGAAGAAGATATTTTAGCCGACACCATGGCCGTGCCCCTGCAACCGATAAAAACCTTTGGCAAAAACGGTGGCTGGACAAACAAACTGATTTTTGGCGACAACTTGCAGGTGATGAAATCACTGTTGGATGATCCCGAAGTGAAGGGGCGGGTCAAACTGATTTATATTGATCCGCCATTTGCTACTAAACATGAATTTAGAGGCAGCCAAGATCAAAAAGCCTATCAGGACAAGATTGTAGGAGCAAAATTTATTGAATTTTTAAGAAAAAGGCTCATTTTCCTAAAAGGTCTTCTATCTGATGACGGCTCGATTTATATACATTTAGATCAAAAAAAAGGGCATTATATAAAAACAATTCTTGATGAGATATTTGGCGAACAAAATTTTAAAAATGAGATAGTTTGGAAACGTACAAGCGCACATAGTGATTCTGCTAAGTTCGGAAATAATATAGATTATATTTATTATTACACAAAAGGAAAAGACTATATTTGGAATCAAGAATATGAGTCGTATAGTGAAAAATATTTATTACGGTTTAAAAATGTAGAATCAGATGGCAGGAGATGGCAAGACGGACCTATAACAGCAAAAGGGCTTTCAGGCGGCGGATATAAATATACATATAAAGGTGTTTCAGGGTTATGGCGTTGCCCTCTTTCTACTATGAAAGAATTAGATAGAGAAAAAAAACTTTATTTTACCAAAAATGGTGGAATAAGGGTAAAAAGATATCTTGATGAGAATAAAGGCATTCCGCTTCAATCATTGTGGACAGATATATATGTGACAAACTCCCAAGCCGTTGAACGTGTCAATTACCCTACTCAAAAACCTGAAAGTTTAATAGAAAGGATCATAAAAGTATCTTCCAGAAAGGATGATCTAATTTTAGATGCCTTTGCCGGATCAGGCACCACATTAGCCGTCGCCGAAAAATTGGGGCGACGCTGGATTGGTGTTGATTGCGGTAAACTGGCTATATACACCATGCAAAAACGACAGCTTAACCTGAAAAGCGAAATCGGCAACAAAGGCAAATCGTTAAAACCAAAACCGTTTACTCTTTACCATGCCGGTCTGTATGATTTTTCCAAGCTAAAACAATTACCCTGGGAAGAATGGCGGCGTTTTGCCCTGTTGCTCTTTAATTGCAGGGATCAGAAGCACACAGTATACGGCATTGAACTAGACGGGTTCAAGGGGCGTTCGGATGTGCTGGTGTTTGATTATCAAAAAGAAGGCGGCGTAGTGTTGGATTACGGTTTTATCGATGATGTGCATTCCATGATCGGATCCAAAGTCGGCAGACAATTCTTTATCATTGCCCCCGCCGCAAGTGTTACATTTCTGGAGGATTACATAGTCAAAGGTTCAGTGCGCTATTACATCCTGCGCATTCCCTATTCCATCATTAATGAACTGCACGCTCGGGATTTCGAAGCCATCAAACAGCCCATTGATGAAAGCCAGGTCAACGATACTGTGGATGCCGTGGGATTTGATTTTATCCGCCAACCCAAAGTTGAATGCACTTATTCTATTGAAAAACCAAAAGGGCAATCGCCGGAATATGCCACGATTAAAATCAACACCTTTAAAAGTGAAGCAATGCTAAAGGGGGCAAGTCAACTGGCAAACAGGGAATCTCTTTCGACGATTATGATTGATTTCAGTTATGACAGCGAAGTTTTCAATCTGGATAAAGTCTATTACGCTAGCGAGATCGAGAAAAACGGTTGGAAGGTCAATTTGCTTGTTAAAGATTTAAAAGAACAGATCATGATTATTTATCTGGATATATATGGCAACGAATATCGGGAGATTAAGTCGTTAAAGGACTTTTCTGGTGTAAAACAAGCGCGAAAAGGAGGCAAGTGATATGTTGGATCACCAACGCCTTCTTAACAAGGATCTTGTGTTACAGGTCAGTAAAAGCGTCAACCCTGCGGTTTTTGACATCAATAAATACGAACCATTTTTGGACGCTCTGTGCGGAGAGCGGGAATATCAGAAAACCGCCATCCGCAACACACTGTTATATTTTCTGGGGAAAAATTATAAGAATTTGGCTGAACTGGCAACAGAGAATTACCATACCAATGAGACTTTGCAAACATTGTTCGGTTCTTTTGAACAATTTACAAGACATTTGCAGATTCCAGACAAACTATGCTGTTCTCTCGATCTGGCGACAGGGACGGGTAAAAGTTATGTCATTTATGGTATCGCCCGTATTCTGTTAGCCGAAGGGTCGGTTGATCATGTATTGGTGGTATGTCCTTCAACGACTATTGAAGACGGGCTGATGGAAAAATTCAAACTGCTTTCCGGGGACGAAGCATTGCGCAGCTTGTTGCCGGAAGATGCTATCATCAAGAATCCTCACATCATCAACGCTACTGAAAGTATTACAACAGGAACGATATGCGTCGAAAACTGCCATGCGCTTTACGAACATGTCAAATCCTCTATCAGAGAAAGCCTTGCAGGCAAAGGCGAAAGAACACTTATTATCAATGATGAAACTCATCATGTTTACAACCAGACAGGAAAAACGTTTAAAAAATGGAAAGAATTTTTATTAGATAAAGAGTTCGGCTTTAAATATATCGTCGGATTATCTGGGACATGTTATATCAGCGATGATTATTTTACGGATGTCATCACCCGTTATTCTTTGCGGGAAGCCATAGAAGAAGGCTTTGTTAAAAGCATCGATTATGTGGCCGAAGACTCTTCCAACACACAGGAAGAAAAGTTCCAGAAGATTTATGACAATCATATTGAGAATAAGACCGCAAAATACCGTTTGGTCAAACCCCTGACCATTTTAATTACAAAAGACATTAGAGCATGTAATAAACTCACGGACGATCTTGTTGAGTTTGTTGCAGAAACAGAAAATATTTCTATTGAAGATGCAGGCAAAAAGGTTCTGGAAGTCACATCTTCGCCAAAGCACAAAGAAAATGTGAGAAAACTGGCTGATGTGGACAGGAAAGATAGTCCCGTGGAGTGGATTACATCGGTAAGTATGCTTACCGAAGGTTGGGATGTTAAAAATGTGTTCCAAATCGTTCCCCATGAAGAGAGGGCATTTGACAGTAAGTTGTTAATTGCCCAAGTGCTTGGAAGGGGACTACGAATTCCAGAGATGTATTTGGGGCAAAAGCCAGTGGTCACCGTATTTAATCACGACCGCTGGTCAGGCAGGATTAAGCATCTTGTTGATGAAGTATTGGAGATTGAAAAGCGTGCTTATTCATATTCAGTTAAAAAGGAGCAGGATTATAATTTTTCAATACACAATATTGATTACGCGAAATTGGCCGAAACCGAAGAATATAAACAGGAGAAAGAATACGAATTTACCAAAGGATTTATTACGCTAATTCGACAAGCACCTGCACTGGAAAGAGAAACAGAATATGTTCGGGCTACGACAGGCGAGAGCCGCAGGAAGAAAACTTTAGTCAAATATAAAATGTTTAAAATAGATGAAATAGCGGAACAGTTACATAACCGGTTTAAATCCATTGATATGGAAACTGCCTATACCGATAATTCAACCAATTATGCTGAAAAGTATAATTTGGATTGGCTTAAGGAACTCATTCATAATTCCTTGGCGCGCATAGGTGAAAATCGCGATCAAATTAGTGATGATAACCGGCAAAGAATTTACCAGGCATTTGGCGTGATACATCGGTCTGCTGCTAAAGCAGTGAGATATCGGATGTCACCCAAGGCATTAATTGAAAAAAACACTAATGATCGTAGTCGGAACAGCGTGGGTTATGCTTCCATAAAAAGAGGTGAATCTTCGATTTTCTATGATAACTTGACTTCGAAATTAAGCGATGAAGAGAGCATCAATTTTTTGCAGGAACTCGAAAATGATGATTCAAGGCCAGTATCTGCACTTGAAAAGATTGAAAATACATATAATTTTAAGACCCCTTTGAATTTGGTCATATCTGATCATAAGCCGGAGCGGTTGTTTATAAAAAGGCTTATCGCACCAGAAAATTCTAAAGTTATTGCTTCCTGGTTAAAATCAACAGATCAAGATTTTTATCCGATTGAATATTCGTGGAAGAAAGGCGAGCATCCCAAACGAGGACGTTTTAATCCTGATTTTTTCATAAAAGTGAATAATTGCATTTTAGTGGTTGAAATTAAAGGTGATGAGGAAATACGAGACCCCTTTGACGAGAACAAAGCCAAATTCAAAGCAGCAAAAAATCATTTTAAAACTTTAAACTTACAGCAAGATAAATTAAAGTATTATTTTAATTTCATAACACCAGAGGATTATGATTATTATTTTGATCATTTAAGGAATAATAATTATAATTTCAGTTCTAAGCTGGATGCGGAATTAGAAAAAAATGGATCATGAAAAAAGGGCTAACAACCGCATCAACTCGAGGGGTAGAATGGGATGCTCTTAACTATTTAACTTACTAATTTCATTGTGAATGCTATTCGGTTTTAAGTGGTTTTTCCTTTCTGTGATACGTATAAAAAAAGGGGAGGACTTGCGGGACGTACATTAGTTTATAAGTTGACGGGGTAATTGAACTGAAGAACGTAGTTGACCCCAGTTAAATAAAAGCAAACATGATTTCACCCCAGTACCATCTGCCGGAGCTACGGGGCAGGCAGGGCAGGCTATGTTGAATAATTGTAAGGAGAAAGTTTAACCAATCGTTTGCACAACTGACCGGCTATAGCGTGCG
>JBDRCZ010000110.1:0-7473 GCA_043821285.1 Candidatus Omnitrophota bacterium | reverse complement strand
CTATAGCTTAAAGCCGTATTGGGGAAAACCCGGCGTACGGAATTTTAGGGGGGATTTTGGAAACGTAGATAATGGTGAAATTAGGAACCCACCGCACAACCGAAAGGGTGCGTGATTTGGAAACTCTTCACCTAATATGCTATGCGCCAGAGTTCCACCCGACCACAGAGAAAGGGATGGATAAAATTATTCCCGGCCTACCGGCAGGTATAACTGTTTTACTCTCAAGCAGCTCTGTGGTTAAGTATTTGACAGAAACCAAACGCAAAAAAAGGGGGAATTATTATGAATAAAATAATAAAAATCACTGGTATATTTGTAATTGTAATGTTTTATCAGGAACGTTATTGCAGGCAGCACCGGTGGAGAATTGGAATGTTTATAGTATAAATGATCTCGAACGGCAAAGTTATCAAACCAGACAAAATATGATTTAAGGAAGGCGATATTTTAACAATTAAGCATGAAGCTGTAGGTTTCCAGATAAATTCTAATACTCGAGAAACAAGTTCCGATACAATGAAAGTTACGATCGCTGGATTAAAAGAAGCAGATGCTAGTTTGCATGACATCGTCTGTCTTCTATCAGCAGATCCGAATAATTATACTGCCGGAGAAATTAGCACTTCATTATTAAGAGCAGGTTTTGATAGTACAAATGTTTATCATTCCTTGATTAGTGCCGGGTTTTCGGAACATGAAGCGATTGGAGCAGTGCCAAGTTACACACAATATAATTATGGTAAAAACACTTTGCTATAAAATAATAATATTCGGCCGGTAACAATGCCGGTGTTGACTCCATGTAATAAGGCATTGCCATCAACTGGTCCGGAAGATGTAGATAGTAATCAGTCTCCAGTTGAACCGGATATTCGGCCCATAGACATGCCGGTATTAACCCCGGATAACAAGCCATTGCCACCTATGGTAAAAGACCAGCCAATCGCTATTGTTATTACAGACGCCAATGACCCTACAAAAGAAAATATTGTCAATGTTACCCCGCAACAGAAGGAATATGTCCATACAGCAATAATCGCCGATTTTGGTTTATTTGCTAAATACTATCAGCCAAATTTATCGAATCCAATAAACCCATAAATTTCAGAATATAAGTTACATCACGTTTATCTTTTTACTTAACATCGACAGATGCAGCTTGTCGATCGTTGCGGCGGAGTGATTGTTGTAGAGATTAAAGAGCATAATATTCCCCGCAGAAAATTAGCTTCTGAATTTTGTTGTTTGAGAATAGCGAAGTACTATAAAATGCCCTATGAAAATAGGGCTTTTTATTTTTAGTTCAAGGTTGATTTTGTTTATGGCTTTTAGCCGTATTATTGCCGGCACGATTTATCAACTTCAGATTGGGTCGGCAAAATACGGGGCAATATACGGCAGTTTTGCGGCTCGATGAATTTGGCCGATATTTCTTTTGGTTCTTTTTTTGACACAGAACCATGAAAAATGTAAAAAGACTTGACAAAAGAAATTTTTGATATATGATATTTACAGCAGCTTCGCAATAATGGTTTTACCATTGTAAGACACAGATGGAGGTGAAGAAAAATGGTAAAAAGAATTACCCGCAAACAAAACTCTACTGCAGCCAAGAGTAAAAACAGGATGCAGGATGGGGCAACCGGACACGTTGAAGAAAGCGTCAAGCTTAAGGCATATGAGCTTTTTGAAAAAAGAGGCAGTATGCACGGCAGTGATTTAGATGACTGGCTTGAAGCAGAGCGTCGTGTAAAATCGGGAAAGCTTTAAGAAAATCGCGCCAGAATTTCCCGCGGCAATCCGCCGAACCTGCCTGCCAATGTTAGACACTAATACTATGGCGGATCTATGATTGTCCACAGCATTGGCAGATTTTCAACTTTGTGGCGGGGATAAACAGTGCAAGGTTGGTTAAGACATATAACGTCTTGCCATGCGATTTTTCAGTACGAAATTGGAAAAGCCAAATTTGCTTGTATCCCCTTTTTTGTGAAAAAGGCGAACGGGTTGGAACATATACTAATTGCTCCGGTTATGAAAATACCCTCTTTGTTTACGGAGAGGTAAATAATTCTTGAAAGGGTTTGAATTTAAGCTATAGGGCTGTGGTTTCTGAAAACACAGCCCTGTTTTATTATATCTTGGAGAGACAAGTTTTTTCTTGACAGGGAAAAATAAGGAGATAGAAAATAAGATGCTAAAGGAAATAGTTAAAAGGCTATTCAAAGGATTGTCTATGGGGAGGTGGTTATATCCATACACAATTCAAAAATCGTGCAAATTGCTAAGAAATTAGTTAAGCAGGAAAAAACTTTTGATGGATTTAGTATTGCCGCTGGAGCTACGTTTGTTGTTCAAGGTGCAGATAATGCAAATGAAGATGATTTATCTGATAATGGTGAAGATGTAACTGATGTTTCTTATGCTGTTGATTTTTAAGGAGGCTGGTTATGCATATACCCGATGGATTTTTAGCCGCAAATACCTGGATGCCTGCATGGATAATTTCCTTTGGTGGGATGGGATATTGTTTGAAAAAGACCGCGGTAGTTTTAAAAGATAGAATGGTACCGTTAATGGGGGTAATCGCGGCTTTTATTTTTGCCGCGCAGATGCTTAATTTCCCGGTTATCGGAGGCACTTCTGGCCATTTGCTGGGCGGGGTTTTATCAGTTATTTTGCTTGGTCCGTATGCCGGGGCGATTGTAATTGCCGTAGTTTTAACTGCGCAATGCCTAATCTTCCAAGACGGCGGTTTAACTGCTTTAGGGGCAAATATCTTTAATATGTCTTTTCTCGGAGCAGTCGGCGGGTATTTTATCTATAACCCCATACGAAAAATTATCGGAAATAATAGAGGAATTATGATTGCTGCTGCGATAGCGGCTTGGGTTTCGGTAGTTGGTGCTTCAGGTGCCTGTGCAATTGAATTAGCAATATCAGGTACTTCCCTATTAAAGGTAGCTTTTCCGGCAATGCTCGGTATTCATGCCCTTATCGGCATCGGTGAGGCAGTAATTACCTGTTTAATTATTGGCTTTGTTTTAAAAGTACGGCCGGATTTGATATATAACCATAAAATTAGACCATAGACGAATTACGAAAATTTTACCACATAGCACACAGAGAAAAACGTTAAAACTACGCATTGCGTATCGAGTATTGAGCATAAGAAAACAGAATACAGAAATCAGAGGACAGAAAAAATGCTTATGTTTTTTATTTTTAACCACGAAACACACGAAAATGAATAGATTGCTTAAAAAACTCTGTGATCCCTGTGGCTCTGTGTGAGAATAAAAAAATTATAACGTGTAAAAGACTGAATGTAAACGAGTGAAACTATCCTCAGTTTCAACAAATATAGGAGGATGATTATGGAAAAAAAAGATGTTTTCTTTGGTTTGATGATTGCGCTTTTTTTGGCGATGATTCTTTCGCCTTTTGCCTCACCTTGGCCGGATGGATTAGAAAAAGTTGCAGAAGACAAAGGATTTTTAGATAATGGAAAAGTTGCGCCGGTTTTTGCCTCGCCGATTCCTGATTATGTGTGTCCTGGAATTAAAAGTGAAAAATTGGCCACTTCAGTTGCAGGAATAGCCGGAACAATAGTTGTTTTTATTATGGGGTATGGACTGGCTTTGCTAATTAGAGGGAAAGCTTAAACCCGAAGGGTTGTCAAATGGATAAAAAAACCCCGAAGGAATTTTTTTATGAAACATGCATACATTGACGAATATAGCGGTATAGACAGTTATATCCGTAGGCTTGAACCAAGGATTAAGGTTATTGCTTTTTTTGCAATCATCTTTTTTGTGATGTTTACAAAGCCAACTGCGTTTATTACCTTTGAATTATATGCAGCGCTTATGGTAATTTTGATCTTGCTATCGAAAATTTCACTTTGGTATATTTTTAAAAGGTCGCTGATAATTATACCGTTTGTTTTAATGGTTGCAGTGGTTATCCCTTTTTTTAAAACAGGCGAAATTGCCGGGGGTTATTCTTTTGGCACGCTAAAATTGACCGTTACCTATGATGGATTAATGGTTTTTTGGAATGTTTTCGTTAAGGCATACCTGTGCATTTTATCGATGATCCTGCTGATATCCAGTACAAGATTTTCTGACCTCTTAAAGGCCTTTGAGAAACTTAAATGTCCGAAGCTGTTTATTATGGTCATTTCCTTTATGTATCGTTACCTTTTTGTCATAACCGATGAATTAATGCAGATGAAACAGGCAAAAGAGGCGCGCTCTGTAGGCGGGACAAAATGGTTTAATATTAGAGTTCTGGCAAATATGCTGGGGGTATTATTTATACGTTCCTATGAAAGAGGGGAAAATGTATATCTGGCAATGTGTTCAAGAGGATTTGATGGACGAGTAAAAACAATAACTAAATTTCAACTTAATACTCAAGACTTTGCTTTTCTAATTACCGTAATTTGTACATTAATTGTTATTTTTGCGCAGCAAAAATAAAAAATTTCCTTTACCTTGACTATTCCGGTAGCAAGATGTAATAAGGGTATTAGGCCAAGGTGATGCTGCCCGGCAGTACAGGAAATTTTTTATATACTGAAAACCTGCGGTTTTCAAACTTCAAATAAAGACATAAGTTACAATGCTTCCAGCACTGTAACTTATGTGTCGGAATTTAATGCCTGTCCGCCACAATACTGGCAGATCTTCGATTTGATAGGTGAGATTAAGCTTATTCTTTCTATAAGGCCACTGTGTGGCAAGACCAGAGGGAATAGAAAGAAAAGAAGACAATGGTTAGAAAAGCAATTGAAATTAAGAATTTAAATTATGCTTATCCGGATGGGAACGCGGCACTGCAGGATATTAATTTAGATATTTTTGCCGGAGAGACTATTGGGCTTATTGGTCCAAATGGTGCCGGTAAATCTACGCTCTTACTGCAGCTAAATGGGATTTTAAGCGGAGATGGTCAGGTCAGGATATTTGACTTAGAGATAAATGATCAGAATTTGCTACGTATTAGAAAAAATGTCGGTTTGGTGTTTCAGGATCCGGACAATCAGCTTTTTATGCCTACGGTTTTTGATGATGTTGCTTTTGGCCCAATGAACATGTCTTTATCAAAACAGGATGTAGAGAAATCAGTTAACAGTGCCTTAACAGATGTTGATATGATTGAGGCGGTTCAGCGTTCATCGCAGCATTTGAGTTTTGGTGAGAAGAAGAGGGTTTCTATTGCCACGGTGTTATCAATGCAGCCAGAGATCCTCGCATTAGATGAACCGACCAGTAATTTAGATCCCAAACACCGCAGAGGCTTGATAAATTTTCTTAAAACTTTAAAACTTACCAAGATAATTGCCACCCATGACTTGGATTTAATATTAGAGATTTGTCCGAAAGTCATCTTGATTGATAAAGGAAGGATAATTGCTAAAGATGATACTTTAAACATTCTGCAAGATAAGCCTTTGCTCGAGGAACATGGACTGGAAATTCCTCCCACAATGTTATTTTTTAGCCACAGATCCACACGGATGAAACACGAATTTTAAAAAGGCTGAACTATTACAGAAATAACTCTTTATCCGTTTCACAAATAAAAAAACAATTTACCCGGTCTAAAAATATTTGCAAAAATCTCTTGACACAATTTTATTTTTATTATATTATATTATCTTCAAAAATATAACCCAAAAAAAGGAGGAAGGAAAAATGCAACAACAAGCAGTAAACGTGAATGTAGATTGCCGTACACCGGCAAATATTGCGGATAATCTCAGCAGCAGTATTTGTGTTAAAAAGGTTAATACGTCTGTTTTTCGAAAAACAGTGTTAGGAATTTTAGCCGGGGTTTATATCGGGTTTGGGGCAGCATTAGCTACCTTAATTGGCCATGACCTGGCAAAATATGTTGGGCTGGGATTTGCAAAGTTTATTACCGGAGCGGTATTTTCTGTAGGTCTGATGTTAGTAGTCATTGCCGGGGCAGAACTTTTTACCGGAAATAACTTAATGCTTATGAGTGTGCTGGACAAAAAGGCGCCATTAAAAAAAATGATCGGGAAATGGGCAGTTGTGTATGCGGCAAATTTTATTGGGGCAATATTTATTGCCTACCTTTATTATCAGACTAATCTCTGGAAAGCCGGGGATATGGCGGTTGGGTTGTCTGCTTTAAAAATTGCCAATGCAAAGGTAAATCTGACCTTTACCGAGGCCATAACCCGTGGTATCTTATGCAACTGGCTTGTATGCCTGGCAGTATGGATGGCAATTGCCTCGCGGGAAGTTGTCGGAAAAATATTTGCGATTTTCTTCCCGATTATGGCATTTGTTGCTTTAGGTTTTGAGCACTCTGTGGCGAATATGTATTTTATCCCGATGGGAATGTTTTTAAAAGGAGCCGGGATTGCTGCAGGTACCGGACTTAATCTCACTAACCTTACCTGGGGAAATTTTATTATCCGGAATTTGATACCGGTTACTATTGGTAATGTAATCGGCGGAGCTTTCTTAGTAGGTTACTTGTACTGGCTGGTTTATATTAAACCTGAAAAGGCTTAATACTTACAATTTGACAAACAGGTGATTATGTGATATAATTATACTGAGTGTAGAATTAGTAAATCTTGATGTCCTTGACAGCTTTGTATGAAGATTAATTTTAAACTGAACGGACAGAGAAGTTTTTTTTGCTATTTTATTAAATACTTTATAAATGTTTTATAAAATAAATAGATTAACAATGAAGCGGATATTATTATTTATAATTATTTTTGGTTGTGTATTTGTATCATCTGCGCAGATAAAGGCGGATGAAGTAGATGAGATTATATCTGAGGTCTGTCGGCAATATGATATTGATAAACGACTGGTGTATTGTGTAATTGAGACAGAAAGTAGTTTTGATCCTGCGGCTCGCAGCAATTGTGATGCCCGGGGGCTGATGCAGATAACTCCAGAAACATGGCAACGGGTATGCGATGATTTATTAGGCGTTTGCTGGGATTTTGAAGATTTTGGTTTTGACATGAGGAAAAACATTGAAGTAGGAGTACGATATTTGCTATGGATAGAAGGCTATCTTAAGTTACATAAAAATGAATTACAAACGACGCATTTAGAACTTGTACTTGCTTGCTATAATGCCGGCCCAGGCAATGTAAAAAAAGCCAATTTTCAAGTCCCGCCATTTTCCGAAACCCAAAATTATATCGCTAAAGTCCTCTCTGATTTTGACGCAGATTAGCGCTTTACTACAGATGATCTCAGATGAGAAGATGCAGATGATTACATATTTCGCATCTTGTATCTTGCATGTCGCATATGGTATGCAGAACCGAGGTTTAGCAGAAAAAAGGGCAATTTTAGATTTTCCGAAAGGTTTATCGACGGAGAGCAAGGTTGCCGTGGCCAAAAGTGTAGTCGCCTACTTTTTTCATAACAGCCTAATTTTTTAGTTGACAAACATATTTATACG
>JBDRCZ010000109.1:0-74647 GCA_043821285.1 Candidatus Omnitrophota bacterium | reverse complement strand
AAAAATCTTTATCTCTTTTTGTACCTCTACTTTTTGTCCTTCTTTCTCTAATTCCATTGGCAAAGACGCTTGCTATATAGATACTAAAAAACCAGGGACTATTTTCTGGTGAACAGTTATTGCACATTCAATAACCTTACCAGTCAATTCTTCTAATTCAAAACTCATTTTTTTCCGTGTTTCTGTGCTTCCGTGGTAACGCTTTTCATTATCTATTTGACACTACCAAAAATGAAGTTCTGTTAAAAGTATCGTATATTTTTTAAGCAACCACAAATTTCACAGATTAAAATGATTTTGTTATTTTAAAAATTTTTATTGCGATAAAATCTCCAGTATATTTACCAATTGCAGGTTGTAATTTTTATTTTGTTCAGGATTAATATGGTTTTCTGCCGTAATTATTAACATACCTTTTAATGTTTGTGTCTCGTGAAGGTTGACTTGCATAAAAGCTATATCTACTAAGCCTAAATCCCTAATCGCAATTTCTACAATATCAGCCAGTTCATTCTTTCCCTGAGTAAAAAAATTCCGGACACCTTTTCTATAGGCATATAGGATTACCTCTTGAATTTTCTTCTTTATAATCCTTAAAGACTCAACCGTACGTAACGTATAATTGTAAGTCTTTGCTGCTTTCTCCGCAAAACCTTTTGCCGTAAGCAGGTATTGAATTTTCCCTTTATTCAAACCGCTTATTTTAATGTAACCGGTCTTTACCAGTCGTTTTATTATAATATTCGCCATACCCAGAGAAATACCCGTATTCTTGGCAATTGTTCTCTGGCTCGGGGAATGATTATTAAAGAGCTCTTGTATAACTGCGTATTCTTTTTCAGAAATTTGCATAATATAACGTATTTTAATTACGGCACAGTTTTCTAATTTGAGGAGGGAGAAAAGCCATGTTCAATTATTGAACATGGTAACAAAACCGCAGATCTTTGTCAACAAATTTCTTTATTAATTACTTTTTAAAGAACTTTTTGGTAATAATCTTTTTATTGCAGCAAATACAGTTTGGGGTTTTATGTTTTTCATACACTTTAAAGTTGCACATTTTGACTTATAACAGGGGGCGCATTGAGGGGTAGCAATAATCTTAATTCCCCTGTCATATAAATCAACCTCTTGCGCAGAAGTCGGGCCAAACAAGGCTACCACCTTTTTCTTTAAGCCAATCGCCAGGTGCATGGCCAGGGTGTCTGCGGTAACGATAATATCACATCGAGTTAAAATGCCCATAAATTCTCCTAATGTATTATGGCATCCTGTATCAAACACAAACGGCATAAGCGACTTTTGTATGTCTAAATTCAGTTTTTCTTCTTCCGGACCGCCGAGCAAAATAATCTGCGCTTTCATTTCTTTATTAATCCTGCAGGCAAGTTTGATGAAATTTTCCCGCGGCCATCTTTTTGTGGGAAACACTTTCCCTGCCCCGGTATTTAACCCGATCTTTACCCTCTTTTCCCCTATCCCCAGTTTTTTAAACAGCGTCCTCCCAAAATTCAAGTCCGGCCGGGAAAGCTTTAAAATGTATTCGCCGTAAGCCTGCTCCAGGCCAATAGCCTCAAAGATTATCTGCTGATAAGTCTTTTTATTTTCTTTAAATTTCAGTTTATTGGAAAAACTTAGTCGAAAGGCATATTCTGCCTGTGGGTTGAAGGCGCATATTTTTCCGGATTGGTCCAGACCAAAACCTATTTTTTCATCCGCCTGTACAATACCCGCCAAGCCTAAGGCCGCTGTATCTTTATCCAGATTTATTAAAACGCTGAATCTTTCTACCTGCAGGCGTAGAATAGTTCCTAAATCTAACTCTAATAATTGATCGATAAATTTATTGCCGTATAAGATCTCGGCCGCGCTTTTATGTGCTACCCAGGTGATATGGCTCCCCGGGTATTTCCGCTTTAAAACCGGTAAAACCGGTGTCGTGCGCAGTACGTCGCCAATCGCCGCTAATTTTATAATTAAGATTTTTGTTTTACAGGCAGCGTATCTATTACAATGCGGATAGTAACAGTCAGCAGGATAAAACCGGCATGGTTTATCGCCCTGAAAATTACGGCAGTCTATTTTTAAGATCGGTATGCCCTTACTCATGTCAGCCTAATTGTTTCCTTAATTCCTTAATTATATGCAGCTTGGCCTTCCCGCGCATTAACAGTTTGTCTATATTTTGGGCCATATAATCTGCCATCTGGATACAATTATTTTTGGATACATATGCATATAAGCCGCCGCGGCCAAATGGCACAATATTCGTACAAGATAATTTTTCAAATATTCTGTTTGCAACAGTAATGTTTTTCTCCGTGCTCAGCGGATAAACGTTTTCTTTATTCCAGACCCAAAATTTAACCGGTTTCCTTTTTAAAATTTTCCGGCAGTAATATCTCACCTCATTAATATATCTCTGTTCCGGCCTTTTCTTTTGCCATGAAAACGCAAAACTAAGCAGGGTGTACGGCGACTCGACCTGAAACTGCTGCTTATATTCGATAATCCTGGTAAATAAAAAGTTGTTTGGATATGAATTCGCATAGGAAGGCATAAGCTCACGTTCTTCGTTAAACAATACAAAAATCTTACAGGTATTTATAAAATCGAGTCTGGAAGACAGCGGCAGGGTAGAAATAACCAGATCATAATTGCGAGAAACATCTGTTTCGTTTATAAATACTCTTTTAAAATCATCGCTAATGCCGGCGGTAAAATTCAGATATTTGCATCCTTTAATCATCCCCTGCCAAAGCGGATTATAATTGCCCGGATGCCCCTGCCAGCGGTCCGGAAAAAGACCCGGGGTTTGGCAAACCTCAAAAACCATATGGCGTGCCCATTCCGCGCTCATTTTTTTCGGGAGCACCTTCCAGTGTTTACGGTTATAATTTTTTACGTATGTCTGATAGAGTGTTTTTCCCATACGTGAGATTACATAGTTTTCAAAATTAGATAAATCCGGCCGGGATAAATCAATCCGGGCCAGCTCGTTTCTAATCTTGCGTGATTTCGTATGAGATACCACGTTTTTATAAGTTACCGGAAAATCATGCGTGTCTTTTAATGAACCATTCAATAAACATGCGGGCTGGTAATTACCATTTTTTGGCGGATGCTGGGTAAGAAACCTTTCAAATATTTTTCTGACAAAATTATTGTTTGTCTGCATAATCTGCGGACCAAACTCAAAGGGAATATTTTCACAAAAATTAGTATGGCTTAAGCCGCCCAATTTTTCTTTTTCAACAATTGTAATATTATTAATCCCCTTATTTTTAAGCAAATAGGCCGCGGCACAACCGGCCGGCCCAGCCCCTAAAATTAAAACTTTCATTTAAATTCCTTCTTCCTGCTTAGGATTTTGTTACTTCTTTCTCTTTTCCGCAATACTCGATACGCAATACACAATACGTAGTTATCATAGGTTTGACACTATCCATTACTTACCAATTATTTTTAAACCACTCAATAGTCTTTCTTAACCCTTCTTCTAATTCTATTCTCGGCTGCCAGTTTAATATTCCTTTTGCTTTGGTAATATCCGGCTGCCTGACCTTTGGGTCATCTTCGGGTAAAGGTTTATTAATAATCTTACTTTTTGTTTTCGTTAATTCAATAATGAGCTTTGCTAATTCTAAGATTGTAAATTCATTGGGATTACCAATATTAACCGGATGATTTACATCAGACAACATAAGCTTATATATGCCGGTAATTAAATCCGTAACATAACAAAAACTTCTTGTCTGCCGGCCATCACCAAAAACCGTGATATCCGTTCCGTTAATCGCCTGGGTTATAAAAGCCGGTACGGCCCGGCCATCATTCCTGCGCATTCTTGGGCCATAGGTATTAAAAATCCGCACGATTTTCGTATCAATCTTATGTACACGATGATAAGCCATGGTAATTGCCTCGGCAAATCGTTTAGCCTCATCGTAAACACCGCGCGGTCCAACACAATTGACATTACCCCAGTAAGTCTCGGGCTGCGGATGTATTTGTGGGTCACCATAGATTTCTGAGGTTGAAGCGAGCAAAAATTTTGCTTTATGCGCCTTGGCCAGACCTAAGGCATTGTGCGTGCCTAAAGAACCTACTTTTAATGTCTGAATCGGATAATTTAAATAATCTATCGGACTGGCTGGCGAGGCAAAATGCAGGATATAATCAATATGTTCGTCAAGATCGATATAATTAGAAACATCATGCCTGATAAATCTAAATTTCTTATTCTCTTGAATCCCGCGAATATTTTCCAAATTACCGGTAATCAAATTATCCATACAAATAACCCGGTAATTATTCTTCAGGAACAATTCACACAAATATGAACCAATAAAACCGGCTCCGCCGGTGATGAGTACTATAGGCATTGTTTAAAATATTCTATAGTCTTTTTAATTCCTTCTTCAAACCCGACAGAAGGCTTATAATTTAATAGTTTTTTTGCTTTGGATATATCTGCTTCCGTATGACGCACGTCACCTTTACGCGGCGGCTCATGAATTGGGTTAATATCTTTGCCTAAAATCATATTGGTAACTTTTATTATATCAAGCACCGTATGACGCTCATTACAGGCAATATTAAATACCTCTCCCGCTACATTATTTGCTTTACAGGCAAGGATATTAGCTAAAACCACGTTGTCAATGTATGAAAAATCCCTGGATTGTAATCCATCTCCATGCACCGGTGGTGACTCGTCCCGCAGCATACAAGTGATAAATTTAGGAATAACCACCGCATACTCGTTTTCCAATGACTGACGAGGTCCAAAAACATTAAAGTAACGCAGACTCACGGTTTCCATTCCAAAATTTTTGGTAAAAATACGGCAATAATATTCCCCGGCCAATTTCGAAAGGGCATAGGGAGAAATAAGTTTCGGCAAAATATCTTCTGTTTGCGGAAGAATTTCCGTATCGCCATAAATTGAGCTGGACGAGGCAAAAACTACCCGCTTTACACGAGCATCTCTTGCTGCCTCAAGCAGAGTTAAGGTTCCGGCGATATTAACCTCATTATACGACTGGGGATTATCTAAAGATTTGGGGACCGAGCGCAGTGCGGCCTGATGCGATATATATTCTACTCCGGGTAAAATTTTATCTAATAACTTTCTATCCCGTATATCCCCTTTGACAAATTCCACCGTATCCTTAAACGTTTCGATATTTTCTAATTTGCCGCTTTCCAAGTTATCTATGATGATAACCTTGTTACCTTTTTCTGCTAATTGCTCAGCAATATTTGACCCGATAAACCCCGCCCCGCCAGTTACTAAATATGAACTCATCTACAAGCCTCCTTACCTTTTTTTATGGATCCTGTCAAATAATAATCCACAGAGTTCCTAGTGCCCACTTACATGGTGAGCAACGGTCTTTTGCCGTTCATTACTATGAATGCTTATTTTCCCGCCAAGACGCCACTCTCCCCCGAAAGAAAATTTCATCCGTGGTTAATCCGTGTTTATCAGTGGCTCTGTTTTATTTTTTTAGCCACGGATGGAACACGGATTTTTATGGGTTAATCGTGTCTATATTTTTTACTTATGCTCAATCAGTGTTAATCCACGGCTTTATTTTTTATGCAGAATACAAACGCAGGCTTAAGTAACTCTCCAACGCTTTCTCCCAGCTTGGTAATGGCTTGTTTGACAACCTATTGTATTTAGTATTATCTAAACGTGAATTTTTCGGCCGCAATGCCGGACGTCCTAAATCCTGAGAGGTTATTGGAATAATTTTAACCTGCCTTATTTTTAAATAGTTAACGATTTCTTTGGCAAAATCATACCACGTGCAAAATCCACTATTGGTTATATTATAAATACCAAAGAGTTTTTTATCGTTCTGCCTTGTTTCATAGATAGCTATCAGTTCGTTTATCGCTTCTGCCAGGTCCAAGCTGTAAGTAGGTGCACCAATCTGATCAGTAACAACCTTTATCGTTCTGGTGCTTTTTGCTTTCGACAAAATAGCACTGACAAAATTTTTGCCATGGTTGCCATACAACCAGCTTGTTCTTACAATAAAGTATTTATCGAGATTCTGCTGTACAGCCTTTTCACCGGCCAATTTTGTACGGCCATAGGCATTTATTGGATTTGGTAAATCATCTTCGATATAAGCCGATGTCTTATTGCCGTCAAATACGTAATCCGTACTTAGATAAATCAAAACCGCATTTATTTCCGCGGCTGCCAGACTAACATATTTTGTTCCTTTACGATTAATTAAATATGCCTTCGTTATATCTTTTTCACATTCATCAACATCAGTAAACGCCGCAGTATGAATAATATAATCCGGCCGGGCGATTATTATTTCTTTTATAACGTCATCTTTTTTACTGATATCTGCAATAATATTACCGCCCTGAATATCTAACCCCAAAACCTGATAATTGTTAGAAAAAACATTTTGCAGCATCTGGCCAAGCATGCCTTGAGCGCCGGTAATCAATATCTTTTTAGTCTTTGCCACCATTGTTTATTGTTAATATACCATTGGATTGTATCAGATATCGCGGTATTAAAATCATAATTTGACTGCCAGCCCAGGCTCTTTATTTTTGTAATATCCAAAGCATATCTGCGGTCATGCGCCGGACGGTCCGTAACAAATTTTATTAATTTTTCTGATTTTCCCATCCGGGATAAGACCATTTTGGTAAGCTGCAGGTTGTTTAATTCATTACTGCCGCCAATATTATAAATTTCGCCAATTTTTCCCTTTTGCGCCGCTAGTTCAATTGCCGCACAATTATCCAGCACATATATCCAATCACGTATATTTAATCCGTCTCCGTAAACAGGTAATCTCTTGCCTTCTATGGCATTGGTAATAAATAAAGGAATAATCTTTTCCGGATATTGATACGGCCCAAAATTATTGCTGCTGCGGGTAATAATAACCGGAAGTTTGTAAGTCTTATAGTATGATACGCAAAGTAAATCCGCACTCGCCTTTGAAGCAGAATAAGGGCTGCTTGGGTTAAGTAGCGAGGCTTCACAAAATTTGCCGTTTAATATGGAACCATACACCTCATCAGTTGAAATTTGCACAAATAAGTCTAACTTATGTCTTTTAGCAGCTTCAAGCAATACATGCGTCCCCTGTACATTAGTTTTAATAAACTCCGCAGCATTTTTTATTGATCTGTCCACATGCGTTTGCGCGGCAAAATTTATGATAACCTTACAGCCTTTAACTGTTTTATCCACCAGCGTTGTATTACAAATATCCCCTTTAACAAATTTATAATTTTTATGCTGGCAGAGGTCTTTTAAGTTATTCAAATTCCCGCAATAGGTCAATTTATCAAGATTAATAATTTTAGTAAAAGGATTTTTATTTAAGATATAGCGGATAAAATTCGACCCGATAAAACCGGCACCGCCGGTAATTAACACTTTTTTATTGTTTGTCAACATGTCCGATTATGCAGCCTGTATCAATAATGGTTATTGACAACTCATTGCCGAAGCAATAAGTTGTGGTTTTTCTTTTTGGCAACAAGATTATTTGCCCGCAGTAAAGAAGCAAATGTCCCGCAGTCTGTCCACCAGCCATCTAAGCTATCATAGTATAACTCGTTTTGTTTCAAGTAGGCATTATTTACATCCGTAATTTCAAGTTCTCCTCTTGCCGATGGTTTCAATGTCCTAATCATATCAAAAACTTGTGCATCATACATATAAATACCGGTAACAATATATCTTGATTTTAGTTTTTTGGGCTTTTCCTCAATCGAAGCAATCTTTTTACCTTTAAGTTCGACTACACCAAAACGATGAGCATCCGAAACTTCTTTGATTAATATTCTTGCGCCGTTTTTTTGTTTTGCAAATCGTTGAACATAGGTACATATTGAGTGTTCAAATAAATTATCACCTAAAATCACAATTATTTTTTCACCCCCGGAAAAATGTTCGGCAAGGGATAATGCTTCGGCAATTCCCCCTTCCCCTTTTTGATAGGTATAATTAATATGTTTTAAACCAAATTCTTGTCCATTGCCAAGTAACCTTAAAAAATCTCCGGCATTATTGCCTCCGGTAACCAATAAAATATCTCGAATTCCCGCTTCCACTAATGCCTGGAGAGGATAATAAATCATCGGTAGATTATATACCGGCAATAAGTGCTTATTGGTTATATTGGTTAAAGGAGCGAGTCTTGTGCCAATCCCTCCGGCTAATATTACTCCCTTCATTATCTATCCTTTCTTTTCCAATCATACGGGATGGTATCCGTGTCAAGAGGAATACGAAATTCATCCGGCTTTTTATAATTATACACCTTGTCGGGAATATTTAATAACAATGCCTCGTTCCGGCTTATACATTTAAATCCATGCGCAACCATTGGCGGAATCTGGACTAATGCATAATTATATTCACCAATAAAAAATTCATTTATCTGGTTATACGTTATAGAATCTTTTCTCAGGTCAAAAAGCACAAGTTTAACCATCCCGGAAACACAAACAATATTATCTATCTGCCGCTTATGATAATGCCATCCTTTTATAACTCCCGGGTAAACGCTTGTAAGATACACCTGTCCGAATTTTTTAAATATCTTCTCATCGGCCCGCAATATTTCCAGTAAACGGCCGCGTTCATCTGGTATTAATCTTAAGCTTTTATTAATAACATCTTTTATCATCAAAACCTCCCAATTTGTACAAGTCAGAACCTTAAAAAATTAAGGAATGTTCTGACGCGTACAAATTGCCATATGAAAACCTGCGGTTTTCAAACTTTCCCTTTTAATAATTCTTTTTAAAATTGTAGATAAGTTTCATTACTGTAAGTAATGAAACTTATCTGCCTATACAAACGTATTTAAACCCTAACTGTTTCATAAACTTTGGTTCATAAATATTACGGCCATCAATGATCACTGGTTTTTTCATCAACTTTTTAATACGTTTTAGCTCCATTTCCTTAAACTCGTCCCATTCCGTAACAACTATTAAGGCATCGCTATTTTTAGCAAGGTCATAAACATTTTTACAAAATTCTACTTTTTTAAGCAGAGATTTAGCCTTTGACATTGCCTGAGGGTCATAAGCCTTAATCTGCGCCCCTTCTGCCTGTAATTTTCTAATCAGCTCAAGTGAAGGAGCAAACCTCAAATCGTCGGTGTTTGGTTTAAATGAAAGCCCAAGTATGCCAATCGTCTTATTTTTTAAAATCCAAAGTTGCTCCTCTATCTTTTTAACAATATTATCTAACTGGCAATCATTAATTTCCTTTACAGCCTGTAAAAGTTTAAAGTCATAACCTTTCTTTTCTGAGATTCTGATGAATGCCTCAACATCCTTAGGCAAACAAAACCCGCCATATCCCAGCCCGGCATCTAAATAACTACGTCCAATCCGCTTATCCAATCCCATACCTTCAGCCACCTTAACGACATCTGCACCGACAAAATCACATATACAAGACAGCGCATTAATAAACGACAACTTAGTTGCAAGAAATGAGTTTGAGGCATGCTTTATTAGTTCTGCGCTTTTAATATCCGTTACCACAATCGGGCATTTAAACGGCCGGTATAAAGCAAGCAAAATATCTTTTGCCCTTTTATTCTCCACGCCAATAACAATCCTGTCCGGATGCATGAAATCATTAATCGCCGTACCTTCGCGTAAAAACTCGGGATTACTGGCAACATCAAATTTTGCTCCAGCCCGGGCATTTGCCTTTAAGGTATGTGCAACCCACCAGCCGGTTTCTACTGGCACAGTGCTTTTTTCCACAATCAGCTTATAATCCTTTATTGCCTTGGCAATCTCACAAGCCACGTCTTCGATATAGGTTAAATCCGCTTCGCCATTATCCCGCGGCGGTGTGCCGACGGCAATAAATATTATCTCGGAATCCGCCACGGCCTGTCGAATTAACGTACTAAACCGCAGCCGTCTGTTTTTCATATTTTTCTGAATCAGGGTTTCTATTCCCGGCTCATAAATTGGAGAAATACCCTTTTTAAGCTGATCTATTTTTGACTTATTATTGTCGACACAAGTAACGATATTCCCCATATCGGCAAAACAAGTCCCGGTAACTAACCCGACATAACCACAGCCAATCATCGCCAGTTTCATAAGATTATTACCTCTTATAAAAATTTCCTTAACCCTCTATCAAGATACAGGGAACACGCAAGTTTAAAACAATAATGAATTTTAACACAATAAGATATTAGTGTCAAAATAAAAAAATCTTAATATATTAAGGAAGATTTATTAATTTTTTTATTCATGTTCAATCCGTGGCCATATCTTTACTTTTTTATAGGGTTAGGGCTAAAGCTCAGCGATTCGTACCGCTCAAGCGGTGCAAATTCGCTGCAGCGTTTGGTTATCTGTTTTTATTTTTAACCACAGAGAACACTGAGTTCCACAGAGAAATTTTATATTGTTCATAAACCGATTCTAATAATCCTAGACCTACTGCCTTATGCACTTCTATCCCTCAACCAATAACTTTTTCTGTTTATTGTTTTATAGCCACTCTGTCTTTCTCTGTGGTTTGTTTATATTTATTTTTTCAGATAACAATTAATATACGAACTTCGTAATTTATGGTCTTTTATGCAATATTTACTATTATATCAATAATGAAACTAATATCTAATTTAAACATTACCAGTAAAATTTATAAACAGTTACGACAAAAAATCATATTAATACCATTTCGTAATTGTGTGATAATGGCAGGAAATGCGTACTTACTAATACTACCAAATTTATTAGTAATAATCTAACTTTTCTTAAAGTCATATTTATCCTAAAAATATTTATTGTTCTTTCAAGCTAAAAACTTTAAATGTCGGATCTTCACTCCAATAATCATCAAGCCAGATAATCTCGTCATTGCCGTCATTGTTTAAGTCAATAACCCTTACTCTCGTAGAGACTCCATAAGGCAGTGCTCCCACAGGCAATGGCCCACCCGTATAAACAAGTTCTGGTTGATAAGTAGCGATGAGATTGGACTCGGAATCGTATATACTCATTGTGAATACGTACTGGGCAGGATATTCTTTTCCACCGTATGGTTTAACTTCGCGTTGTTCAACTTTAAGGGTGTGCTGTTTATTATTAAAAGGGAAATTTAACTGAGAACCCTGTTTTATTGACAAAGCCAGGGCGTTTATAAATGCTTCTTCCTGGGCACTGGTAAGTGTAATGAGATTAAGGTCTCCATTAAAATAACGATAGGTATAAAAGGGTAACCCGTAACTAAAAACAATCGCCCTATTCCCTTCGTTGATGAAGATATCTCTTTCCTGGGCACCCGCAGAACCACGCCGCAACCTTTCACCAAAAAAGATAGCAATTTCTTTTTTACCGTCAGCGTCTATATCTCTTATAAGAATTTCGCGCTCTATAAAAGCGGGAGAGGGCGGCGGCAGCAAAATGTTTCCCTTAACATTACCTTTATCATCTAATATGAAAAAGGCATACTTGTTATCTGCAGATACAGCATCCGCCTTGCAAACTAATTCTTTTTTGCCATCATTATCTAAATCGTCAATCAAATTCAGAGAAAATTTCGGATAAACATCTGCATCAAAATCCCATTGAGCTTTAAGATTACCTTTATAATCCAAAATTAAAATGGTATATTTCGTTTTTGAAGTAATTAGATTTCTCTCGGGATACTCCACTCTTTCGCTTATACCTTTACCATTGCCGATGATTTCTTTTTTACCGTCGCCATCTAAATCTACTACCAAGTATTTCTCGGGATAAAAATTCTCGCGTTCCCAGAGCTTCTGTTGATTTATCTCATAAACTACGAGACTGGCACACATGTTACGATGTTCGTCAAGCCCTCCGCCAATGACTTCTTTTAGTCCATCGCCATCTAAGTCAACAAAAGAGATATCACCCCAAAGGGACGGGTAAGTGAATAGCCGGGAGAGATTTTTCAAAGCAGCTTGGCCTCCAGCAGAGTAAGCTTCAGCCTCAGGAGCAGCAGGTTGGGCAGCGGCTTGTGGTTTAATTATTTGGCTATGAATATAACACATCTCCCCAATCATTATTAAAATACTAATTAATTTAGAGATTAGTTTAACTTTCACAAGACCCCGTTAAAATGTTCCTTTTGTTTTCGTAGTTTTTGTTTTTACCATTTGCCACATACATGCTATTTGCCATTTGCTAAATTGGTCGGGGCAGATGGATTTGAACCGCCAACCTATTGGTCCCGAACCAAGCGCTCTAAACCAACTGCGCCACTTCCCGACTATTATTTATTTTAATATTAATATATCCTGTATATATTTGCGTCCTTTCCCCGTCCTGAAAAATCTTTCATGCTGCATTGCTTCAGATCTTGTATTAAAACTTTCTGAAAACAATAAAACCCACGGACCATTAATCCAGCTAAATCTCTTATTGTTTCTATCACAATTATGCTCTATAAGTCGTTTCTCTAAATTTTCAGTATGCCCTGAATACAACTTGCCATTCTTTTCACTTCTTAATACGTATACATAACACATTTAATTATTAAATGATTCATTTGCCTGCCCGCCGACGTCCTCCACTAATGCGACGGCGGATCTTCGACTTTGTGGTAGAAAATTTGACATTTGACATTTGTCATTACTTTAGGCATATCCCCATCTTTTAAGCTTTTCTACATTCATTGCACCAGTCTGCTTTTCCACGGCCTTGGCCGCATATTTGCCTAATATGTCTGCTTCTAAATTAAGAATATCACCCACCCTTTTGTATTTCAAATTAGTAGAACTTATGGTGTGCGGGATCAGGTATACGGAAAAATATTTTTCTTTGCTTTCCGCAACCGTCAAGCTTACCCCCTCAACCGCAATCGCACCCCGGTCAACAAGATAGCCGCTGATGTCGCGTTCAATGGCAATGCGTAAATAAAATATTGCCCCTTGTCTGGCCTTTTTTATAACCCGGCCGGTAGTATCAATGTGGCCGGTTATAAAATGCCCTCCGACACGCTGACTGAATTTTAAAGCGCGTTCTAAATTTACCGCATCACCAATGTTAAGCTGCTTAAAATTGGTTTTTTTAATTGTCTCAGCCATAACGTCAAAACTTATATTTTGCGCATCAAACTTTACGACGGTCAGACATACGCCATTAACCGCAATGCTGTCCCCGACATTTAAATCCGTGATTACTTTCTCCGCCTTTACCTTAAGTTTAAAAATATCAGTTGTTTTAGATATCTTATGCACTACCCCTAATTCTTCAATGATCCCGGAAAACATCTTTAAATATCCCCCTCAATTAATAAATCATGCCCCTTTTGACTAATCTTTAATTTTTTTAATTTATGTGCACGCGCTAAAGACGAAACACCTCGTCCGCCTATACTGTTTGGCGCTTGATCACCGCCAATAATCATGGGGCTGATAAAAAACATAACATGGTCAACTACCCCCGCGTCAAATGCCGAGCCAAAGATTTGCGCCCCGCCTTCAATGAGCACATGACTTATTTCTATTTCTGCCAATTTTTTTAATAACTCACGTAATCTTATTTTACCATTTTTTGCCTTGAAAAATAAAAAATGCACATTTTTATTTTTAAATTTACCAACCTTCCGCTTTTGCAGATAGTCAGTGACAATAATCGTTAGTTGAGGTGATTTATTAGAAAAAATATTAAGATTGGGTGTTGCTCTCAGCTTAGTATCTAATATTACTTTTATCGGTTGTTTCATTTTTTTGCTTTTGTTTACATAGGCAAGTAAGTCGGAAAAATGCAAAGCATTTTTCCGTGCATGCCGGTAACACGGGTTTACCCGTGGTAACGGCATATGGGTGATAAGTAAAGGATTATCTTGCATGAGTGTGTTTATCCCGATAATAATCGCATCTACATCTTTTCGTATCTTATGCACATAGGCACGTGATTTTACCGAGGTAATCCATTTGGACTCTCCGGTACTTGTGGCAATTTTCCCATCTAATGAAGCAGCGACCTTTAATGTTACATACGGTATTTTCCGGGTAATGTACTTGTTGTACACATAGTTTATATCTTGTGCCGGTTTAAAATTTAAAACTTTTATTTTTATGCGATGTTTTTTTAAAAAACTTATTCCCTGCCGGCAGTTTATAGGATTGGGATCATGCACACCAATAACTACCCGATTAACCCCCGAGCTAATTATCTGATGAACGCAAGGCGGTGTCCGGCCATAATGCGTACATGGTTCCATTGTCACATATAAAGCAGCACCCGCTGCTTTTCTCCCGGCCTTTTTTAAAACTGCTGCTTCCGCATGTGCACTGCCGGCCTTTTTATGATAACCACGGGAAATAATCTTTCCATTTTTTACCAGGACCGCTCCGACCATTGGATTTGGCCGCGTCCTGCCCTGGGCATGCAGTGCTTGTTTTAGCGCCGCTTGCATATAATAAATGTCTTTACGCAGCATTTTCTTTCGCCTGTCTTAACTTTTCAACAAAACAATAATCTATTTTTACCTTGCCAAAAAATGAATCTTCTTTTCCATCGCCATGATAATCAGAACCGCCGGTTATCAGTAAGCCGTGTTTTTTAGCAAAATTAACATATTGTTTTGTCTGCTGAGGACGATGTTCCGGATAATACGCCTCGATGCCATCTATGCCTAAATTTAGCATCTCAACAAGTAAATGATCATTATGTAAAACATAGGGGTGCGCAAACACGGCCAGGCCGCCAAGTTCCTTTATCATAGCAATTGCCGCAGCCACGCTAAAACGCTCATGGGGTACGTAGCAGCACTTACCATGGCCTAAATACCGTTCAAATGCCTCCTTTATTCCGTAAACATAACCCTCTTTGACCAGAGCCTTAGCAATATGTAACCGTCCCAGTGATCCTAATCCATATTGCAATATTTTATCAGTTTCCAGATGAACATTATGTTCTCGCAATAGTTTAATGATATTATAAAATCTATAAACTCTTTTTTCCCGCAGTTCTTTAAGTTTTGTGAGAAATGATAAATTTTGATAATCAATAAAGTAAGCAAGAAGATGTACTTCTGTTTTATGAAGCTGGGTGGAAAATTCAATGCCCGGAATTATTTCAATCCCATATCTCGCGGCCGCAATAACCGCCGGACAAATACCATCGACAATATCATGGTCGGTGATTGAAATGCAGGAAATATTCAATTCCCCGGCCTTCTTAACTAATTCTTCCGGGGTCAATGACCCATCAGAAAAAGAAGTATGTACGTGTAAATCTGCAAATTTTTGCGCAAACATTATATTAATCGATTGTTTTTTTTGCCTCTAACTTATTAATTTTATCCAAAATTCCATTTACAAATTTACCGGAATCCGCATCGCCATACTTCTTGGCAATATCCACGGCTTCATTTATCGAAACTTTTGGGGGAATGTCTTTTTCATATAACAATTCATATACCCCAAGACGGATAATATTTCGATCAACCACGGCCATTCGGTTAAGTTCCCAGTTATCGGCATATTTAGCGATTAGATTATCAATATATTCAATGTGCTCTACTGTTCCTAACACTATCTTTTTACAAAAATCTTCTATTTTTTCCTCTAGAGTATATCCCTGAAAATATTCTTTAAGTATCTCTTCTGCCGGCTCTTTTTTTATATCAATCTGATATAAAATTTGCAGGGCAATCTCACGCGCCTTTGTCCTTTTCCGCATAACAGTAGACCTTCTTATTTGTTTAATCGGTTCTGTCAAATACTGCCTATGTTTTTATATAGATTATTTTTGTCTTTTTTTAGCCACGGATTTACACGGATATTGCACGGATTTTTAATGATTAAATCTCACCTATTTTCTCTAACCACTAATTGTCACGAATAAATATACCCAATTCGTGCTAATCCGTGTTTATGATCCATCCTTATTCTGCCTGCCCCGTAAGAAAATGCCAATCTATTACTATTATACATGCTAATGTTTAAGTTACTTTTATGTATTCCGTACAACTGCGCTGTGTCGTAGAGTATCCTTTCGGGGTGAAATCTGTAGTTCTGTTATTAGATCAGCCATTTCAATTGCCGAAAGCGCGGCATCCACTCCTTTATTTCCATCTTTTGTCCCGGCGCGTTCTATTGCCTGTTCTAAGGTATCCGCGGTAATAATCCCAAAACTACAAGGCAGTCCCGAGTCCAGTGATACCTTAGCAATGCCTTTTGCCGCTTCTGAGGCAATATATTCAAAATGAGGCGTTGCCCCACGAATAACCGCTCCTAAACAAATCACGGCATTTGTTTTTTTACTCCGGGCAATCTTATTGGCAGCTATTGGAATTTCAAAGGTTCCCGGTACCCAGATAACCTCAACCTTATCATCATCAGCACCGTGCCGGCGCAAAGTATCTAATGCTCCCTCTAACATCCGATGGGTAATAAAATCATTAAACCGCGAAACAATAATACTAAACCTCTTCCCCTTTGCATCCATCTTCCCTTCATAGATCTTCATTTTTTATCCCCCTCCTAATTTTTGGGTTCTGTCAAAAATATTCGCACATTTTTCTAAGTACCCATAGGGCACAAGCAGCCACAGATTACTCAGATTAAAATGATTTTTTTTCTTTTAAATCAGCTCTATAAATCTGTGGTGATTTAATCTATGGTTATAACTGTAAGATTTTACTTATTATCCTCTTATATTCTAAAGATGCTCTTCCAAAGTTAAACAGTAATCCGATCCGTTTTGTGTCGCCTTTAGATAATTATGCACTTGTGCCTCATCTATCTTCATAACTCCTTTAGTGGCATTTAGTTCTACTAATACTATCCCCCTCAACTATAAAATCTGCCTCTTATTCTTTATATGGATAATCTTTCTCGCTTTTATTCACCACAGATTCATTCACCACAGATTTTCTCGGATTTCCTCCCCCCTGCAAATATTTATAACTATCTGCGTAATCTGTGGTTGCTTTCCGGTTTTTCATTTTATTTTTGACACTACCTATTTTTGCATATGGGATCTAAATTAGACAAATTCCAATAAATGTCCTAACTTCTTTTTTTTCGTCCGCAAATATCGTTTGTTTGCTTTTGTCGGTTTAATTTCTATCGGAAGACGTTCCACAACTTTGAGCCCGTATCCTTCAAGACCAATAATTTTTTGTGGATTATTAGTTAAAAGCTTTATTTTTTTTACTCCTAAATCAACCAGAATTTGTGCACCAATGCCATAATCACGCAGATCGGCTTTTAATCCGAGATGACGGTTTGCTTCTACGGTATCATAGCCGCGATCTTGCAGGGAATATGCCCGGATTTTATTTACCAGCCCGACACCCCGTCCTTCCTGGCGCATGTAGAGTATCACTCCGTTTTTTTCACGCGCAATACGTTGCATTGCCTGATCAAGTTGCTGTCCGCAATCACAACGCCGCGAGTTAAACACATCACCAGTTAAACATTCAGAATGTACCCGTACTAAAGTTGGCTGTTTAATTTTACCATAGACCAGGGCAACGTGGTGATGATTATCAACGGCACTTGAATAGATCATTATTTTAAACGTTCCGTAACAAGTCGGTAAATGTGAAGTAGTAATCCGCGTTACCAACTTTTCTGTCTGACGGCGATAATAGATTAAATCAGCAATTGTACTAATTTTTAATTTATGTTCTCTGGCAAACTCAACCAACTCTTTGGTCCTGGCCATGTTTCCGTCATCACTAATAATCTCACAAATCACCCCGACCGGCGGACTAATCTTAGCCAATTTAATCAAATCAACACTTGCCTCAGTGTGCCCGGCTCTGACTAATACCCCGCCTTCTACGGCCTGTAAAGGGAAAATATGCCCCGGACGAACAATATCAGTTGCTTTTGTGTTTATCTTTGCCAGTGCATGTATTGTCTTTGCTCGATCCGGTGCGGATATTCCGGTTGTTATCCCTTTCTTTAAATCAACCGATACTGTAAACGCCGTGCCCAATGAAGCTTCACTCTTTTTTACCATGGGATGTATGTCTAATGCGTTCAACCGCGCTGCCTCCATGGGAACACAGATAAGACCACGGCCAAATTTAGCCATAAAATTAATATCCTGATCGCGGACAAAAGTTGCCGCGATTAATAAATCTCCTTCATTTTCCCGGCGCTTGTCATCAATAATAATCACCATCTTGCCGGATTTGAGATCATGAATTATTTCTGGAATTGTATTAAACTTGTGCTTAACCATAAATTATTGCTTTCAGCACTAATTTATCCACTTTCTTTTCTTTGGAAAAGAAAAGCGGGATTCTGGCACGATTTTTTAAAAAAAATACCCGAAGATACGCTTCGGGTATAATACGCCGCATATCTTCTCCCTTCTAGACTTTACTATTGACGCTGGAATTACACCAGCTCTGTCAGCCTTTACTTCTTTTAGGCAAACTCGCAGGTTATTACTGCCAGTCGGGAATTCTTCTGAAACTTATGAAGTCACCCAATCCTGAAAATATGTAAATTACTGCCTACGGCATTAATTTAGCATTTACCTTTTCTTTTAAAAAGAAAAGGTAAAACCAAAAGAAATTTTGTCTTTTAAATTCTTATATAGTTTTAAGCAATATAACAATAAGATTGATCTACCCCGCAAATTACTATATGGATATCTTCATACCCGGGAAATGCGTTGCGTTTTCCGACAAGCTATCTCAGTAGATGAAAACGAAATTGGCTTCACCAATTTCGTGATGTAAAAACCGTATAAATATATTTTGTATATTACAAAATTTTTGTGACATTAATTCCCTGGCGGACAAACCACCATAATACTTAAATACGGTTTTTACAAGGATGACATCGTATAAATAATCTCTGATGTATAATCTCCTCCCGCAACATCTATGGGAAGTTTTAATTTATAATTTACCTGAAATGTATCTTCTTCACCTTCTGGCGAAGAAATATATAAAACAAACTCACCTTCCGGAACAGTCTGTGGTATCGGCACTTTTGTCGTACCAAGCTCACCGCCTACTGTCCACATGGAAAAACTCTCTTCCGGGAGTTTCTGACCCTCAACATTCATTAATTTCCGTGTAACTGTCTGACTAACATGGTATTGTTTTCCAAGATTGGTAACTGCCCTGATCTCAGCAGAGCGAATTTGTTCACGGGTATCAGCAGAAAACCTGCCAAAATCAAGGCCAGTTGATATTATCTCAAGGTTAAATATTGTGGGGATTTCAACCTCTGCCTGCAGCAGTGCGGTTGTATCGGAACTCGGGACCAAATCATCCGTCTGAAGCAAAAATTTAAGCGTTGCACTATATAGCCCGGCAGGTTGTGACTGCGGTAATGCCAGCGTGTATAATAAAATAATGTAATCACTGCCACCCTCATTGGAAGATTGATATATTACCACCGGAGTATTCGATAAAGCATCTGGCGTAGTGTGCATTATAGTTCCTTTTCCGCAGGATAAGGAGGTAAATAAAAAATTATCATTTGTTATGCTATCCCCCATGCTATTCTGAAAATTGGATAAGATATACTGCGTAACTTGATACGGACGGTCTAAATTATTTGTAATCTCAAGCCGTACCTCTTGTGAAGACTGATACTGTGTATCCGCACCAATCTGGGAAAAATTCAAACGGGTTGATCCATCAAGTACCTGTACTTCTATTTCGGCATGCGGAGTAATTTCCATAATTACGCTAATAGTCACGGATTTTGCTGATATCCCAATAGCATTTATCGGCTCAAGGGTATAAGTCAGTGTGGTGAAATAAATACCGGCAATAGGTAATGTTTGAAATGGCAGTGAATAAACTGCAAGTATTGTGTCACTACTACCGCGATGATCAGAAGTATATAAAATCATACTATCTGTAACCGGTGTAGGCATTGTTGCTTCCAGTGTTCCATTTCTGCCTTCATTGGTAAAAACGACAAAATTATCACGATCAATTACTCGGCCGGTGTTGCTCCTGAGTAGATCCGCCGCAGTCTGTATTATCTGATAACGCGCACCGGTTGTATTGGTAACGGTAATATTTACTTCTTGATCCTGAGGTAGATCATCCGGGTTTATCGTGCCAAAATTGATTGTGTTAGTGCGCAACACAGGTACAACACTAATATTAAAATCATCAGCATAACAACTACTACTGAAATACCCTAAACAAATAAACAATGTAATGATCAGTAAATATCTTTTTGGCATTATTATACCTATTGCTTTACCTTGCCGCATTTTTACCGCGGTAGTGCCACACGGCTTAATACCCGTAGCCACTTTTTATCTAGCCGACACAAGCAAAATCTTACGCTGCGGTTCATCTATTTCAGCTATCTTTACCTTTATCGTATCTCCAACGTTATAAGAAAGTTGTAAGTTAGTTTCTGGTTTAGCGTTCAACTCCGGAATGGTCAATATCCCCTCCAAATCACTGGTTAATTCTATAGAGATGCTTTGTTCAGAAATAGCGGATATTGTTCCTTCCCATTCACTACCAAGAACATATTTTTTTGTATAGCTTGGCCAGGGATCATCTGTTAATTGTTTCAGTCCCAGTGATATTTTATGATTTATCTCATCAGTAGATAAGACAATGGTCTCGACCTTTTGTCCTTTTTTTAAAAACTCATGCAAAGTGGTAATTTTCTTTGTCCAGGACATGTCCGAAATATGAATCAAACCTTCTATTCCTGTTTCAAGCTCCACAAAAACTCCGTATTCCGTAGCATTTCGTATTTTGCCCTTAACTTTTGTCCCCGCCGGATATCGCTGGGCAACACCCTGCCATGGATCAACTTCAAGGTGTTTTATTCCTAAGGCAATTTTTTGATGTTCTTTATCTAAGCTTAGAACCTTAGCCTCGACAATATCACCAATTGCCAGCATCTCCGAAGGATGCGTAATCCTTTTCGTCCAAGATAGTTCGGAAATATGTACTAACCCTTCAATCCCACTCTCCATCTCAATAAATGCGCCATAGGCAACAATATTTACCACTTTTCCTTTAACTTTTGAACCTACCGGGTATTTATTCTCCACGTCTTCCCATGGGCTGGGAAATTTTTGCTTAAGCCCCAACGAAATTTTTGAACCACCTTTATCTATTCCCAGAACCATTACCTCAACCTTATCCCCAATCGCCAACATCTCAGAAGGATGCGAAATTCTGCCCCAGCTCATATCGGTAATATGTAATAGTCCGTCAACTCCGCCGAGATCAATAAAAGCGCCAAAATCCGTAATATTTTTTACGGTGCCTTCGATAATCTGTCCCTTGCCCAATTCCTCAAATAATTTCTTTTTCAACAATTCTTTCTCTTTTTGCAGATAAACCCTGCGGGAAAGTACGATATTTTTACGGCTTTTATTTATTTTTAAAATAATTGTTTTAAACCTCTGGCCGACAAATTTATCGAGGTTATATACCGCCGCCTTATTCCCGGCTTGTGAAGCCGGTAAAAATGCTTCGATGCCAATATCGACCATTAAGCCTCCGCGCACCTTTTTCATCACTTTGCCTTCGATAACATCCCCTTCTCTAAAATTATCAATAATCCTCTGCCAGCCAAGGGTGCGATCGGCCTTTCTTTTCGAAATAACCACCATGCCATTTTCATCTTCTTTAGATTCAAGCAAAATATCAATTTCTTCACCTGGCTGCACCGATTCTCCGGCTTCAAATTCATTTAATGGAATTATCCCTTCAGACTTATATCCAATATCTACCAAAACATCCTTATGGGTAACCCCGACAATTTTACCTTTGATAATCTGGCCTTCGCGTAAGTTTTTTATTGATTTATTATATTCGGCAAGAAAACTTTCTACCCCTTCTACATCGGCCATACCCGCTAAATTCTCAATATCTTTACCTTGCATTTTTTTTCTAAGCATAACATAACAACCCCCTTATCAGTTTTTTATTTTTACTACTTAAAAATTATTATTTTTCAATTTCTCTACCACGGCATTTATTATCTGCTTCGGCGTAGATGTTCCGCTGGCGATACCGATTTTCTTTACCCCCTTAAGCCAGCTTTCTTTTATCTCTTCAGCTCTTTCGATATGATATGTTCGAACACCGCTCATACAACAAATCTGCGCCAGACGGGTGGTATTTGCGCTCATCTTTCCACCAATGACAAAAATTAAATCAACTTCCTTTGTCAATGCCTTTGCCGCTTGCTGCCGCAATAATGTCGCATTACATATTGTATCAAATATTCTTACTTCAGACAAGGTTATTTTATTAAAACCCTCATTTATCCCCCAAAATATAGTTTTTAAAATATGCTCGATAATGCGATAATAATTATCCCGGCGCTGTGTTGTCTGGGCAATTATGCCAATTTTTTTACTTCTCGATTTCATTTTTATCACACTATGCACATCTTCAATAATGGTAATATCCCGGCCAACGATTTCCTTAATCGCTTTAATCTCTGGATGATTTTTATCACCAACCAATATTACATGATATCCGTTACGTTTTAAATCCCGGGCAATATCCTGTACTTTTTTGACAAACGGACAGGTTGCATCAATAATATCCAACTGCCTTTTTTTTGCCCTTTGTAAAATACGCGGCCCCATGCCATGTGAACAAACAATCAAAGTCCCGCGTTTAATGCGGTTAATATCTTTTACAATCTTTAGGCCTTTAGCGCGCAGGGACTGGACCGTCTGTGGATTATGGATAATCGGTCCAGATGCATAGACCGTATTTTTTTTACCAGCAAGGGTATGAACAGCAATATTTACTGCCCGCTTTACCCCAAAACAAAACCCAATATGTTTAGCCAGTTTTATCTGCATGTCCTTTGCCGGTCTTAGCAATCTCACTCATAACTATATCAGCAAATTTCTGATAACGCCTTTGCGGCCGAATATTAACATTTAATTTATCAATCGTAATTGGCGTGCCAAAATAGACATCTATTTTAGTAAACAGCCTAAATGCATGTCCGCCCCGCGGCATTGCACGGTTCGTTCCGTAGATATATACCGGGATAACCGGCACATGTGCATGTGCGGCAATTAATCCAATCCCGGCCTGTCCCGGCTGAAGTGTCCCGGTACGACTGCGCGTACCTTCAGGAAAAACCAGGATAATTTCACCTTTTTTTAACCGGTTAACCGCTTCTTTTAATGCCTGAATATCCGCCCCATCTCTTTTTATGGGAAATGAGTTCAAGCCCATAATCAACCAGCTAAATAACCCGGCATCAAATAAATCCTCTCGCGCCATAAACCCAATTCTTCTTTTCAGTCCCAGGCATACGGCAATCGGATCGAGAAAGCTCAAGTGATTTGCGGCAATAATAAAACCGCCTTCCGGCAGTTTCTGTCCATGGTGTGCTTGATAAAAAAATAATGTTTTAAATAGAATCCAGAGCAGAAAACGGCAGCAATGATAAAATAATTTACGTGCCATGTGATTGGATATATTCTTTTTTTATCCGTGTTCTATCAGTGTTAATCCGCGGCAAAAATTTATTCCTTAAATGACGACAGATAAGTTACAAACCCGAAGGTGCTGTAAACTTATCTGTCGGAATTTAATCCGCCAATCTTTGTGGCGGATATTTGGCTTATTTCTTTAAATCTGTGTCATTTGTGGTTCTGTGGTTAAAAAATAGAGGTCTAAATCTTATTTTTTTGACACTGGACAATTATCATTATTTTATCTACCACTTCTTCTATATTCAAATTTGTCGTATCAATACATACCGCATCAGCGGCCTTTTTAAGCGGGGCCACAATACGTAACATATCCCGTTTGTCTCGATTTTTTATATCTTCGGCTACCTTTTCAAAAGTTAAATCTTTATTATTTTTATCTAATTTTAGTTCTTTAAGCCGGCGTAAGACCCTTTCGTTAAAATCAGCATCAAGATAAAATTTTTTACCGGCATGCGGAAAAACAACCGTGCCAATATCCCGTCCTTCCATCACAACGTTAAATTCACCGGCCAAATCGCGTTGCATCTCTACCATGATTTGCCTCACCCCGGGACAACGCGCAACATAATAGACATTGTTAGAAACATAAGGCAAACGAATATCTCCAGTAACATCTTTACGATCAATATAAACTCTCAAGTGGTTATTTACCGGCAACAGTTTTATCCGTGACCCCTGGCATAGCTTAACCAGTTTATCCTCATCTTTTAGATTAATATTATTCTGCAGCGCTTTAAGCGTCAGGGCACGGTACATTGCTCCAGTATCAATATATAAAAAACCAAGTTTCTCGGCAACAATTTTGGCAACCGTACTTTTACCTGAACCGGCCGGACCGTCAATTGCAATTATTTTTTTGGAGGACTGTTTCATCTTTTATTTTTTTTGCATGTTGCAAAATTTTCAACAGCCGCAGGTTACATAGAGAATTCTCTTGTTTAAGGAGAGTATTTATCTTGGTTAGTATTTTTATATACTTATTGATCGCAATACATACATTTTCTCTGTTTGTCGTGAATATATCCTGCCAGATCACCGCCTCGGCACCAGCCAAGCGGCTTACGTCTTTAAAACCACCAGCCGCATATCGCAAAAATTTTTGCGAAACAGTATTGACCAGCGAAACGCTTAAAATATGCGGAAGATGGGAAATTTCTGCAACTATTTTATCATGTCTTTGGCAGTTCATCGAAACAACATCAGCCCCTAAATTTCTCCATAATTGTTTAATTGTCGTAAGTGCACGATAATTAGTCTGTTTTGTCGGGGTTATAATACATACGTTATGTTTAAATAAATCCGCGTGCGCCGATAAAACCCCTGATTTTTCTGAACCGGCTAATGGATGCGCTCCGACAAAATATACGCCTTTTGGCAAAATTTTTTCAATATCGCGTACTACTTCTGTTTTTGTGCTTCCCACATCAGTCAAAATACATCCTGGTTTAAGGAATGCTTTGATATCTTTTACCATGGCAAACATTTTACCTACCGGCATTGCCAAGACAACAATATCCGCATCTTTTACGGCAAGTTCTACATTCAACGTCCCCCGGTCAATTGCTTTTAATCGCTTAGCATTATTTAGACTATGCTTGTGCCGGGTAACCCCAATAATCTCGCGGGCTAGTTTTTTCTTTTTTAAAATCATCCCCATCGCCCCGCCAATTAACCCCACACCAATTATTGTAATACATTGAGGCTTTTTCATATCAGATCGTTCTGTTCACCGCTTTTGCTATTGGCACTAATTCTTGCATTAAGGTATTAAAATTTTCAAATCTTAATGACTGCACGCCGTCAGAAACCGCCTCCTCCGGCCGGGGATGAACCTCGATCATTAAACCATCCGCACCAGCGGCAATCCCTGCCTTTGATACCGGGGCAACTAAATTCCATTTACCGGTTGCATGGCTGGGGTCCAAAATAACCGGCAGATGACTTAGATATTTAACCAAAGCCGCAGCATTAATATCAGTAGTATTACGGGTATATTCCTCAAAAGTCCTTATCCCCCGTTCACATAAAATAACATCAAAATTACCTTGCGAGAGAATATATTCTGCCGACATTAACCACTCTTTAATTGTTGACATCATTCCCCGCTTTAAAAGCACCGGCCGCTTACAAATCCCGGCCTCTTTCAGCAAATTAAAATTTTGCATATTTCTTGCCCCAATCTGCATAATATCCACATAACGCGCCACCAGTTCAACATCCCGCGTATCCATAACTTCTGTTACCGTAACCAGCCCGGTTTCTTTTGCGACCTGATGCATGATTTTTAGTCCTTCTTCACCTAACCCTTGAAAACTATAGGGTGAAGTACGCGGTTTAAACGCCCCGCCTCGTAACACCGTTGCCCCAGCTTTCTTTACGGCCTTTGCAGTCTCAAGTAACATTTCATAATTCTCAATCGTACAAGGACCGGCAATAACCACAATTTTGCTGCCGCCTATTTTAACATTCCCGATATTAACTATACTGTCTGCACGTTTAAATTCGCGTGAGACAAGTTTATAGGGTGCTAATACCGGCATTACCTTTTCAACCCAGGAGAATGCCTCAAGCGGAGCCAGTCTAATCTTATCTTCTTCACCAATAACCCCGATTATTGTCCGTTCGATACCTTGCGATATCATCGTTTTCAATCCCAATGCTTCGACTCTATTTTTAATCTTATCAATCTGTTCCTGTGTTGTGCCCTGCTTTAAAACAATGATCATTAGTTATCACTCCTTCCCCAACAGGGTTATGGCTAAAGCTTTCGTATATTTTTTAAGCACTCACAGAGTACAAGCACCCACAGATTATACAGATTAAAACAATTTTATTCTTTTAAATCACCTATTTAAATCTGTGGTTGCATTTTATCTTTTTATGAAACTTTTGACGTTACGCCTAAAACCTCTCTTAATACTCTTACAAAATACTTATTCTGTTTTTCTTGACCAATCGTCACACGAATAAATCGCTCAAGCCCCCACGGTTTCATATCACGCACAATAATTCCTTTATTTAATAAAGCATTATAAATTTTTGTACTGTCTCTGCCCACATTAACCAGGACAAAATTTGCCGCACTGGGTACATAAAACAGTCCTAATTCTTTAAAGGCGGCACATAAAAATCGCCGTCCTATTTTTGTAAGTTTTAATGTTTTTCGGATAAAATCTTGATCATCTAAGGCGGCCTGGGCGGCAACCTGGGCCAGACTATTCACATTAAAAGGTTCACGTACCTTATTCAATGTACTGATTATTAACTCCGGCGCAATGCCATATCCAATACGCAGTCCGCTTAACCCATATGCCTTTGAAAAACTCCGGGTAATAATAATATTGGAAATAGTCTTAATAAGTCTTTGTGTCTGGGGGTAATCTATATTCGCGGCAAACTCATAATAGGCCTCATCAAAATAAACCAGTACATGCCGTGGCAGTCCCTTAAAAAAATTATTAACTTCTGTTTTTGTTACGTAGCTCCCGGTAGGATTATCGGGATTGGCAATAAAAATCATCTTCGTTTTGGAAGTTATTTTTTCCTTCATCTTTTTTAAATCATAACGGAAACCCCGCATTGGGACCGTAATGACCTTTGCCCCGGCCACTTTCGATGCCTGCTCATAAATCAAAAATGTCGGACGGGCAACAATTACTTCTTCGCCTGGCGCAACAAATGCACGCAGGGCCATTAAGATAATCTCGTCTGAGCCATTGCCAAAAATTAAATTTTCTCCTCTAAGATTTAATTTCTTTGCCAGCTTTTCTCGCAAATAAAAACAATTACTATCTGGATAAAAATTTACCCGCGGAAGTGCTTTTTTTACCGCCCGTATCGCCTTTTTTGAGACACCAAAGGAGTTTTCGTTTGAGGCAAGTTTAATTACCCGTTTTAATTTTAACTGTCTTTTAACCTCCTCAATCGGTTTTCCAGGCTGATACGTTTTTAAATCCAGTATATGTCTGTTGGCAAGATTAATCATCATTTTCATCGATTGGCACGGGATATGATCCAAGTATTTTAATGAATCTACATTTCTTTTCTAATTCGGTCAGCGCTTTTTTAACTTTATTATCCGTGTAATGACCATTGAAATCAGCAATAAAATAATAATCCCAGGCTTTACGTTTTGACGGCCGGGATTCAATTTTGGTCAAATTAATATTATTATTTTTAAACGGAAGCAACATCTCATGTAACGCGCCGATCTTATCTTTAATCGAAAAAATAATTGAGGTCTTATCGTTATTTGTTGCCAGGGCCGTGGTCCCGGCCAAAACCAAAAACCGGGTAATATTATGCGAACTATCCTCGATGGAGTCTGAGACCACCTGCAAATGATAAAGCTCTGCCGCTAAGCTGCTGGCAATTGCCGCACTATTTTTATTTTTTGCCGCCAGTTGCGCGGCCTTTGTTGTACTGGAAACCTCTATTAAATCAACCCCTGGCAGATTACTCTCTATCCACATCCGGCACTGGCCAAATACCTGCGGATTGGAATAGACCTTTTTAATTTTTTCTTTTAAATTACCTACCAGTAGATTATGCGAAATATTCAATAATACTTCCGAGCAGATTTTTAAATCCGAATCAATAAGCATATCCAGGGTATGATTCACTGCTCCTTCAATAGAATTTTCAACCGGCACAACCCCATAATCGCAACGTGCCCTCTCCACCTCACAAAATACATCACTGATGTTATTACAGGTAACATACTCCACAGACGAACCGAATTTTTTTAGTGAAGCAAGATGGGTAAAAGTAGCCGGCGGCCCGAGATAGGCAACTTTAACCTTCTTTTCCATGCTTAACGAACTTGACATAATTTCACGGTAAATCGCACGTAAAGACTCATTTTTTATCGGTCCAGAGTTAAGCTTAGTAATCTTCTTATAAATCTGCTTTTCTCTATCCGGCATATAAACTCCAATTCCCCGGGTCTTTTTCAGCGCACCTATCTTGCAGACAATCTTTGCGCGTTCATTTAAAAAACCAATAATATTTTTATCCAAATTATCGATTTTTTTTCGAAGTTTTGCCAATATCATATTTACCCCTTTATAAGAATGACCCTTTTTTCAAATATCAAATGACAAATGAATCACTAAATATCTTAATTATTCAACCGGCTTTTCTTCTAAAAGCATTGTATCTGCGATAACTGGCTGCAATTCTCCTTTATTTTCCAAACCATCGATTTTTTCTGGCTCACCAATTTCAGCCGGTACCTTTACATCCTGCTCCTTAATAAAACTATCTAAAGGCGGCAGGTCTTTCAATGATTTCAACCCAAAATATTCCAAGAACTGTTCGGTGGTACCATAGACGATTGGTCTGCCGGGTGACTCTCTTCGACCTTTTATCATTACCAGTCCCCGTTCCATGAGCGTTTTCAGCACACCTTCTACATTTACTCCACGAATTATTTCTATTTCCGGCCGGGTCACCGGCTGTTTGTAGGCAATAATTGACAATGTTTCTAAAGACGGTCCACTAAGACGCACAATTTGTTTAGATTTAAATAATTTTTTAAGCCAAGGCTCACAAAATGGATCAGTACAAAGCAAATATCCGCCAGCTACCTCCATCAAATGTATCCCGTGATGATTTTGCTGGTAATCTTCCTTTAAGGAAGTAATCGCGGCCTTTATATCTTTCAACTCGACATCAGTGATTACTGCCTTAAGCTGGTCAAGGGTAACCGCACGGTTACTGACAAATAATATTGCTTCAATAATTTTTTTAATATCGGTTATATTCATACCTTATTTTATTAATTAAAATTTTCTTCATTCTGATTGCTTTTTTGTTAAACAGTACACGGTTAACAGTAAACGTAACGATATACAATATACGACATACTATATACTACTCTCAGCATCTGCGATCATTGGTGTATAAATCATTTGGTTATTTGGCATAATTATGATTTCACCAAAAACCACTTTTTGCACAACAACAATTTCTTTCAGCCGAATAAGCTCTAATACCGCAAGAAAAGTTGCAATAATCTCTTGTTTGTTTTTTGATTGTTCAAATAAATTTTTTAAACTCACCTCATGCTGCACGGCCAAAACATGCAGTAAATCGTGCATTTTGCCTTCGACGTTGAATTCATCTTTTATCACCTCATAAAAGACATCACGGGGGACTTCTTGTAATGCCTTTGAGAAGGCAGTAATTAAATCAAACAATGTTGCTTCGAAAAATACCTCGGTTTCTCCTTCTGGCTGCTCATGAGAAAAACGGCGGTAAATCTTTTGCTGTTCTTGTTCTTTTTTCTGCAGGGACATTGCCACTTCTTTAAATTTTTTGTATTCGACCAATCTTTTTACTAATTCCGCATATGAGTCATCATCTTCTTCCTGATTGGCGATATTTTCCTCAGGCGGCAGGAGCATTTTTGATTTTATATGCATCAGGGTTGCCGCCATAACCAAAAACTCACCGGCAATATTCAAATCAAGAAGTTTCATCAGCTCAAGATACTGCAAGTACTGATCCGTTATCTTGGCAATCGGAATATCATAAATATTTAAATGATCTTTTTTTATCAGATAAAGTAATAAATCCAGCGGTCCTTCAAATATTTCTAATTTTATTTTCATAACTTCATTACCCGGCGGACCTCTGCCATTGTTTTTCCTGCCAGTTCGCCCGCTTTTTTCTTACCATGGTCGAAAATCGCATAAACTGTTGCCTGATTAAACTCCTGCCGCTTTTGCCGAATCGGCTCAAGTCTTTTAACCAAAATATCCGCAAGTCTTTTTTTATCATCAGTACAGCCAATATGTGCATTACAACATTCATCTTTTACCTGATCAAGAAGTTCTGGCGCAAAAACCTCATAATATGCACACAGATTACATTCCTCCGGATGTCCCCGGTCGGTGCGTTTTATCCGCTTAGGATCAGTAAACATCCCCTGGACTTTTTTTCTAATCGTCGCTTCATCATCCGCAAGCCCAATAAAATTATCGTAACTCTTGCTCATTTTACGTCCGTCAATACCTAACAATTTTGAAGCCTTAGCTAAAATTGGCTGCGGTTCGACTAATATATTACCGTATAACTGATTAAATTTTCTGGTTATTTCTCTGGTAAGTTCTAAATGCGGCAGTTGATCCATACCTACCGGGACATGTGATGCCTTATAAAGCAAGATATCCGCAGACTGTAACACCGGGTATCCTAAGAAACCATAAGTGGTAAGCTCTCGTCCGGTAAGCTCTTTCAGTTGTTCTTTATAGGTTGGGCAACGTTCCAACCATGCAAGTGGGGTAATTGCTCCCAACACCTGTGCCATTTCAACATGATAATGTACGTGTGATTGGACAAAAATTGTCGCTTTTTGCGGGTTAATCCCACAGCATAGCCAGTCAATAACATTATCAACAATATATTCGCTAATAATTTCAGGATTTTTATATTCACTCAGCAGCGCATGCCAATCTGCAACCATAAAAAAACAATCATACTCATCCTGCAGTATCTGCCAATTATTCAACGCACCAACCAAATGCCCAAGGTGAAGCCTGCCAGTAGGGCGCATACCGCTTAAAATTATCTTTTTCATTTTTTATACAATTTTCTTCTCGTGACGTTCAATCACAAAACAATCAATTATATCATACTGCGCAATATCGATAAAATCAACTAACCCAATACCGCATTCTGTATTTTCCGGCACTTCGCGCACATCATCCTTAAATCTCTTAAGTGTAGCAATTTTGCCTTCATATAAACAATCTTTTCCACGGTAAAGTTTAACTACACCCTGACGGATTATTTTACCTTTTGTTACTATACAGCCGGCAATATTGCCAAATTTTGTAATTTTAAACACCTGTTGAACAGCTGCCCGGCCGACAAAAACCTCTTTCAGTTTAGGCTCAAGTAATCCTTCCATACTCATTCTAATATCATTAACCACCTCATAAATTATACGATAAAATCGCAGATCAACATTTTGTCTTTCCGCTTCTTGTTTTGCCAGCGGCTCAATATTTACATGAAATCCAATAACAATCGCATTGGATGCCGCGGCAAGCATTATATCGGAAACATTAATACTACCCACCTGGGCATGAATAATATTCAAACTAATTTCCGGATGGGTTAATTTTTCCAGGGAATGTTTTAGCGCTTCAATTGAACCCTGAACGTCTACTTTTGCAATAAGTTTTAACTCTTTAACCGTCCCGGTTTTAACCTGGGAATAGAGCTCTTCTAAGGTTATGCGTTTAAGACCACCTTTTAATGTCTCTTCTCTTTCCTTTTCTGACTTTTGCCCAACAATCTCGCGCGCCTTTTTTTCATCACTGACAACATAAAACAATTCCCCGGCAAGTGGAACGCCATTTATGCCTAATATCTCGACCGGATCTGACGGTTTAGCAATCTCTACTCTTTGTCCGCGGTCATTAATCATTGCTCTGATTTTCCCAAAACACTTACCGCATACAAGTACATCGCCTACGATTAAACTGCCATTTTGCACCAGCAACGTTGCCTGCGGCCCGCCGCCTTTAGTAATCTTGCCTTCAATAATCACCCCTTTTGCCGGCCGAGCAGGATTTGCTTTTAATTCCAGCATTTCGGCTTCAAGCAGCAGCAATTCTAATAAATTATCAATCCCCTGGCCGGTCTTAGCGGAAACTTCCACCATGATTGTTTTTCCGCCCCAGTCTTCCGGCGATAGATTTCTTTCCATAAGCTGTTTCTTAACCCTTTCAACATTTGCACTGGGCAGGTCAACTTTATTTATCGCCACAACAATCGGTACACCCGCGGCGCGGGCATGATCGATTGCTTCATCCGTCTGTGGCATAATCCCATCATCCGCAGCAACCACCAAAACAACCACATCTGTCGCTACCGCACCTCTTGCACGCATCGCGGTAAACGCCTCGTGTCCCGGTGTATCCAAAAAGGTTACCTCCCCTTTATCCAAATGCACCTTATACGCACCAATATGCTGAGTTATTCCGCCGGCTTCATATGTTGTAATTTTACTATTCCTGATTGCGTCTAAAAGTGATGTCTTTCCATGATCAACATGTCCCATTAAGGTAACTACCGGGGAACGAAATTTCAATTCTCCTTCTTTGTCCGCCAGATTATGTTCCGCAACTAATACCTCTTCTGGCGAAGGTAGCTTTTCTATTTTATATCCGAATTCCATACCAATACGTTTTAGGATCTCTTCATCCAAATTCTGATTAATCGTTGCCATGATCTTTTGTTTGATTAGGCGTTTGATTAATTCACTGGTTGCAACTTGCAGTTTCACTGATAACTCTTTAACCGTACAAGGAATTTTAAGCTGCAAAATCTTTAATTTTTCCGCTTCTTCCTTTTTCGGTTCTTTTTCCGCAGCAACCGGAGCAAATTCATGGCGAATAATCTCAGCGGTTTCTTCATCCAAACTGCTCATGTGTCCTTTCACGTTCACATGTAAGGCATGCAGTTTACTGATTAACTCCCGGCTGGTTAACTTTAACTCTTTTGCCAGCTCATAAACTCTAATTCCCATAATTATTCCTTTTTTAGCCACGGATTTACACGGATGTTGTGCCAACTCTAATATTCAAATCTCTTAGACTCTTTTTTTACCACTAATTGCACAAATTATCACGAATAGCTTAATAACAAGTCTTTCATCTGAAAGTTTGGGCTAACTGCCAAATAATCTTCAAAATATACTCCGATTATTTTATAAGTCTCATCTCTGAACAATGAATATTTTTCCATTCGTGTCAATTCGTGTTATCCGTGGTCTAGATATATTTAGTCTCATCTTTTTTTCATCCGTGATCAATCAGTGTCAATCTGTGGCTCTATCTTCTTTTATATCAGTTTAACTGTCTATGTGAAATATGGTTGTATTTTGTTCTTTTACGAAGCTTTTAGCATTAACCCTTTTGCACCGCTAAAATAATATTCTTCGCCGTCTTTTTACCAACACCTTTAATTTTCAGTAAATCTTTTTCCGTTAAATTAACAATTGCATTCAAGTCCGTAATCCCGGCTTCCTGCAGTGCCTTTAGTGTCTTTAGTCCTACTCCGGGAATTTTCGATATTGAGTCCTTTTCTTTTTTTATCGTCAATTTTTCCAAGACATTAGTTTTTCTTTCACTATGAATATCTATACTCCAGCCGGTAAGTTTCGCGGCTAATCTTACATTTTGTCCTTTCTTACCAATTGCCAGTGATAACTGATCATCACTAACATCAACATCCGTTTTTTTTCCTGCCTCATTTATTTTAATATCCAAAATTTTTGCTGGACTTAAAGCATTAGTGACATATTCTTTTATACTATTACTCCACCTGACAATATCGATTTTTTCCGATTTAAGCTCACGCACAATATTTTTAATCCGCGAACCGCGCATTCCCACACATGCACCAACACAATCAACGCGCTGGTCATTCGACCAAACTGCAACCTTAGTACGGTCACCGGCCTCACGGGAAACAGCTTTCAGTTCCACAATTCCCTGGTGTATTTCCGGAACCTCAAGCTCAAATAAACGCCGGATAAAACCGGAGTGCGTACGGGAGAGAATAATTTGCGGCCCTTTCGGTGCTCGTTTTACTTCCATAATATAAGCACGCACGCGGTCACCCTGTTTATATCTTTCTTTAGGGATAAGCTCCCGGTACGGCAATATTGCCTCGGTTCTGCCCAAATCCACGATAATACCGGTACGTTCAACCCGGTGTACCGAACCATTAGTGATATCGCCGACACGTGCTAAGAACTCATTATAGATCACATCACGCTCGGCTTCACGAATTTTTTGAATAATTACCTGTTTTGCCGTCTGCGCAGCAATCCGTCCAAAATCAGCGGAATCAACCGGCTCTCCATTAGGGGAAACTACATTTATCTTACCAGTCTTACGATCAAGCTCAACCCGGATCTCTTCATACGGACCATATTTTTTTCTCACGGCAGATAAAACTGCGGATTCCACTGCCTGCAGTAATACTTCCCGGTCAATACCTTTTTCCCGCTCAATATTATACAGAATAGATAATATTTCCCCGTTCATTTATCTCCCCTCAATGAAGCTCCCCCGATAGCCTGCTGCGGGATAACTTCATAATCGGAAAATGCGTTGCATTTTCTAGTCATTTACCTTAGCAGATACAAAAAACAAAAACCTTTTTTTTAGTTTTTATGCTCAATACACAATACTCAATACATAGTTATAATTCGTTTACTTTAATCGTTACTAAAATACCGTTTTGCCCGCACAATTTGTTCTTGGGCTATTTCTATGAGTTTACTTGTTTCTGTCAGTATAAGCACCTTGCCTTCTTTTGCATTATAAAGTTTACCAATAAACACATTTGATTTTGCAATTGGCTGACGGGTCACAATTTTTATGGTTTCCCCCCGCACCCGCATAAAATCTTTTTCTGTTTTCAAATCCCGGTCCAACCCCGGGGAAGAAACTTCCAATACATATTTTTCATCAATAACACTGGATGCATCAAGCTCCATACTCAGATCCCGGTTAATCTCGGCACATTCATCAAGCGTAATCCCGCCTGGTTTATCAACAAGCACCCGCAAAACCAGTCCCACACTTTCTCGGTGAAAGACCAGATCTACCAATTCAATTTTCGTGCCGGTTATAGTGTTTTCAATCAACTCTTTAATTTTGTCAACCACCAATTTTTCCATATTAATAAAAAAAGTGGGGAAACACACCCACTTAAGCACTTAAGCATTTAACCAGGCATCAACTAATATACTACATTCTTATTTTAGTGTCAAGGACTTTTAAATGAAGTTTTCGGATAGTCCTCCATAGAAGACTATTCTACACTAATGCTGGGGGTGTCAAGTGCATATGCCTGTTTTTTATTTCCAAATTAATATTTTAATCTTTGTGTCTTTTCCGTAAAACTGATTATCTGCGACATCATATTAACTGCTTCGACGGGAAACTTACCCACGGCAGTTTCTGCGGAAAGCATCACAAAATCAGTCCCATCTAAGACTGCATTGGCAACATCACTAACTTCTGCCCGCGTTGGCCGGGGATGCTCTGTCATACTTTCCAGCATCTGTGTTGCGGTTACCACGAACCTTTTCATCCGGTTGGCGCGGCGGATAATGTATTTTTGGATAAACGGTATTTTATAAATCGGTAAGGTCACCCCCAAGTCACCCCTGGCCACCATAATCCCATCACAGGCATCAATGATACCGTCAATATTTTTGACACCATCCCTATTTTCAATTTTAGCAATTATCTTACAATCCGGCAGATGAGGTTTTACCTTTTTTGCTACCCGCAAAATATCACGACTGCTGCGCACAAATGACTGTGCAATATAGTCCACTTTGTTTAAAATGCCCACCTCGATATCTTTTTTATCTTTGTCCGTTAAAATATTGGTTTTAAGCCTTAGTCCGGGGATATTAATACCCTTTTTCGAACTAATTAGACCGCCATGTACTACTTCGAGTTGAACTTTCTTTTTCGAACAGGCAATAACCTTTAATGCAACCAGCCCATCATTAATAAAAACCTCCATTCCCTTGGAAATAGCCGATATTTCAATATCCGAATCAAGCGGTATATTTGATGCAGATTCTTTTGAATCACTGCCCAGCCAAATTTTTTGTTTTTCCTTAAGCATAATCGGCTGTTTAAGCCTGCCAACCCTTACACGATAACCTTCCAAGTCCAGCAGTGTCTTTATATCAAAATTAAACTGTTTATTGACTGCTTTTATAAAATCAAACGTCTTTTGATGGTCTTCTATACTGCCATGAGAAAAATTAAGCCGGGCAACACTCATTCCCGCCTTAGACATCTTAATAATCTTCTCTTTATCCCGGCTAGCCGGCCCAATTGTACATATTATTTTAGTCTCTATATTCATTTTATTCTCCTTATATACAGATGGGTTTTGTCAAAAACTTTCGTATATTTTTAAGTACCCATAGGGCACAGGCAACCACAGATTTTCTCGAATTTCTTCCCCCCTGCAAATATTTATAACTATCTGCATAATCTGTGGTTGCTTTCAATTCTTTCATAGAATCTTTGACACTACCTACAGATGATCCTCAATAATGCATGAATTTAAAAGATATTGATTATGACAAATTAAATATTATGTTTATATCTTTTGTATTATTTGAGAAAGTTCTGCAATTAAAGTGCCTAGAGAATATCTCATTACCGCTTTTCTTGCTTCTTGTCCTATATTTTTTCTTATCTCCGGATTAGTTATCAAAAACTCCATCCACTCAATAAATTCTTCTTTATTTTTAGCTAAAAACCCAGTCCGTCTATCTGTTATAATCTGTGCGGCCTCACCAATATAACTTGCAATCACCGGTTTTGCCATTGCCATGTATTCAAATAATTTTACCGGGCTTTTGGCAAGATTAAATTTTGTATTCTGAACTAAGGGCAAAAGACCTACGTCTATCTGTTCTAAATATGCCGGCATACTATTCGGGTCTATCCATTTATTTAGCACAATTCTATTACTGCCGGCATTTTTTACTGCTGATTTTACCTGATGATAATATCCCCCATCTCCGGTTATTTCCAGCCTTATATTCTTATATTTATCGCTTAGTTTGTTAAAACAATCAATAATAAATTTAATATTTTCTACATTATCCGGCCGGTGTATTGTGCCAATCCACGAAAATACAACATCATTATTTTGCGCCTCGCCATTAAGGCAAAATAAAGTTGTATCAACACCGGTTGGTAGATAATAGACATTTTTGTTATACTGCTTCAAATAATCGAAAAGGAAATGGCTGGCCGCAATACAGCAATTTGCCCGCCTGGCAATTGTCTTAGTCAAAAATTCTGCTTTAGACGTCGGCCAAATATTTAGGATATATCGCGGGTTTTCCCGAATTTCCCAATCGTCTAAATCAAAAATCAGTTTGTTTTTATTAATAAATTTTGCCAGATACGGCCCAAAACTATGATAATTAAACCGCTGCAGGAAAAAAACGCTATTTTCCTCCTTAGATAATCTGTTAAAAACCGTTAAATTTAATTTTACCTTATCTAAAAAAGTAAATTTATATTCTTCTTTAGTTTCAATATGGTCATAATATGATAAAACATCTGTTTTAACCCCATATTTTTTCAACTCTATGGCAAAATTATAACAGCGCACCCTTGCCGCGGGCATCTGATATCCTTCTCGGGTTATAAAAATTATTTTCATTTTATTGATTTTTATACGCGCATAATAGATTATTAGCGGTTACCTTCCAATTATATTCTAATTCTGCACGCTCACGTGATAAAAGACTCATTCGTTCTCTTAGGCTAACATCGTGTAAAACTCTCAATATGCCCTCAGAGAGAGCCCAAGCATCACCCGGTGGAACCAAAATCCCCACCCCTCCAACCATACGTCTTACCTCGCCTACACAACTGGCACCTATGGGTTTTCCCATTGCTAAGTATTCGGCTATTTTTAACGGGCTTTTGCACTGGGTAATCGCATTATCCTCAAAACAGGCAACGCAAATGTCACTTGCGGCGATATGCTCAGGAATAACCTTATGCTGAATATATCCAGTAAAAATAATCTGATTGTTAATACCTAATCTTTCAGCAAGCAGTTCTAATTCTCTCCTGCGATACCCCTCTCCGATAATCATAAACATAACCTTATGTTCAAGCATGGTAACTAATTTTGCCGCTTTAATAAAAAGTTCTACATATTGTCCACCATGCAACTGGCCTAAATATAACACCAAAGGAGAACTTATATTATATTTTTCCCGTACTCTTAATCCTGAAATGTGCGGATTAAACAGCTCAATATCTGCGCCCACATGCGCTTCAAATAATCTTTTATCTGCTATGCCGATTCTTCTACATTCATCGCTAAGTCTTTTGCTGGAACAAGATATTGTATCCGCTGTTTCCAAAATCAGCCTTTCCCAAATTGCTAAAAATGCACCTAAAATCTTTGATTGTTTTCTGCCATAATAATAAATCTTCAGCTCCCAATCATCCCAGTCATAATGTACCGGCTTATTTAATAACCACCCGGCAATTAAACAGGGCAATGCCGCCCACCAGAAACATTTTTGAAAATGTATAATATCGGCTCCGGCTGCTTGTTTATATATAAACACAATATTTTTAAATAAATTTATTACCCCCATCTTCCTTGATAACATGCTTACTTCATATCCATTAACCTGCTGCCGGGATGAGAGATGTGTATCTTCATAGGCAAAACATATTAGTTTGACCTGATGCCCCTGTTTGATAAATTCCTGGGCAATATTCGTGATACGTGTGGTCCATGGTTCATGCGGCGAGGTAATATCATGCGGATGTACCATCAAAATATGCATTTTGCTCTCCCCTGTCCAATCCGTGTTAATCCGTGGTTTTTTTTATCAGACTAACTATCTGAGTGATCTGGTTTATTCTTTTCACGTTTTTTTATTATCAATATAATACTATTCTTTCACAATCTTTCTGATTATCCCCAGTAGATAAAAATAGACCTGAATAAATACTGTGTAACTCAGCAAAAATAAAATAATTAAAAAACGATAGATTTTATTCCGTCTGACCTTTTCCAAAAATAAATTTCCGCGCTCCCGCCGATCGTATAAAGAGCTTGGTAGTAAAGTCATCATATCTTCATTTTTGCAGGGTATAATGATATCTACTTCTGGCACTTTTGCATACTCTGGGATATTTATTATCTTAGTTGAAATATTAAGCTCTGTTATTAACTGTGATATTTTATTCAGCCGAAAGATACGTTTTTCTAAATCCAGGCCGTTATTATCAACCCAACCTAAATTCCCATTTAACCTTTCAATACCATACCTTTTGGGATATACTCCCACCTCTGATGCCGGCATTAGTACAAAAGATGATACATTTGCTACGTTATCAATATACTTTTTATTTTCAATTAAAAAATCATATGTTTTTATATAATCTACATCTTCTTCTTGCGGAAATCCGACAATTATGTTTATGTGTGGCGAAATACCTGCCTCTTTTGTTGCGGTAAGTAACGTTTGTGCATCATGGGAAGTATATTTTTTGTTCATTAAACCAAGGATTTTGTCTGAGGCACTTTCCATACCATAACATAATGAAACACATCCTGCTTTCCTCATCTTTACAAAGAGTTCCTTATTCATATCCCTGCGGATTGTCGCATAACTGCTCCAACTAATTTTAAGTCCGTTTTTTATGATTAAATCACACATCGCTTCTAACCTGTTTAAATTACCATTACATAATAAATCATTGAATTCAAACCGCTGGGTATGATTATGTGTCATATGAAAAATGATTTCCTTTACTACATCTTCCGGCCTGCGGCTGCGAAAATTGCCCTGCATATAATAGTCAATACAAAAACTACATCTATTTACACAGCCCCGGCTTATAAGTATTGGCAGTGCCCGATCCTTCGGATATGCGGATAAATATTTTTGATAACGGTTAAGATCAAATTCCCTAAAATCAGGATGTGTTAGTTCATCTAAATTTCTTATGGTTTCTGCCGGGGTAAATCCATAGTTATCTTCCTGATTATTGTCAATAACACCAGCAATATTTTTCACACCCCGGTTTTGAAATATTGCCTCTAATAAATTAAACAATGCATGTTCCCCCTCGCCAATAATAAAAAAATCTACTGCTCCTTTATTTACAAACCTTCTATCCCAGCTATGATAGCAGCCCGGCCCGCCAAAAATTATGATTTTATCCGGATAAACATTTTTCATACACCTGGCAACCTTAGCGGAAAAGGCACAACTAATATGACTGTTAACCGAAAAGGCAAGCACCCCGGTTTTTCTGGATATGGCTAATAAATCCGATAAATTAACCTTAAAATCTTCAAATAAATTATCTCCTATGTCTTCCGGGCTAAAATTATTAATTATTTCTAAATCCCAATGTCTTCTTTTAGCAATAGCTGCAATTTCATAAAGTTCTAAATTTAAATCATACACAAAGCAATTCATACCCCTTTTACCTAAATTAGTACTTAAATAGGCCACGCCTAAAGGCGGCAAAGATATTGCCCATGGAGGAGAAGCAACAATCACAATATCAAACTCATGTCGTTTCATATTTTAGATTTTTTCTAAATTTTGAACCACGAAGGGCACGAAGTAAGTTTTTATAGAACAAATCTTTTTATGCCCTTCTTAAGAAGTCTTTCGTTAAAATTTATCAATAACCCAATCTTTACCTTCGCAAATTTCATATAGGTTATTAACTGTGCTTCATGTATTGGATGTATTTCATCAACGCTTTTTAATTCTATGATTAGATTGTCTTCTACTATAAAATCTACACGGTATCCACAAGGGATACGTATCTTCTTGTATTGTACAGGTACAATTCACTCTCCATTTGAAAATTAATACCTGCCTGCCTTAATTCATAAGCTAAGCATTGCTTATACGTGTTTTCCAACAATCCAGGCCCCAGTCCCTTATGAACCTCAATCGTTAAACCAATTATCCTATTTGACAACTCATCAAATTTCACAATACCTTCTTTTTTCTTCGTGGCCTTCGTGCGCTTCGTGGTAAAAAGTTTTATGTTTTAATAATCTTAATCTCGCCGCAGAATAACTTGTGCCGGCCTTTAAGTAGTCTATATTTGCCTTCTCTGACCGCTGAGACTATACGGCAGGCATTTTTGTAATCAGAATTTTGCACTTCCGGCCAAAATTCATCGCTAAAAAATCTAAATTCAATATCCGGCAGTCCATTAAACGCACAAACACCTATTGTTTGCTGCTTGTGTCCGCCTAAATTCAATTTCTCCCAATTGTCAAAATCTGAAAACAACCCATTTTCCCGGCCAACAAACCATTTTTTGTATTTTCCCGATAATAAAAGCGTAACTTTCTGCGCTTCTATCTCAATTTCCTCTTCAATGTCCATCTCTATATTTATAAGTAATGTTTTTTTATCTTCCAAGGTTATGTCCCAAAACTGAGTTATCGGTAAATAGAGCCATTGCTTAATTAATCTTACTTTATTGAGTACAGACTTTTTAGCCTGCCATTTCGACTTAGATGAATCATGCCAGGTATTTAAAACTTTAAATGATGAATTTAATCCAATACTCTCCGTGATTTCTTCATTCTTTAAATATATCTTTAAATTATCATCAAATTGACGCATATTAATGCCTTCTTTGTCACCCAGAATATATCTTTTATTGATAAGACAAATTTTAAACCTTTCTTGTTTGATTTTTCTTATAATCTTAATAATCATGGCAATGCCCTGTAAAAAGTGCCACTCAAGCAGGGTTAAAGAAGTAATCCTGTTATGGGTGTTAATATTACGCATCAGGTCATCACAGCTCTTATAACAGCCAACGCGTGCATTAGGGTCGTTGCCAATAAGTTTAAAAAATGGGTCATCTTTTTTAAAAGCCAGTGTGTGCCGGCGAAATTTTTGCTGAAATGAAGAGTTCCAAATATCAGCAAAGTTATTAACATAAATATTCCCTACGGGAAAACGGTGTGATTTCAGACAAGAATTAACATTGCCATCTGCTAGTATCCGCGCAAATGTCCAGCCGATATAACAGGGGACATGATCAATTATCCCTTTATCATACTGTGCACAACCTGCTCCTTCACAACTTATGCGCCTTAAAAACTGCTCAAATCCTAAAATCTTTAAATTTCCCAGTTTATTCTCATCAATCTTTTTTTTAATATTCATACATTCTTCATAAATGATTTTATTCTCTTTTTCTGCTAATAGAAGCTTATCGGTTTTATCAGGTATAGTATCAACAACCGTAAACTCCATTGTTTCGGATTGTGTCTCTATAGCAAAATCTACCATCTTGTCAACTTCCTGAAAATTCAAATTAGAAATAACATTGTATATTTTAATTATTGGTTTATCTTTTTTGCGGGAATTCAGAAGTTTCAGATTATTAGTAAGTTTAAAAAATGTATCTTTGTTCTTATTCGGGTGAGTACATACATAAGTTTCAGGGGTTGCGGCCCAGATACTCACGGTTAAGTGATCAATCTCAAGTGCAATTAACCTGTCGATAATCTCTTCATTAACTAAAGTAAAATTTGTGTTTAGGTAGCAGATGAAATTCTTTTTTTTGGCATAGGCAAGTATATCTAAAAGTTGTGGATACATAAACGGTTCTCCCCCGCCGGCAAAATAAACCTCTCTTGTGCCCATTTCATGTAGTATATTCAGCAGTTCTAAAACATATTCATATTTTAATGTCTGACGCTTAATACTTACCGGCAATCTTTTTTCTTCTAAAAGCGGAGAATTACACCAGCAGCCAATACAATCATTATTACAGTTATTGGTTAAATCGATCTGAACAAAGTCTGGTCCTTTATATGAATGCCTTCCGTCAAATATGCCAATTATTGTTGAATAATTATGCATTACGTTTTGCCATTTAAGATAGTTCAATGTTTTAAAAAAGGCTCGGCTCAAGCCTTTTTGTTTTATATAGTCTTTTAACAGCTTAAACGACTTACGGTTTTTGTGGATACTTTTTATCGTTTCTTTAGTCATGGTCTAACTGTTTTTTAAAACCACAGAGAGCACTGAGCTTCACAGAGAAATCTTACAACACAAACCTTTCTATCCCATCTTTCAATAGTTTTACATTGAATTTATATCCACTCTGTGTTCCTCAGTTCCACCTACGGTGGAACATCTTAAAAAACATTTACGATGTTGTAACTACAATCATAACATATAGATGTCACTTTATTTTATAGTTTTTACCAGTCAGTTATCCCGACTGGCTAAGTTTGAATATGCTAACAAAAAACAATAAAATAATAATCCCGCAAAGTCGCAAAGCACGCAAAGAAATACATAATATCATAAGAAACAATCTTACCCCCCGCAGCTTAACAACTTGGCGCTCTTTGCGTCTTGGTGGGAAAATAAGTATTTATGGCAATGAACGGCCAAAGGCCGTCGCTCACCTTATAAGTGAGCACTAGTCCCTCTGTGGTTGATATCTTTTTTCAGCAAAAGATCTGTTTTTACTCGCAAAAAATCAAAAGTTTTAATAACCGCCTTTAATAATCCCCGGTTGTTTACTACAGAAATAAATTTTCTTATCAGAAATGGTTTTAATACTTCTTTTTTATAACTGTTGCGCTTATAGCAATACTCTTGCCATAACTTATAGGCTATTTTTTTCGCCGCAGTAAGCTTTTGTGCAGTTAATCGTTCGGTCTTAATCACACTGCTGTAGTTTCCGTCATAATAAGTTAGTTTATGCGTCATAATTTGACCTTTAGTTTTTGCTTCATGATAAAATCGCGTGCCCGGAAATGGTGTGGCTATGGAAAACTGTACAGAGTGCGGGTCAAGTTCTATAGCATATTTAATTGTTTTCTGAATTGTCTCTTTAGTTTCACCGTCAAGACCAAAAGTAAACGTAAGATGCATTTTAATCCCTATTTTTTTTGTATAACGTACCATTTTGTGCGCCTTTTTCAGATCCATTGCCTTATTAGCAGAATCTAAAAGTTCCTGCGTGGCTGATTCCACCCCATATTTAAGTGAGTAAAGCCCGGCATCCTTTAAATTATCAAGAATTTCTTCATCCATTAAATCTGGTCGTGCCATTACGGCCCAGGGTGTATTAAGATTACGTGTCTTTAACTCTCGGCAAAATTGCAAGACTCTGTTTTTACCTACATTCCATGTATCATCATCAAAATAAATGGATTTAAATCCCTTTTTTTTAACCAGATACTCCATCTCATCAACAACATCGTGTATACTGCGGCTGCGGTAATGATTATTAAAATACATCACCTGCGGCCAGAGGCAAAACTTACACTGAAACGGACAGCCGCGGCTGGCCCACATCTGTACCGAGGGTTCCGGCAAGCCACCAGGCAGGTCCCGGTATTTCAACATGGACATGTTTTCCCGTAAAGGCCATGGTAAATCATCAAGGTCATTAATTATCTGTGTACCTGTATTAAGTCTTATCGAATTACTACCGTTCCGATATATTAAACCCTTTATGCTGCTTAAATCTTTATTTTGGGATAGGCACTGCGCAAGCTCAAGTAATATATTCTCATATTCACCGATTAATACATATTTAACAAAGTGGTAAGATTTAATAAATTCAGGATTACGGATATTTACATCCGGACCGCATAAAGCCAGTGGAATATCTTTACCAATCTGTTTTAAAAAATCAAGGTCATGTTCAAGGGATACAGTGGAAATTTCTGCGACCATCAAATCAGGAAAAATAGACTCTACCTTTTGCAAAAACTCTTTATATCCCACTTGCATGGCAATCGCATCGATTAAAACAACTTCAAAACCATGTTTTTTAAGCAAAGCAGCAGCATAGGCTAAGTAAAAAGGAAAGGGTAAATAATCACTCTCCGTATGGTCTTTTATATGCGGCCAGCGCGAACCCGCCCGCACTCCCCACCTGCCCTTATTAATCCAGGGGATATTTGCCAGTAATATTTTCATTTTGAAGTCAATCCTGTTTATTTTTTGTTTTCTTAACCTTGCCTTGTTCAATGCGCCGTAGACTATATAATATCTGCTCCGCGGCTAATGGTTCTTTATCTTTAAGCATTAAATAATCCTGATATGTTTGTTTTATAATATCATCTAAATAATCTGCCCCTGCCCAGTCAGTATTGCCTACTACTTCGGGGTCTATTAGAATAGCTTTTTTAAATTGTGCAATAGCTTGTGTCTTATCTCCTAACTCATTATAAAAGCTGCCTAAGTCAGAATAATGTTCTTGATAACATACCCCATATTTATCCAATTCAATTGCCTTTTCAAATTCTAAAAGCACATAAGGATATTTCTTTTTTTGCCAATATAACTGCCCTATTCTGGTATGATAAAAGGCAAAATCTTTTTTAAAAGTTAAAGCCCGTTTATAATCTGCTATGGCTTGGTCAACTAAACCTTTTGCATTTTTAATTTCTGCTTCTAATTCATAAATTTTTGGGTCAATCGGCATAAATATTTTTGCCTGATTAATCGCTCTCATCGCTTTTTGTAATTCTCCCAAGCTAAAACTCTTCTGCGCTGAAATATACCGTGCTTCTGCAATAACCGGATTAATTACAACCCCTATGCTAAATAAAAGCACTACTAACAATACAATATAAAATCCCCATGGCTTAAACTCATAACAACTTTTATTAAAATTGACAACATTCCCAATTGCGATCATAAGCCCGATAAACACCCAAAAAAATGCCGGTAAAATAGTTAAGTGAAATGTCATCGCTAAAACTCCGTGAATAAGTACCGATATAAACGCCACAAAAATAGCCTGTAATAATGCCTTTTCAGATTTATCATCTGAAATAAATTTGTTTAAACGGATAAAATATATAACAATACTCACTAACAACCATATAAAAACCAAAAGTCCCATTATCCCTAATCCAAAGGCAATCCCTAAATATGTGCTGTGTGATGGAGACCATATCACATTCCGTGTTGACAACATGCCTTGACCATTAGGACTAAGTATCTGTTCTTTTGCGTACTTGGAAAGAATATAGTAATTATCTAATCCAAATCCAAGTAAGGGATTATCTTTTATTGCTTTTAGACTATTTCGACAACTATAAAGAGTTTGGCTGTTAGACCCAAAATCATAAATTCTCCTAATAAGGTTTTGTTTTATCGGACTTAAAAATATTACCCCTGTAATTAAACCTATAATTAAAAACATATAAAGCGCTCTGTTTTTAATAATTTTTATTGTTTCTTTATATCTCAACCAGAATAAAATACTCACTGATAATATAAAACTAAAAATCCCCAGCCGTGAAAAAGTCAATAATAAAATAACTGCCATAATAATTATAACTAATATCTTAGCTGCTTTAAAAATCTTCCCACGGTAAAAGTGCCTATCGCCAATAAGTAAACACAGCAGCGCGGCAAAATATCCGGCAAGAGAATTAGGATGAATTCTGTACCCGTTAGGATTTCCTAATTCTATCCAAATTCGCCCCATAAGTGAATATATACCACGCCAGAGAAGCTCATCCTTGATAAGCAACACGAACAAAAAAAACCCCAGGCAAAAAAGGGTAAAAATTAAAAGTTTAATTTGATCCATGCCCTTTACATGATTAGCAATTAAAAAAGCAATAAAGGCAAAATTTATCATAATCATCATCTGCGCTAAACTGTAATATGGACAGACTGCGGTTATTGTTGAAAAAATTGCAATTACCACCAAAATAATGCCCGGGGTGAATATTAGGTTGACTTTGGGTAGCCGCTGTTTCTTTAGATAAATATCTTCAATCCAAAGCAATCCTAATATTAAGGACAAGGCATGCAGGAAAACAAATTCATTCACAAAAAGGGAGGTATCAAAAATTCTGAAAGAATAGACAATAAACAGAATTAATCCTGTATCAATATATTTTATTTTCCTAAAATTGCAGATGAGAATAAAAAAAACCAGCGCATAATGAATAATCTCAGAGATTAACACATACGATCCACCAAGTTTATAAATATTTGTTATCGTCTGGGTGATACTAAGCATAATAAAGAAACCCATCGTGGGGCTTAACAGATTTTTCAAATTGTTTTTATGCAAAAACAATTTCCTGATAATAAATAGCACAAATATTAATAATGTTAACAGCCAAATTCTTAGCGGCGAGTCCGCGTTGCTATAATGGGATAAGGTTGAATAAATAAAAAACGATGTGAAAACTAATATTAATATCAGTTTTATTCCAGTAATAGTTTTGTTAATTTTTATCATCTTTTTCTGCCACTTTTTCATGTAAAAGCTGATGGGTATAAGCTTTTATATATTTAAATATGCAATCTGCTATAATCTTATGCCCTGTTGCTGTGGGGTGCATACTATCATAAAACAATTCCTCAGGGGAATAGCCGCTTTGTTTAAATGCCTCAAAGGTTTCGATGAGCGGTACATTGTTTTGTTCAGCAAATTCTGTCAAAAAACATTTTTGCCCTAAACTTTTTTTATATATAGGATGGATTAAAACAAGTGTAATCTTATTTTTTTCTGAAATCTCTAAAAATTCTTTAAAAATCTCTTTTCTATCATCTAATGGCACCCGGCATTTTCTCTTTATGTCAACTATGGTTAAATCAGGTAAACTTTTGCGCAATGTAGTTGCACTATTTTTTAAAAAACACATCCTGATTTTTAGTAAATAATTTTTCATAGCTCCATAGACAAAGCTTTTATTTAACTGATATAAAATTCCAGAAAAATTGTTTCTTAAGTTATACAACTGCCTGTCGCTAAGCGAAAAGTCAAAAGCATTTTTATTTTTTCGAATAGTGGCTGGTAAATTATCATTGGCCTGGTGATAAATTAAAATCATATCTGGATTTAGCTTTAAGCCTTGTTCTTTTAGATAAATAAGGCTCTGAAATGATGTATAGGCAGATACCCCAGCATTGATTACTTCAAAAATATAATCAGAATTATCCTTATTTAATTTATTTTCTAATACTTCTGAATAAATATTTTCAAATTCAACTTTCGCGCCAAACGTAGTTGATTCACCAAGAGAAAGCATCCTAAAAACTTTTTGTTCTTTAATCGGCGAAATTTCGTAATCTCTTAATCCTAAACTGTTTGTTTTAATATTAACACCTTGCCAGACGATATCAATATTTGGTTTCATTTTCCAAAAAAGTTTATTATCTTCAATATCTAAACCTGCTTTTTCCGATTCTAAACAATATTCTCGCACATTCCTTTTAAATTTTTCGCATAAACGCAGTCCCAATTCTAAAAATAAAAAAATTACTGCTAAGCAAAATAAGGAAAAAATAATGTGTTTTAGAATTTTTGCAATATTATCATTAATTTTTTTCATTTCAATAGTTTTTTTAAAATAACTTTACCTACATATAAATTTCTATCACTTTGCTTGCCTTCTTCTATTTTTATAGCATCGTTTTCAAAGCTTATATAAAATATAAAATTTTCTTTCTCATTTATAATAATCCTTTCTGAACAATAATTTTTCCAATTACCATCTACATAAATCTTGTTTATCTTATTTTTAACCAGTTCTAAAGGTGCTTTCTTGAATTTATAATAAAACCCTACCAGCGGATAAATTTTATCCACAGATGTTCCTTTTGCTTTAATCTCTAAAGCATATTTTCCAGGTAATAACTCTATTTCCGGTAATTCTATTGTATTGTTAGCAATTAAACACCATACATCTCCTCTTTTGTAAATTATCTTTTCAGGATGTTTGGCGATCTCTGACAAAACAAACTTCCAGGTATTTTCATCAAGTCTTATTACTTCATTTTTATCTTCTTTTTTTATAATTTCCATATCTTTTGCTATATCATTGTAAACTAATCCTGTTTTTAAAAACTCCGCATAGATATTCTTCGCCATCAGATTGTATCCCTGGGCATTAAGGTGCCATCCATCATTTGATACTAAATGACTTATAGGTATTTTTAAAAAAGCAGCATTTTGATCTATTATGTTCAACTTCTCTTCTGCTGCTATTCTATTGATCATCCTATTTATATGCTCTGGGCCGGTGGGGTAATTTTGAACGTATAGCTTTATTGTGCCATCAAAAGTTTCTATTGTCTGAATCATTTTTCTATAATTATATTTCAACAAATCCTGCAGTAAACTACTGTTTGTTATGTTTGAAAACTTTACGGTGTTTTGTGTGTTTTCTCTGGTAATTATAAATCTATGGGTAATTTTATCAGCCACTGTCTGTATCAACCGGAAAGTTTTGAAGTTATATAAAAATTTTTTAATTTTTATAACCCTTTGATTTATTTTTTTATCATTTAAAACCTCTAATATATTTGACTGGTGCAGGTTCCAGTGATCATTAGCGCCGGTTAAAATAAGCAAAATATTCGGCCTATATTTTTCAATGTTTGTTCGTAAATTATTTGCCACTATTGAACTGCTCAAACCATTAATACCAAGATAAAATACTTGAAACTTTCTTTCTGGATTATTATAATTTAATAATTTTTCTAATTGTGCTGGATAACTATACTCTTGATCTGCTCCGAGACCATAAGTAAAAGAATCCCCTAAACATAGTATTCTCTGAACAGATAAATCAACCTGTTTGTTATTTAAAAATAATATCTGAGGCCCTCTGATAAAAAATGAAACCGTGGATAAACTAAATTCAAAAATTAATATAATTATACACAAAATAAAATAAGGGCGGATGCCTTTTTTTATAAATAACAAAACATTTGTTAACCGCATAACCAACCACCAATAAAAAAATTCCTTCGGAATCTTTTTATCCATTTAAAAACCTCTCGTGTTCAAACCTTCCCTTAACAACGAATTAAATATACCAATCTATACCCCAATTTCCTTGTTAGCCACAGATTGAAAATCTTATTGTTTCCTATACATTAAAAAATTAATCACATTTGAATTCTGTTCGAAGGACGACAAACATTATGATAAGCAGCTATTGTTTTACTTACCATCTGTTCCAAAGTGAAATTTTCTTCAACATGTTTTCTGGCACTAATGCCCATTTGTTCTCTTAGGTCTTTGTTTTTTAATAACCTGATAATCGCCTGAGCCAGTTGATTGGGATTTTCCGGAGCAACAAGTATACCGGTCTCACTATTCTTGACAACCTCCGGCACCCCGCCAACACTGCATCCGATAACCGGCTTGGCATATGACATTGCCTCAATATAAATAAACCCAAATGACTCGTATAAAGACGGAGCGACAAATAAATCACAACTCCGATAATATTCTTCCAACTTCTTATCTTCTAGAAAACCTAAAAAATTTACATTGGTTAGATATTCTCGGGGGATATCGTTAATTAATTTATTCTTAAATGAGTCACTCTCTTTGCCGGTAAAAAAAATTCCCTCAGAAGTTAAAAAAGTATCCCGGCCAACAATATTAAACTCTATATTGGGAATCTCTTTTAACACCTCTGGGATTGCTTTGACTAATGTCTGAATCCCTTTTCTCTTTTCAAGCCGGCCGACAAATAATACACTTAACTTTTCATTTTTAGCATTATCCCGTCCATTTAATATTGGTAAAGGCACGCCTAAAGGAATTATCTTTATATTTTTCGGTTTTGCCGGTAAACTTTTTAAAACAATATCCGCATGTCTTTTTGTTGAACAGGTCACCAAGTCACTTTTTAAGATTGTCGCATCCTCTATCCAGCAGCTTAAACGGCAATCCGTTGTTCTTCTCCACTCATAAGCTGCAATAATTTCAGAAAAGGTGGTGTGTAGCCGAGTAACCAGAGAAGTTTTCTTACATAAGCTATATGCATATGCTTCTCCGTAAAAATTAGGCCCTTCAATAATATCAATATGATATTTATCAATTAACTCCTCTATTTTTTTAAAGATACACCAGCTATAATTTAATCTGTTTACAAACTCCGTCAGAGAATCTTTATTATGAAAAAAATTCTTATTTAAAATTCGCTGTATAGAAATTCTGTTTTCTATATACGCTTTATCTTTATCTAAGCTTTCCGCTAAAATATGGACATTATGTCCTAAATCAGTCAAGCCGTGTGCGAGGCGATATGTGTACTTTCCAATCCCCCCCCAGCCGGTTTCATCTGGATATTCGCGGGATATAAGGCATATATTCAAAGGTTTATCTACATGCATAAGTTTTAATTAATCACTTAAAGAATTTTAATAAGTCAAACAATTTTTTTATTCTATGAGCTATTCTCTTTACCACTGATAAACATGGCAAAATAACCGGCCGCACAATAAACCGGTAAGTTTCTGAATTATAAATACCCTTGATTTCCTGAAGCAGTGATTCAATATTTTTCTCTTTAATTCTTATATTTTCTTCCAACTTATTAATATGCCCTTTTTGGTCTTTTAGCTCCTGTGCAGCAGCTCCGATAGATTTATCCCTTTCTTGCAACATTGCTTTGAGATTATTGATGTGTTCTTCTCTGTCTTTAATCATGTTTTCTAACTCAATAATCTTTTTTATGAAAAGCTCAAGAAGTTTATCAAAATCCTGATATTTTATAGAATCATTTTTATTGTTCAAATCAGCACCTCTGGGTTTAGTTAATATCATCTGGTTCTTTTATTATTCTTTACGTTAATAACTTTTCTATACGTATCCAGGGTTTTCTGTACCATCTGTTCGCGGGTAAAATTTGCTTCCACATGTTTTCTGGCATTAATTCCCATTCTCACTCTTAACTCTTTATTTTTTAATAACCGGATAATTGCCTGTGTCAGTTGATAATGGTCCTCGGGCGCAACCAATATTCCTGTTTCTCCATCTTTTATAACCTCCGGCACCCCGCCAACACTGCATCCGACAACCGGCTTAGCATAGGACATTGCCTCAATATAAATAAATCCGAATGACTCATACAAAGACGGCGCTACAAATACGTCACAACTCTGGTAGTACTCTTCTAATTGCTTATCCTCTGCATATCCTATAAATTTAATTTTTTTTAAATATTGCCGCGGGATGTCTTTCAATAGTTTACGCTGAAACGAATCCTCTGCGCGACCAGTAAAAGAAACACTCTCCCCATTAACATAAGAATCCCGGCCAATAATATTAAATTCCGTGTCAGGAACCTGCTGTAATATTTCAGGTATTGCTTTAATTAATACTTGTATACCCTTTCTTTTTTCAAGCCTGCCCACATATAAGACTTTCCATTTACCCTGATTAACTTTATTTTGCCGGTCTAATGTTGGTAAGGGAACACCCAGGGGGATTATTTCTACATTTTCCGGACAGGATACCAAGTTGCTAAAGATAATCCCAGCATGTTGCCGCGTTGAACAAGTTACCAGATCGCTTCTTAAAATCGTGGCATCTTCTATCCAGCAGCTCAGCCGCAGGTCTTGGGTTATTTCCCAGCCTAAAAAAGAAATCACCTCAGAAAAATGCGTATGCAGCCGTGTTACTAAAGGGGCTTTTTTAAATAAACTGTAGATAAAAGCTTCTCCGGACAAGTTCGGCCCTTCAATAATATCAAAACGCCATTTTGTTATTAGTTCGCTTATCTTTGCATATACAGTCTTACTGTATTCCAAACGCTGAAAAAAATCTTTCAAGGACTCTTTATGTTCAAACAAAATCTTATGTTTAGTTCTATATATCCAGACACTCTTATCCATGTATTCTTTATCTGCCTCAAGCCCCTGAGTAATAACCACGACCTTATGTCCCAGTTTTGATAATCCATGCGCCAGATGATAAGTATAAGTACCTATCCCCCCCCAGCCGGTCTCGCCCGGATATTCACGGGAAATAAGGCATATATTCAAAATCGTCTCCTTTTTTATACTCAAATTTGCTTAATCGGTATGTACATTTACAAAAAACGAGAAAGTAAAAGCATTCTCACGTTCACTTATATTCTTTTACAAATATATAATTTTTTGCCCATTGAGACTGTGCAGAAGAATGTTTATAGTATCTTCTGGATTTATCAATAGTTTCCTTATCAGGATACGTTTTTTCGTATATTTTTTTGAAACCAGCTGCTTCCAAAAGTTGATCTTGGTGCGTTTCAAGCCAGACTCCCTTATCATGGACACGGTAATAATAACCGCCGTCTTGGAGTACAAGTAACGCTCTTCTGCTCTTATCACTAAAGGCATCGTTTATAATTTTACTTACTTCTCTTACCCAATCCCTTTTATACTCAAAAGTACCTTGTTTAATATTTCTATAAACAGGTAGAGATTTTGTGTCTATATCCATTAAGAAACCTTTATAGCTTTCAAAGGTATGCGATAAAAAAACAACATCGTCTTCGTCTATAATCTTTCTAAGTTCTTTTACCGTGTCTAAATTTACTTGGCATTGCACAAGAGGAAACATCATCCATCTTGTACTTGGCCTCATATAAAATCCCGCTTGACTATTGAAATCAAAATGTAAATTTATAATATTTGTTCTTAAACAAATACCCACAAAATAGATAAAAATCACTAATAACATGGCTTTGATAAATCTAACCCTTATGCCAAAAAATGCCCTGGCCATAGCAATACTATAAAACGGAACTATGAAAGGTAACCAATAAGTCATTGCATCTTTCAGAAAATGCAAAACAAGTAAAGGGATTGCTATAGAAAACAAAATAAATATATCTTGCTTCTTGTGAAGCCCCAGAAGACACAATAGAGAGAAGGCAAATAAATAAATACCTCCTACTGATAAAAACTCCAAATGCGAATCAATTAAACTAATCTTCATTGACTCTGAACCTATATTTAATATAAAAGATGATAGAGAATGTGCATAATTGCCAAATATTCTATAAAAATTAGGTATTGCCCAAGATAACCAGATTATGAATGGGAGAATAAAATAAAGCATTAAAAATTTTAAAATGCTGCCGTTAATAAGCTTTTTATTTATAAAAACCAAAAAACAAATACTCGGCATTAATAATATTGACAGCATCTTGGATTGTATAGAAAAAGCAAATAAAACTCCAGAAATGAAAAAATCCCTTAATTTCTGCTTATTAATAAAATCTATTAAAAAATTGAATGACTCTAAAAGTAAAAATGTTTGCGGAATTTCAGCTGAAAGGCCATAACTCATACTTACATGTATCGGTATTATCGAGATTATAAAACTTGATAGTATTGCAACATTATTATCACCGTACAGCCTCATCGCAAGTCTATAAGTAGAAAAAACCAAGGCGACGCCAAGTAACACTGTAAAATAAAACTGAACTTTTAAAAAAGGTAAAATAAAATAGATAGAGGCTCTTAAATCTGATAAAAACCACCCATAATATCCTGATAAAAAAACGGGTGTCCATTTAAATGTAAAATGGGGAAACGGATTAATGCCATGTACAATTTTTACAATTTCGGTATACAATACGGCATCATTTTCTACTAAAATTTTCCCAGGGAAAAAAGCGCGCAATAGAAAGCCAAAAAATGCTATCAATAACAACGTAATAAAATATTTTTTATCCATTTTAGTTATTTCTCTAATCTTCAAGTTAAACTATTAGCCGAAAACTTCTAACCTAAAATGCTTCTTCCATTATTTTCTTTAACTCCTCCAAACGTTGCTTACGTATGCTATAAGTATTTAGGTTATCATTTGTCTTCCATTTTAACTGCCAATCGGAGTCGTTAGATTCCATAGGAGCAATGTTAAATTTTTCAAGGTTGTTATATAAATATGAATCTTTTAATAGAAGTAATGACACCAGTTCTATATGGCTCGCATATTTTCTGCAATGCCTGATAAAATCTCTGGTCTTCTTAAATTCATTTTCCGTTTCGCTTGGAAAGCCTACAATTATATTAAAAATCACACTTATGCCTGTTTTGAAAGTATTGCGTATTACCTCTTCGGATAGCTCTGCCGTATATTTTTTTTGCATTAACCTCAATAGCTTAGTACTACCACTTTCAACACCATAACTTATTACACTGCAACCCGCTAACTTCATTTTTTGCAAGAACTCTCTTTTCATTTCGTTACAAATTATCCCTTGCCCACCCCAATTAATTCTAATTTTATTTGAAATTAATAAATCACATAATTCATTTAGCATTTTAATATCCCCATTAATTAAAGAATCATTAAACCAAAACATTTCTATATGGGGATACTTTTCTATTTGATACATTATCTCGGCAAGAATATTTTGTGCACTCCTTCTCCTGTACCTCCCCCAATGAGGGCTTTCATTACAAAAACTGCATCTATTTATACAACCCCTGCTAGTAGAAATAGGCAGTAGACTTTTTGTATATTTTTCTAAACAAAAGATAGAATAATCCGCAAAAGGTTTTTCATCTAAATTTTCTATTAATTCCCCATCTCCACCGTCGATTATCGTACCATCTTTTAGACAATGCCCAAATCCTGCGTAAGACTCAATATGCTCATTTTTCTCTAATCGTCCTACCAAATCGGGAAAGGATTCCTCTGCCTCTCCAAAGCACACAAAATCTAAAAATTGAAAATCTTTCAACATATTTATGCCATAACAATTCCTAAAACACAAATGTCCGCCAAAAACAATAGTTTTATTCTTATCTTTTTCCTTTATTCTGCGGGCAAATTCGAGACTAAAAAATTTTGAAGTACTTTGCACAGAAAACCCGATAATTTGTACCGGTGAACGGACAACTAACTCTACAAGTCCGTCTATATAAACTTCAAATCTATTTATAAAATTTAATACACTATCCTTCTCATACCAGACACTTCCTCTAAAATCCATTGACCACGATTCCTCGTTAATCACACTCCTATGTTGGTTCTGTTGTTCTTTACAAAATCTATATAATTCAATATTAAAATCAAAGCATAGTACCTCATGCCCCCTTTTCTTTAATGCTGCGGTTAATAATGCTAACCCATAAGTAGGACTTTCGGTTGTCCAAGCTGGACACTGTACAAGAGCGATTTTCACAAATTGCCTCCTAAATCACTTTCGTATATTTTTTAAGCACTCACAGAGTACAAGCATTCAAGACTACAAGTAACCATAGGTCATAAGCAACCACAGATTTATTCACCACTGATTATCTCAGATTTTTTCTCTTTAAAATTCTTATGCTTATCTGTGTACACTGTGGTTAAGATTTACTTTTCTTTTGTGTCATCCGTGGTTCTGTGGTTGCTTTCCGGTTTTTTATTTTATTTTTGACACTACCATCACTTTGCCTTATCTATATAACAGTTACTAACGCAAGTGCTGCATTTAATGGAGATAGCTTTCCATGCTTTGCCGGCTCTCATCCATATTTTCTCCAATGGCGACTGAGTAACATTACCAATTCTGGACTCCCTAAAATTACCACATGCATACATTTCGCCATCAGGCTCTAAAAGAAAAGCCTTGCCTTGCCTAAACGCACAATAATCATTACGTCTTCCGGTCTTAAGCCATGTAAGAATCAATTTCAAATAACGTAAGTCCCCATTTTTTGTTTTTAATAATTCGTTTAAAGATGCTATGAGTGCATTGTTTTTGTCTTGATCTATCATGAATTTCTCTTTTACTCGAGAACTCTCTACCCCAATATCTGAAATTGCTGCCAAGGTAAAGTTAACACCAATGCCTTTTTGTTTTGCATATTTTCTTACCTCTTCTATTACATGATAATTTATTCTGCTTATGGTCATATTAAAACCGAGAGAAAAAAATGGATATAATCGCATTAATTCTCTCAGCCCTTCTACGGTTTGTTCGACTTTAGTAAATATACCTGAAACGCCTCTCACCCGCTCATGTGTTTCTCCTACACCATCTATTGAAATATTTGCTGTTAGCCTAACATTTGTTGGCAAAGCCAACGCCAAGATGCGTTCGAGTTGATCAATTATCTCTGAGGTATTAACGCCATTGGTAGATATGTCAATACGTCTGAGCCGTTTACAATTGCTCAAAATTATTTTAGCAATCTCACTAAGATCATCTCTTAATGTCGGCTCTCCACCAGTAATGTTTATAATCTCTAAATTATCCCTAATAAGTTTATCGCAAAATAGCTCTTGAATTTGCTCAACTGTAAGTTCCTTAGTTTTTTTCTGTTTAATCCATGCATAGCACATTGCGCAGCGTAAGTTACATCGAAAAGTAGTAAAAAAAACCATAATCTTTGGTTTAGGGCAAAATGGAAACATTCTTTACAAATCTTTCATATATTTTTAAGCTGCTTTTAACAACTGTTATTGGGGAGTATGTATTTTCAATAAATTTTCTGGCATTATCACCTAATTTTTCTTGTAATTGTCTATCAACTAATACTTTTATTATTATTTCTGTTAAATCTATTACACTCCCCGGGGCAACTAAAAGCCCGTTGACTTTGTCTTTGATAATTTCAGAGATTCCGCCGGTATCACTGGCAATAACCGGTTTTCCGCAAGCCATTGCCTCTAAGATTACATACGGCTGATTTTCCCAAAGAGACGGGACAACACAAACACTACTTTGCTGATAATAACCAATTAATTTATCTCTTGGCATTTGGTCAAGAAATTCTACGGAATCGCTAACATTGAAACGCTCTACGGTATCTCTAAGATAGGCTTTCATTCCACAGTCATCACCTACAAAAATAAATTTTACCTGAGGAACTTCTTTTAAAATACCGGGGATTGCACGAATGAGCACATGAACACCCTTACGAAACTCCAGCCGGCCTATATACAAAACTGTCTTGTGATTATTTAAACATTGTCTGGGTCTAAAATATTCGATATCAAGAGGATTTGATACAATAGGCAGGTTCTTAAGTCTGATCTGGTAATGCTGTCTTGTTAGACTAGCAATTGCTTGACTAAGTCCGATTACTCTATGCGCACGGCAAATCCACCATTCCTCTAACTTTTCAAGCAATTGGCGGTCCTTTGTTTGTGGATCACGGTTCAACTTAGATACTATACCTTCAGGGGTATGAAGTTTTATTACCAAAGGCGGTTTTCTTTTAAAAAGATAATATAAAAATCCTTCGGCGCGTGCTTCACAACTTTCGACAATGTCAATTTTATGCTTTAAAACAACTTCTTGTATTTTTTTCGATACGATATAGCTATATTCCACTCTTTCTATAAAACCAGGTAGTTTCTGACGGGCATAATTCAATAACTTATTTTTAGTATATGGAACTCTAAAAATATGTACGCCCTGTTCTATATAATCAAGCGGTCCATCCTGAGATTCTGTTATCACAAACACCTTGTGTCCTATTTTTGCTAAAAGGCGTGACATTTCATAAACATATGTCCCTACCCCGCCAACATGTCCAGGGGGATAATCGCGGGAAAGAAAAAGAATATTCATACATTTACCCTAAATATTTTTTTCAACCTTAACGGAACCGCAATAAATATAAAAAATAATATAATTATAAAAACAAAGATAATATTACCTAATATTGCTTTTATTATATATTTAATCGATTGTGAAGCTTTTTCTGCTAAATTTGTAAAAACATGCCTGATATTTTTTATAATCTTTTTTATAAAAAATATAAAAGAACCTATGCATTGCTTGCATTTTTTGAATAATAATTTGATTCTATCTAACATCTTCCAGGCAGGACAGATTAAAAAACGAAATGTTTCTGAATTAAGCATCTCTTGAATTTCTGAATTTAACCGCATAATCTCTCTATGTTTCTCACTGATAACCTTATTTCTCTCAGTAATAATATTTAATTTCCGTTTAATCTCTTCTTCTAAGCAGATAATTTTCTCTTCCTTTCCCTTTATCGTATCATCTCTTTCTAAAATAACACTATGACCATATTTAATCCGCTCATTTAAATCTGCAATTATATGTTCCTTATTTTCAATAATTTTATCCCTTTCGATAACATAACTTATTTCCTGTTCAATCCTTTCGTTTAAACGGATAATTTCTTCCTCTCTGTCTTTAATAATCTTATCCCTTTTGGCAATGAAACGAACCTCCTGCTCAATCCTTTCGTTTAAACGGATAATTTCTGCTTCTTTGCTGCTAATATAGCTTTTTAATACATCTATATGCTTTACCAAATAATCTTTTTCATAATTCATTATCTCCTGCATATTTTTAAAAATATCCGGAAGTAAACGAATAACCATTGCCGGACCATGGTGAATACTTATCTTATTAAATATTTCCGGTAAAATCTCAATAAATCTTTTTCGAGCATCTCTTAAAACTGTAAAATATCCTTGTCCCAATAATGTCTGGGGTAATTTTTCTGGGTAATGTTTAGCCACTAACAGCAGTCTGTTTCTTTCACAGTAAAAGTCAACTGTTTTTTCATCTACTGAACCATGAAATTTATGATAAACAACTGCTTTTGGAACATAAAATATTTTCCATTGCTCTTGTTTTTGCCGTATCGACAAATCAATGTCTTCCAGATACATATTAAAAGACTCATCCAACTCGCCTACATTGTTCAAACACTCTTTTCTATATAAAGCAAAACAATGCGAAAGACTATCGATTTCCTCTGCCTCGTTATACTGCCCATGGTCATCCTCTCTAAATCCACGGTCTGCCCAGTAATAATTTGGCATCATATAATGCCCCACACACTGTATCTTTCCGTCAGGGAATAAGATCTTACCGGTAACTGCACCGATCTTATTATCTTGGCTAATGACTAACATTAATTCTCTCAACACATCCTTTTCTGCTACAACATCATTATTTTGTAAAAGAATAAATTCCCCTTTAGCTTGTTTTATCCCTAAATTATTCGCCCGGCAGTAATTGTTAATGTCATTTTTAATAATCTTTACTTCTGAAAAATGTTTCTCCGTATACTCTAACGAACCGTCTGTAGAACCATTATCCACCATAATTATCTCTATTTTATCTTTGGGATAATTTAGATTAGCTAAGGATGTAAAGCAGTCTCTTAGATACTTTTTGCCGTTGAAATTGACTACGATTATACTAACAATAGGAAGCTTCATTCCCTCTCTCCGCATGCTAATTAGGTTCTATCAAATACTCAACCACAGAGGTCACAGAGTAACTTGAGTGTAATAGAGTTAGAGAATAATCTTATTCTTCGTTCTCTATGTCCTCTGTGGTTTATTCTTTTCCTGTTTTTCATTTTCTATGTGACACTATCTGGCAATTTATAGCGCCATTGGTGTGTTAAATAAACTGTGCCATGGTCCGGGCGTGTAAAGTATACTCTAAAAGGATATCTGCCGTGATTGATAATTAAAAAATCATCTTTATTTTTATCATATATCACAATAGAAACCCGGTATTCCCCGGGTAACAATAATAATTTCGGATAGATTAAAGTGAATGATTTATCTGTTGGTTTTACCTTTTTATAGCGCGAATGGCAAAAAATACCGTCATCACGGAAGATTCCTATCCATAAGCACAGGGTATTATTTTTAACCATGTCGGGAATAAAAAAATCTATCTTTATCTGCATCTTTTCTTCGGTACAAAATTCTGTTTTAAAATTATTCTGACGATCTAAAAATCGGACGCTTTTTATTTCGGCCTGTTGAGAATTATATTCTTTTTGCCATTTATCACTCAGCACGGCGTGATTTAAAAAACCGTTACTTAAATGGTTATTTTTTATCCACCAAAACTTCTGATCATGAAACCTGGATTTAAGACTCAGCAGTTGATTATCCCTATTTTCCCCAATTACTTCTAATTTAAAATATCCTTTAAAACAATCATAGGCTAATACCTCTTTTTTGTCCCAGATAATTACAGAAAAATAATACTTGCCCGGCATTAGAATAAATCGTTTATACTCAAGACTAAACCATCCTTCTCCCATAGTTAATCTCTCAAACATAAGACTATCAAACATGGTATTAGGACCATAACAATAAACCCCATCTTCCCGGAATACGGCAATGCCAAAATGCGGCTCTTTTATCATCTGCTTAACTGAAAAGCATACCTTTATTTTTAAAAAATCATTGGGTTTTATCTCTTGAACACCCTTTCCCCATCGATTTAGCATTTTTACTTTTTTGATAATTACTTCTTTAGTGCCGGATCTTCTCCCCCACTCTTCTTTATCCAATGACCACCACATTGTTTTTTTTACAATGTCATTATTTTGAAAAACAGATAATTTTCTGTGCTCATTTAATAATTTTTTATAGGCGGCAATTACCTTTTCCGGACTGCCATATCCATAATTCCTACCCTGCTCCAGTAATAGCACCTTGGTTGATAGCCTCTCAATGAGGCCTAAAGACTGGGTGGTAATAATCATTGTCTTACCCTGTTGTCTAAATTCTGTAAGTTTTGTAAAACATTTATCCTGAAATGCCCCGTCACCAACCGTAAGCACTTCATCGATAATTAATAAATCAAAATCTAAATGTATGGCAATGCTAAACCCAAGCCTGAGCTGCATGCCCTGCGAATAATTTCCTAAAGGCATATTAATAAATTCATCCAGCTCGGAAAATTCAACAATATTGCGGTATTTATTCTGGATTTCAGTCTGGCGCATGCCTAAAATTGCACCGTTTAAATAAATATTCTCTGCGCCACTTAACTCATGCTGAAAACCCGTGCCTAAGTTAAATAGACTCGAAACCTTACCCTGCAGTTTAATCTGTCCTTCTGTCGGAGAAGTAATCCCGGCAATAATGTTTAAAAGGGTTGTCTTGCCTGCACCATTTCTGCCGATGATACCAAAAATTTCACCTTGTGCAATACTAAAACTCATATTCTTCAATGCCCAGAAATACGCTGGTTTACAATCTTTATCCGTTGCTTTGACAAATCTTTTACTGATATTTTCTAATACAAGCATACACATTAAAGTATTTCCTTCGACATTAATGATACTGTCAAAACTTTCGTATTTTTTTAAGCAACCACAGATTACTCAGATTAAAATGATTTTATTCTTTTAATTCATCTCTATAAATCTGTGGTGATTTAATCTGTGGTTGCATTTCGTTTTTTAAATTATTGCTGGTATTTTCAGTAATAATTAAATAGCTATATAATCATTAAATGTATATTTTTGCTTTCTAAAAACAAAAATCCCTGTGGCAAAGATAAAGCCTGTCCATATCAAAGGAATTACGATAATATCAAAAATCTGTACTTGCTCTGGTAATGTCCGGTAAAAACCCGGAAGAAAAGCTATCCGGTAAAGATTAAGCATCCCGACTAACGGATTGGCTATATATAATTTAAAAAGCCCCGGATTTAGGTACTGCTCGACTAAATTTAGCGGATAAAAAACCGGCGTTAAATAAAAAAGTGCAAAAACTAATACTTCCACAATATAGTTTAAATCGCGGAATTTTACCTGAAGACAAGAAGTCAGTAACACAAACCCAATGATGAAAAATGTATGCAATAACACAATAACCGGCAGTAACAAAAACCAGCCAGAGATACCCAGTCGAAAAATATGCAAAAATAAAAACATTATTACTAAACTGGGGATAAAATTAATAAGATTGGCAATAACTACAGATATGGGTAAAAGCTCACGGGGGAATGCCGCCTCTTTTACCAGGTTTTTATTATTCAATATGCTGTTGGTTCCGCTCACCACGGAGTCCTGAAAATATTTCCAGGGAAATACTGCGGTCATCAGATAAATGAAAAATGGATACTCGGCTATTTGAATACGCAGAATCACTGAAAATATAAACTTAAATATAATTATCATAAACAAAGGCACAAAAAATGCCCACAAAAACCCAAGCCAAGGCTGCCGATACTGCACCTTTATATTTTTTAAAGCTAAATTTATTAGTAATTCCCAATTGGGGGGAATCTTTCTTATAAAATCTGCAATATTAAACATTTTTTAAGTAACTAATTTTGGCTCCGGAGACAATAAATGTTACTAAAAGTATGACAAAAACGATACTGCCGGTAATATTTACTGTCAGATTTATAATGATTGCCGCAAGTGCAGCAAGTATTCCTAATTTAAACATAAAAATAATACTATTCTGCCGGCTGAATTTTGTCCCCTCCAGTAAAAAAATAAAATGATCGTTACTCTTTTTAAAAACAGACCTTTTATTTTTCAACCGCATAAATGTCACAAAAATAATATCAAAAATAGGCACCGTCATTACCATAATCGGAGATAAAAGACGCAGGCTGTGGCCTTCCGGGGCATAGCTTATTTCTAAGGCAATCGCGGCCAAGATAAAGCCTAAAAACATGCTGCCGGTATCCCCCATAAATAACTTTGCCGGCGGACAATTGTATTTCAAAAATACGATTAAAATTCCGGCTAATACCGCGCACTGCATGGCAATATAATTGTTTTTAGTGATAAGGGCAATTATAAAAAATGAAGTAGTGGCAATTAGAGCAATACCCGCACATAAGCCATCTCTGATATCTAAAAAGTTAAACGCATTTACAATCCCGACAATCCAAATAATCGTTATAATATAATTTACTAAATCCCCAATTAAGATTATATGTGTACGGATGCCAAATATTGCCAGACTCATTGCTGCAATAAGCTGGCCGAAAAATTTAGGTAACATCTTAAGCTCCCGCCAGTCATCATATAGTCCTAAAATAACAATTATTGCTGAAGAAATAATTATCCCCTGCAATTTTTTAATCACAAAAGGCATCTTTGATACATTAAGCATAATCATAAGAACCATGCAAAAAACAATGTAAAAAACAATACCCCCAATATAAGGCACCTTACGCCTGTCCATCGCGTTTGTACGGCTAAGCAGATTTTTCTTGTAGGCAAATTTTTTAAAAATTGGCATAAGCATAATTGCCAGCATCATCGAAACTAAAACTGTATAAAATATGTATTGTTGCATCTTTAATTATCCAAATCGAAAAATACTTTGTATTTTTCAACTCTCTATCTATAACAGATTTTATTTTGATACCAAAACAGCAACTATTGAACAGCTATATATTCTGCAATGAAAAAATCAGGTTTTGTCAATTTTGTACTTTAAATCAATGATTCATAAACCTGCTGGGTATCATTTACCATTGTTGTAATATTATATTTGTTATCAACCGCATGTCTTGCCTGCTCTGCCAAAGTTATCCGTTTCTTGTCATTAGCCAGCAGCTCAACTACCCGATTTGCCATTCCTTCGATATCCCCAGGTGAAACAAGATATCCGGTAACTTTATCCTGTACTAGTTCCTGAACCCCATCAACGCAATTTGCGACTACCGGCACACCCATATACATCGCTTCCATTATTGCAACCGGTAACCCCTCCCATTTACTCGTAAGCACAAATACATCCATAACCGATAAAATCTCTGGAACATCTCTCCGCCAGCCGGTAAGTATAATCTTACCTTCTAAATTATATTGTCTTATCCTCTGCTCAATCTTTTTTCGTAAGATCCCGTCGCCGACTAAAATAAATTTGGTATCTGGCAGCCTTTTTAATACAGAACAGCACATTTCAATAAAATCAAGCGGCGCCTTTTGCGGCTTAAAACAAGCAACCATGCCAACAATTTTTACCCCGTTTTTTAAGCGGAAATCTGCTTTTACTTTATCTATTTCATCTTGGCTTATTTTAAACCGCTCCGTTGGCATTATACACTGTATTGTCACATATTTTTCTAACGTCCCAATTTTATATTTTAGTCCCTTTTGGATATCGCTTTTTGAAACGGTAATAAGTTGTGTAGTTATTTTCGCGGTTATTTTTTCAAGAAAGATATAAAAATATTTAATAATCTTATTCTGATACTCATAAAAAGGGAACCCATGAATAGTATGGATAATTTTCTTAACCCCATCTATTTTTGCTGCCCAGCGGCCTAATATGCCGGCTTTTGAGCTATGGGTATGTACAATATCCGGTTTTTCATCTCGTATACACTTAATTATCTTTACAAAAGCAAGCAAATCTAATAGGGGATTAATCTCTCTTTTTAAGGCAGGTAAAAAGTAGGTTTTGCAGAAAGCTTGCCTTTTTACTTCTTCAACTAAAAATCCATGGTCAGAACTTAGCAGTACCGGCTGAAATTTATCTCGATCCAGTGTTTTAATTAAATCTAAGGTGTAAAGCTGTGCCCCGCCAAGTTCTAATTTCGTTATGATATAAAATACTTTTATCTTGTTCAATTTTGTCTTTACTAATAAAAATTTCCTTCAGTTTGACTATCACTGTAGTAAGACTATATGGTATTAGTCCAAGTTGATGTTGTTTCGCAATACCAGAAATTTTTATCCATTTAAAAACTTTTGTTTTACACTTTAAATGGCCCGCCATAAATTTTGGCAGGTTATTTAATCCCCGTCCGCCACAATACAGCGGGTCTTCGATTTACTATACAGATATTAATATCATTCCTTCCCTCCAAATGTCCCCCTGCGGCAAAACCGTAGGAAATAGATGAGTTTAATATGTAAGGAGTTAGAATTTTGGTGTGTATCTATAATATAACAAAAATTGCGTGCATTGTCAAAATAAAAAAATTCCTGATAACTGTCTATCTATGTGGCTAACGCATAGGTATCTTGCCGGTTGCATCAGATTTGAACCCAGATTTTTCAAGATAAAACCACGGATTAACACAGATTGAGGGAATACCCGCCACAAAGCGTCGGCGGGTTAAATTCCCCGCCAAAATATCGAAGATCCGCCAATGTTTTGTGGTGGACATGGCGGGTCATTTAAAAAAATATTTAAACCACGAATAACACCGATTTTCACGAATGAAAAAGGAATTATTGTTCAAAGACAAGAATTATAAGATAATAGGGGATATGTGTTCAAGTATATTTGGCAGCTGCTTAAAACTTTTATATGAGAGAATTGTTACCTGACCATTCGTGATAATTAGTGCAATTAGTGATTAAAAAAGAATATGGACAGGATTAACAGGAGAAAAATCTTGTAAATCCTGCGTGTCCCGTTATAAAGTTAAAGAAATAGTATTAACAATAAAAAGTTTTGTGCCAATTACGATTATATGCATTATTTTTAAACAGGGTCGGTTGATATTTTCTTATGGGATTTATTCTGTCAAAAAATGAGGTTAAAGGGTTTGATTATTAAAAATCCGTGTTTCATCCGTGGCTAAAAAATAATAACAAATAAAAGCTCGATTTTTTTAATCTGTGCTCATCCCCGCCACAAAGTCAAAGACCATCCAAACAACGATGGCGGGCAGGTGTTTCTTCTCATCGGTGATCATCCCTGCCTGCCGGGCAGGCAGGTGTCTTCTCTAAAATTTTTAATCGCACAACTCGCAAGCAGAGTAAGCTGCTCCAGTAAACTTACTGTCTCCGGACCAAGCTTATTCGCCGGTTCTTTAGTTGAAACATTGATAACGCCCATTACTTCATTATTAATGCATATTGGCGAAACTACGGCATGATGTAATTCCGGATGTCTAAGATTATTCTTTATATCCAAATCCGTTGTCTCCTCAGTAATGAGGATGGATTTTCCTTCTTTAGCTACCCGCCCGGCAATTGCCTCGCCTAATTTTAAACTCGTATTTTTTACAATGTCATAATTTAGCCCGCGCGCGGCCCTAATCGTTAATTTGTTCTCCTTATCCAAAAGCATTACCGAGGCATTTTCCGTCTTTGTTGCCTTTGAAGCGATATCCATAAATAATTCCAGCATCTCTTGCAGATAAAAACTATCATAATTTTTTTTATCCAATTTTCCGTTTTTAAATAAATCAGGAATTATCATCTTCAATCTATATTTTTGATATCCGAGCTGAACGATACAGCTGCTCACCTCCCGTAACAGTTCAATCACCGTATGTACTTTCCAGTAAGTAAAAGTTTTTAACTGTTTTATCGAAGAGAGCACTGATTCATAAGGAATATTGCACTCTTTCGAAAGTGCTCTATATTTTTCTAAGTCTTCCAGCCGGTCAATGATCACCGGTCCCCCCAACAAAAAAGCAACCACTTCCTCACTGGCCGTTTTAATTGGTATAACAAAATTATGTAATTCAAAGAGACATTTATAAGTAGGATTTTTTGTAAGATATGCCTCCCCTTTATTAAAATCCGGCAGACAGCTGCTGCATTTTTGTATCATCTTCAATAAATTGCCGAGGGCCTCCTGACATAGATTTGTCGGTCGGGATGGGACCGTCAAAAGTTCACCATCGGGATCAATGGTTCTGATGGTTACCTGGAGGACCTCGGCAAAATGGTCCTGTAATTTTTGCCAGTTTTTACTATCAATAATTTCAGAAAAATTCATGGTTTTATTTTAATTTTATATTTTTTTATCTTGTTGTATAAGGTCGTTCGATTTATTCCAAGAAGTGCTGCTGCCTTCTTACGGTTCCAATTGGTCTTCTCAAGAATATCTAAAATTAACTGTTTTTCCGGCTCCTGTAATGCCTTTTTAAGAGTATTTTGCTGATGATTATACGGCATCTTCTTTTTATCGGACAGAGAAATTACCGGCGGCATTTCGTTTATTGTAATTGACGCCTCTTTTGCCAAAATTACCGCCCGTTCAATTATATTCTCTAATTCCCGAATATTACCCGGCCAATTATATAATTTCATTGCGCTCAATGCTTCCTCGGAAATATTATTAATCTTTTTATTCATTTTTGCGCTGTATCTTTTAATAAAATGGTCTACCAAAAGCGGCAGGTCATCAAGCCTTTCCCGAAGCGGAGGGATATCAATTTTAATAACATTAATACGGTAATATAAATCCTCGCGAAATTTGTTATTGCTGATATCTGTTTCAAGATCACGATTGGTCGCGGCAATTATTCGTACATCTATCTTTACGGTACTTGTATCCCCAACTCTTTCAAATTCACCCTGTTGAAGTATACGCAGTAATTTTACCTGTAAATATGGTGAAAATGTGTCTATTTCATCAAGAAGTATCGTCCCGCCATTTGCCGCCTCAAATCTGCCAATACGGTCCTTGCTCGCATCCGTAAAAGCCCCTTTGACATGACCAAATAATTCGCTCTCCAGTAATGTTGGCGGCAATGCTCCACAGCTAACTTCAACAAATGGTTTATTATGCCGTATAGTATCACAGGCATGAATAGCATGCGCAATCACTCTTTTACCCGTACCGCTTTCTCCGGTAATTAATACATTGGCTTTTGTTGAGGCGATCGCTTCGATTAAAGCATAAATCTTCTGCATATTGATATTATGGCCGATAATTCCATGAAATTTATCCCTTTCAGTAGTCTCCAGCCTTTTACGCAGATATTGATTTTCTTCAATTAATTTTTGCCGGCTGATTATTTTATTAATAATTATCTTTATTTCATTATCCACAATTGGTTTGGTAATATAATCAAACGCCCCCTGACGCATCGCCTCTACGGCATCTTCAATATTTCCGTATCCAGTAATCAAAACTACCTCAGTATGCAGATGCGCTGCCTTGATTTCTTTCAACAATTCAAGACCATCCATCTTCGGCATCTTAATATCAGAAATAACTACATCAAAGTTATGATCAATCTTTTTTAAGGCCTCTTCTCCGTTCGTGGCCGTATCCACAGAATAACCATCCCGGCGCAATAATTCATAAAGGGACTTGCGAATTAAATTTTCATCATCAACGACCAATATACTTTTAAGCATTTTAATAAGATTATTCGTTAAATAAGCAGACAATTTACGAAGTGAAAGCTTTGTAAATTGTAGGACCATGTCCGTCTGCGAATTTAATCCCTGTCCGCCACTAATACGTTGGCGCATCTTCGACTTTGTGGCGGACGTCAAGCCCGCCACAGTACCGGCGGGTCTTCGATTTTGTTAGGCAGATATTAAAACTACTCCTTCACATTCTGTCCCTTAGGTATTTGAATGGTAAATATTGTCCCCTCGCCATTATGACTGCTCACTGTTATCTTGCCATTATATCTTTGCACAATCTCATTTGATATTGCCAGTCCCAGTCCAGAACCTCTTTCCATTTTTTTAGTTGTGAAAAATGGCTGAAAGATCCCCTCTTGTATTGCATCGGGTATCCCATAGCCAGTATCTTTAAATCTTATATAGAGATCGTCTTTGTAGAAAAATGTTGTGATTTTAATTTTTCCGCCTTTTGGCATTGCCTCTAATGCGTTCTTTATGATGTTTGAAAATGCTATTTGAATACCCCGGTCAATAAGTTGCGGCATTTCTTTTTGATATTTTTTTATAATCTCTAATTTTTTAAACGGCTGTGCACGATGGGCATCAATAAGTGCCTTATCTATTTCTTCATAAATATCTACATAAATATTTACACTAACTGTCTGGCGGAAAAAATCCAAAAGGGAACGGGAAATCTCGGCCATTCTTGATAACCCCCCTTTTGCCTCGCTTAGATATTCATGTAAAACCTCATCTTTATTAATATGATCTAAAGAAAGATTTATATACCTTATAACCCCATCCAAAGGATTATTTAACTCATGGGCAATACTTGCCGCAATCTTACTTATTGCGGCAAGCCTTTTGGATATTACCAGCTGTTTTTCCAGGTCAATCTTTTCGGATATATTTTTCTTCAGCTCTTCGGTCGCTAATTTTACCTTTTCTTCCAGGGTCAAATTAAATTGTCTAATCTCTTCATAAAGCTGAAGTTTTTCCACGGCAATTGCTACATGACTGGCAAGAATGGAAAGAAATTCCAGGTCATCGGTATCAAAATGCTCTCCGGTTCTTTTTTCGGTAATATTAACTACGCCAATTAATTTATTCGTCGTTACTAGTGGTGCACAAATAAAAGAATTAGTATCATAGTGGTGATAACCATTACTGTGAAAATGCGGGTCATTCCGAATGTCTTTTACCAGTACCGGTGTCTTAGAATAGGCAACCATACCCGCAATCCCTTCACCAATTTTCTTAACCATTCCGGCACTCGGATAATAGTTTTTACCGCGGGCAATTCTTAGCACCAATTCCTGTCCGCCCGGTTCAAGCAAAAATATCGAACCAGCATCAGACTCTAACGTCTGCATTGCCGCATTTAAACTAATCTCTAGTAACTTTGTCAGATCCCGTGTAGAATTAATTGCCTGGCTCACCTGATGTAAATCTGCAAGTTTATCAACTTTTTCCAGTACATCCATAAATTTCTGTTGTTCCATTTGTTCATCCCTCCTCAGGTCGTGTCTAAGAATACGACCTGCTGCAGAAATTTGATTTCTGCAATCCCATTATCTATGTCTTTGTAACCTCTTTTATTTTTTCTATCCTTTTTCTTAAAATTTTACTTAGTTCATAATCTTCATCTTTATGTTCACTGATAAATTTTTCGTAAAAATCCAAAACCGCCTGCGGCTGTTTCAATTTTTGGATATAAATCTGCTCAAGCACTGCTGCCGAGCGAAGTACACCGGCTATTTTCGGATAAGACTCAATGATTTTTTTAAGCTGCACCACCGTCTCTTCCCATCTTTGTTGATTAATAAGACATGCGGCAATCAGGTCATTTGCTAAATATGCTTTTGGTGTGTCCTGGTTATCTCGCGCAATATTTTCATATTTTTCGATTGCCTGCTGGTAGGCTAAAGCTGCCTTTTTCATCTCTTCTTGTTTCTGATAATACTGGGCGATATATATCGGAATTTGTATCGCCTGGATAGAATCCGTATAATTCTGCTCTATTTTTTCAAATTCTTTCAATGCCTGATCCCAACGTCCTTCAATCTCGTAAGTTTTTGCAATGGCAAACTTCGTTTTAACAATCACGTCACGGTCATCGGGGTAACGGGAAATAAGCTTTCCCAGCTCCCGGCGGGCCGTATCATATTCTTTCTTTAACAGGTACAGCTCCCCGATTTTAAACTGCGCAGTTTTTTCAAAAGCCGTATTCGTAAACCGCTCGACTATTCTTTCATATGCAGAAACCGCTGCTCTATATTCAAAAGGCGCAGCCGCATCCGCGCTCATATATATTTTTTTACTTGCCTTAGCCGCGTAATAAAGCATCTTTTCCGCACTGTATTGGTCATCACTGCACCCGGTAAGTATGCCTAAAACTAAAATTATAACGAAAATTATTTTCATTACTTTACCTCAGACACCTTCCTGCGGGTTATAAACACATGTACCGATAAAGCCGTAATCCAGCAATTAATTAACATTGTCAGTAAAATACCGCAGGTTAAAATATAGAGCGTTACTTCCGGGATGAATTTATCCATCAGTATGCTCATTTTCCCTTTTAAGATAATTATCGGTAGATAAAATAATATCGGAATCGCAACAATAAAGAAACTCACCGTAAAATTTCTAATGGCAAAGGTAATACTCCTAATAATTGCCATGAATACGCTGCGTCTTTCAATAATTATTATCGGAATAACATAAACAAATAATGTATCAATGATAATTGTTACTAAAATGCCAAAATAAAAACCAATCTGTCTCCAGCCCTGGACACCAATAAATAATATCTTTTTCGTCGGATTTTCCGCAAAAAGCTTAACCAATAATTTATTCTCAAATTTATTCTCAAATTTAAAATACAGCCAGATAAGTATCAGATTAATAAATATCGCCACAATAACCCCGAGATAACGCGGTAATGTTTTCTTTATTGCCGGTAATATTCTTTGACGATTATTAAGACTTATGCTCTGCCAAATAAGGTAGACTGCAACTGCAGTCATTAACGATCCAACAAAAATACTAATCAGGGTCTGGGAATAGAACAGCAATTTCGGCATAAGTACAAAATTAAATGGGTAATGCAGATATTTTCCACCCCAGAATCTGGTAATTGGCGGGCCTAAAAAAACTACCAGTGGCTGCCGGGGAGAATAATATATCAGCAAAAGGGCAATAAACTCAAAAAACGCAGTAATAATAAATGGGATGAATATCCGCGGGCAATTTCTTAGCGTTCTAAAAGACGCAATCCATGCATCTAGAACCACATTGGCGGTCATTTTGACTATTGTTAATCCCATCCCCAGTATCCCTCGATCCCTTTATTTTTAAGGTGAACTATAAATATACCTTATAATTGCCTTTTTGTCAAGGGTAAAACAAAAAAAGAGTAAGTTATCTTCCCCCTACTCTTTTTAAATATATTTTAATATTTGTTCTTAAGTTACTGTATATGCAATGAAGGTAATAAAATGCATTCCGCCTCATTACATCTTCAAACAATTAAACCTCCATTGCGTCTTTTTACTAAACCAGTTCATATTATTAACTATACCGCAATACATAATCTTCTTCATCTTTATTTTGTGCAACACAGGGATATGCTTTATGCAAATTACAGCTTTACATATCCCTGTATAGACACACAATCACAAAATTAGGCACAAATTTTTCTCTTTTTTGCACCTAAAATACCTAATAATCCTGCACCCATAAGCATCATGCTTGCTGGTTCAGGAATAACATCATCATGCACACCAGTAGCATCACCGCTCATGTTATCCACTAAAAAGAAGTTGCCGGTATCATGGACCACAACATAATCAAAAAACTTTCCTGATGGTGCGTTTATAAGCAGCCAACCCATATCACTACCATTAAGATTACCACCACCAGATGTAGAAGCAATCAGATTACCATCGGTATCGTAACCTTCAAGATAGAAGTTGCTATAGCTGGTATATCCAGTTTGAAACCAAGTACCATCATTATTGGTAAAATCTATCTTTCCGCTGCCAGCACTGTTGTCTATGCCTAAAAAAGCAAATACGTTCCCATAATGTTGATAAGAACCACCACCATAACCAAGGTCAATTGACTTGGTATTCCAGTTACCATTTTTTGAATCCCCATAAATCCAGTCATATCCACCGGTAACCTCAAAAGTCACGCCAGCGATATCATCAATCGGCTGCTGATCTCTGCCAAACCCAGTTTCAAAATCAATGAAAAAGGCATATGCGGATGTTGTAAATCCCATAACCATGATCAAAACTGCTGCTATTGCTAAGATCTTTTGCATTTATTTTCCTCCTTTCTTTCAGTTTTTACTTATCTTTTTATATAACACTTGCCAAATATCGCAAGTTTTCTCTCAGGCGTGAAAAAATCTCTTTTTTCTTGCACCTAAGAGCCCCAGCAGCCCTGCTCCTAAAAGAACCATACTTGCTGGTTCCGGAACCGGCTCTACATGAAAACTCCCCCATGAAGCATGATTATCATCAGCATCAGGTAAGGTTTTTGTATCTAAGACAATGCTGACATAGTAATTTCCCGGGCCGCTAATTAATTTTAGCAATTCCGGATCACCCAAGTTGAAAAAATGTTCCAATTTTGCATCAGTATAGGACTGGCCACCCCATGCCCAGGTTGCTCCAGGTGCGCTTACGTTGACTGGATCTGTTAATACGAGATCCCAGTAAAAACCAGTAGTGTTTATATTAACCACAAATGCATCCCAGTAACCCTCAGTTGCATTATAAGAATCCCATGTCCAGAGATCGGCATCAAACAACACACCCCCCATATTCCCCGCCATGATAAAACCAGCTCCATAAATGCCTTGTGGCTGTTGATCATTAAAGTTAAAATTGATTTCGTCTACGCCCACAACCACGGTATTGCCAAAAGTTACATTGTTATTATCCGGCGCGATTACCCAGCTGATTGCTGCCTGTGCTGAACTAGAGGCTACTAATATACATACTGTTACTATTAACCCCAGATATATTTTTTTCATTTGTTATTTCACCCCCTTTTGCGTATTTTAAAATTCTATCATTTTATTTTATATATTTATTGTTTGGTTTATCTTGCTCCCTTACCGGTCAACATCACAAAAATTGTACTTAACACTATCCTTAAATCTGTTAACAGGCATACTCTTTTTATATATAAAATGTCATAATCTAATTTTTTCTTAACATCTTCCAATGTTTCATCATATTTATGTCTTACCTGAGCAAGTCCGGTGATCCCTGGTTTAACCTTTAACCTGTCTTCATACCGCGGGATCAGATGTTTAAACTCATCAACAAAAAACGGGCGTTCAGGACGCGGTCCAATCAGGCTCATCTCACCTTTTAATACATTGATTAATTGTGGTATTTCATCTAAGTGGGTCTTGCGTAGAAATTTACCAATTTTTGTGATACGCGGGTCATTATCTTTTGCCCATACTGGTCCGGTCATAGCTTCCGCATTAATTTTCATTGTCCTGAGTTTATAGATTTTAAATACATCTCCATCTTTACCCACACGTATTTGTCTGAAAAATACCGGGCCTTTTGAATTAAGTTTTATAAGTGTTATTGCCAGCAAAAGAAATGGTGACGTTATTATTAATCCCGTAGCAGCCGCTAAGATATCAAATATTCTTTTTGCATCATGGTAACGGCGTCTAAAAAAGCGTAAAAACATACCGCCAATGCCTATCCCAACTAACGCCATACTGCTTGGCTCTGGGGCATGTGATTTAGGTAGGTTTTTATTGGGAAAAGAAACATTATCATTTACCGTACTATGTACCGCAGAATTAGGTAAACTACAAATGACACAATCAATACCTGCCTGTAACACCCCGGTCAATATTCCCCCAAAAAATAAGCTGAAAAATAATATCAATAATAATTTTTGTTTAAGTTGCATAGTTACTAACATCATTTTATTGTACATGTCCTTTTACTATATAAATTTAAATACTTTTTATATAATTTATTTATATTAATA
>JBDRCZ010000108.1:0-2686 GCA_043821285.1 Candidatus Omnitrophota bacterium | reverse complement strand
ATCCTTTGGAGTGGAAAGTTTGGATATTATTTTGGAAAATTGGGACAAAATGGACAACACATGGCCCGCTTCAACATTAATTGCCAGGGATATTTCGGCCTCTCTGGAAAAATATTCTTTTGTTCTGTCGGAAAATAAATTACCGCCCGACGCCGAAAAATCAGGCAGCCGTTTTAAGTTAAGACTCGTTTCTTATCCTCTTGACTACACAATCTCCGACCGCAGCGACGATTTTTTCACCGTGCAGTAGACGCCTGCCTGCCGGTAGGCAGGATTATTTAAAAATAAAAAAGAAGGCGCTTTTGAGGCGCCTTTTTGCGTTGTTATGATTATGGACTTACGGGGGACTAATCGCCACCGGCTGATTAAAGTTAGAAATCTTCAGTACCCTGACTATGCCGTCTTTTTCTGTTTGAGTCAGTTTTCCTTCCAACTTGACCTGATATATGCGGAAATCATTTTTGCCGATCCAGATTTCGACTTTGACGGATTTGTCGGCAATACTTGCGCCAGTTGCTGTTGCCAAGGCCTTGGATGAAATACTACCTGAAATATGGAAGCAACCAATCCCATTTATTGTCTGCTCGTCGATTTTAGCCAGCCCGGTAATGTTTTTCAAAAGCGCCGACAAAATAGCGAATGGATTAAAAACGCCTGATTGACCGGCGCCTTGCGCCAAGACTTCCCACTTTCCTCCGGAGAGGGGACTGTTTACGTAAACAGTATCTTTTATCGCAATTAAGTCAAAACTATTGGGAAGTAAACCGCCGACGGTTATATCAATCTTGGTCTGCAATCTGTCTGGCCTCACCACGTCACCGGAAGCTTTCTTTACCTCAATCAGATCTGAAATCATAACTCCGCCGCCAATCTGGTCTAACTCAAAATGGAAAGAATTGATTCCTGCCAAATTCTGCGCGGTTTTGGCGATAATCTCTGACGGAATCATCTCCCGCGCCAGCAACGTTGAGTAATCAACGCTCCCGTCGCTTCCGATTTTGACGATACGGATAGGTGTTCCTTTTCGCTCCACTATTCCTTCTTTAACCAACCCCAAATTAATCTCCGCGACATCTTCTGTCACAATATTGAATGTCTTTGATATTTGGTCATCTTCGGTATTGTGTGTATGCCCATAGAAATTATATATCTTTTTGTAATTTTCGGGGTTAGTGACGAAGTTTCCGATCTTTTGGTTTATGTATTCTTCCATCAACATCGGAGAAGAAATCATTACTACCTCTTGCTTATAAGGCATAATTCTGTAGTGGCAGAAAGTAATCAGAATTCGTTTTTCTGATGCGTGATTTTTTGTATATACCTTAGCAAAATCAAGCGTTGGCATATGTAAAACAGAGAGAAATCCCCGTGGATCGCCAGGACGGGCGGAAGGAATGTCGGCATACCTTGGCTCTAGTGGCGGATCTGCTCGTGGTGCTAAGTCTATCGTCAAAAAAGTTATTCCTCCGTACGAAAAACCGTAATTTTGGAGATAAACGGGGTGGTTAACACCTTCTATGATTACTGGATTTTTACTTTTTTCCCATGAATTTCCTAAAGCTTTTTTTATCAAATCAATATTTCTTTGATTGCCAGGACCCCAAAACACTTCTTCAAAATATTGATCGGCCGTGGCGGCATCTGCAATTGTAGTAATTTTTGTTCGATCGTCTGGATCGGCGCCTTCTATCATTGTATATTCCCAAGTTTCATGATTGCCGATGGTTAAAATAAAAAATAACCCCACATCATTCAATCTGCTTAATTCTTCGCGAACTTTAACAAAATCGCATTTTTGACTTTTATCGCCGCCATCGCCTAACCCAATAACGCCCGAGAGGTTAAATTTATCCTTTACCGCAATAATTGCATCTACCGTAGCATGTAATTTTTGACGAGCATCCTTGCCGAAGTACTCCAGATGAAAATCAGTAATAATCGCAAACGCAAATTGCTGATTCCCTTGGTTGTTTCCACAGGTCGCACTTATCTGAGGAAACGAGAGGATAATAATCATCGCCAAGAGTACAATTTTTTTCATTAGACAGACCTCCTTTTTTTTAAATCTGAATATTTAATTTTAAATGATCTTATTTTTCCACTTTCAGTCTTCTCCTATATATATTTTCCTCCGAATTATCAAAGTTAAAAATGAAAATACGTATAAAGCAAATACCAATAAACGAATGTGATTAGAATACATGAATAATTGTGGAGGGAGATGGTAGGAAAAAGATAATAAAATTAATAGAATCCCTAAAAATAATAAATAAGTTAAAAGATCATAAGCCCACTCCTTCTTCTTAAGTATAAAGATAGAAGAGATTAGCAAAAATAAACCGTGTAAAAAAACTCCCACGCTTATATATAAAAAAATACCTCCCCAACCAGAATGATCATTCGTGAACCGTTTAAATAAAATAAAACCAATGCTGAGAGATGTTATACTTAATATTATTGTGATTACTGGAACCAAATTTTTACTAGACATAATTTTATAAAAATAAGGCTATTATTATTTGAATATCATAATTCCAGCTTTATGGCAATTGCCATTTTATCTCAAATCCAGCAGTAGGTACGTGTTGTTAGGCGATGTTGCTAGTGTTGTTAGGCAATGAGTGTCTAACAGCTGAACATAAGGTTGAATTCTTTTTTTACCTTAATGATCGTATCGACCGCGGCT
>JBDRCZ010000107.1:0-5920 GCA_043821285.1 Candidatus Omnitrophota bacterium | reverse complement strand
TTTGTCATAAGAGCATTTGAACGGGGTATTGCCGTTTCCGTTGTAGTTGGCGGCGGTGTATTAATTGCCGTATATTACATGATGAAAAAAATGTAAAAGGAGATGGTGAAAATGCCTCAAAGGTTTAGTGACGTAAGACCTGACGCTTGGTATTATAGCGAAATACAAAAAGGGGCTTGCTACGGACTTTTAGCTGGATATGAAGATGGAACATATAGACCGGACACTCCAATGACAAGAGCAGAAGCAGGGGCGGTGATGGTGAGACTTTTTGAGCGGATAATGATGATTACGCTTGTAACAAATGGTGTAATTATTACCGCAGTTATGCTTGCAAAGGGGAAATAATATATGGCTGATTTTTTAAAAGCAACAACAAAAATAGACTTGCCATTATTAGGTGAAACTGAAATAAATATACCTGTTGTGATAGGAATAACAGCCTTAACTATAGGTGCTTTGGTTTTTTTGCTACCCTCATATACACAGGCTGTGGGTAAAGACTTATCTGTAAAAAAAGACGACGCAGAAAAAAGCCTAGCAGACCCGAATTTAACAGCAGACGAAAGAGCAAAACTTGAAGCTGAATTACGAAAAATCAATGAACAGTTACGGCTTGAGCAGCAAAAACAGGCGTCACAACAAGTAAAGGCAGACGCAGAGAAAAATGCTGCAAATAATCCACCAATACCAATAGGTAGTGTTTGTCAGAGATTAGCGGCAACAACCAGTCCATACTATCATAAAGAAGCAGATGTTAGTAAATGGAAATCACTTTTAGGATTAATAGAAATCAATTTAAAAAGCAACTTTTATAGAGGGGAAGGCAAATATGTTGCAAATGAAGCAGGGGAAATAATTCCAGCTAGACCACCAATAAGAAAGTTAAGTTTTTTAATTGACCCATACAGTTATATAAATGATTTAGCAAGCTTTATTTTAAATGGTGGGGTATGGATAGATTACACTGATTATCCAATGTATTATGCAGATGGTTCATATCCATTCATGGGAAGGGAAGAAGCGTTCGCATTTTTTTGCAAACAATTAGGAAAGTTAGGTATTCCAGAAATAGATAAATTAGGAGCATTTTCAAGATTCGATTTATATTCGGATTTTTGGGTTAGAGAAAAATTCCCAACATTTGCATACGAGAGGTCATTGACAACATTGCGGAGTAAACCATCAAAAGACGTATTTGTCACAAGCGATATGTTAGTAGATTTAAAAGCAACTGTACCATTTGATGAACGGGGAGCGTACAGCATGTTTGCAATAAGATATGGCAATGGAATTTATTTTTATTCAAATAAAGGGAATTCAGCCTATGACTATTCTGTATTTATAAAAGCAATACATGGATGGCAAATATAAAAAAAGGGACACCGTGTCCTTAAAAATAATTGTACTTATAAAAAAGATTAAATTGTATATTATTATAGGGGGTTACAAATTAATATGGATACTTGCAAGCCATGTTCAATAGCCGCCGCCGTGGGGTTTGCACTAGATATTTGCCAGCAGGAGAATATAACGGTGCAAAGCTTACAAAAAATACATGATGAAGGTTATAAAAATGACGAGGAAGTTTTAAAGGCACTTGAAGAATTTAACAGTAAAGTGCCAAAAGACAGGAGGGTTGAAGCAAAAACAATAAAATGCTTTGCCTTCCCCGGACAAAATGGGTGCAAACTTTAATAGTACATTGTAAAGGGAAAAGGAGGTTTTATTTATGGGAAAGATAGCATTAGATTTTACACCGTTTTCCAGGCGTGACCCTGTAAGCGGAGAAACAGAAAGCTTAATAAGAAAAGGTAGTTCAAGGCAATCGTCACCGAAATTGAAAGCTTTTCAAAGGTGTGTAAGAGAGCAAATGACCGGAAAGACATTTTCCGGGGCAAATGCTAAAGAGAGGTCACAAGCTGTAAGGGCTGCACTCTCGGCAGCAGCAAAAACCTGTAAAGGAAGATAAAAAAATTCGGCGGGGGAGGGGGACTTATATAAAAAGCCCCCTCTTTTTTTATAATGTTTAAAATCGGAGGTGGACACACATGACCAACATGGACATAAAAAAGGAATTCGAGGATGAATATTGTGTCCTCAAGGCTGAAATTGCGCTGGAACAATTTGTTCAGGTAAAAATAATAAATGACATAATCAAAGAAGAAACAGACCCGGAACAAAAGGCATTACTACAAGAATTGCTAAAAGAGGAAAAAGAGGAATTCACAAGGGCAAAGGCGCAGCTTGACGAGTGTATGATTGTAAATTCAAATTCGTACAATAATCATAAAAAGACTTGATTTAAAAACGGGGGCGATGGCATGGAGGATAACGAAGAAAGGTACTGCGTAGAAATAGCAGGAGCGATATACAACACTATGTTAAATATATATGATATTGACGAGATAATTTTGTCCGGTAAATTTGATGATGAAGCACCAAGATTAACAGATATTAGGAGAGCAGAACTTGAAAACTTAAGAGGTTTGCATGAAATATTTGACAAGTGTATGGTATGATGATTTTTGGGAAATAATAAGCATATTCAAGGAAATCACCGCATATTTATAAGAAGTCGCTAAAAAAGAAATTTTAATGTTGACTTCTTATAATTTCGGTATTCATATTTTAAAAAATTATTTTTTTAGCTTGTAAAAACTTAGGTTATCACTATTATTATTATTATTATTCGGTGGTTCTCCGTTAAATAGTGTGTTTTTCAATCCACTATGCAGACCGACAGCACCAAGACCAAGCCATATACCTATGACAATTTCCTTTTTTATATCATTAAAATCAAATCCAATAACAGATATTAATACTCCAAATACTATAGCAAAAAATGGTAGTGTCCGGGGGGATATTCCGGTTTGTTTTACTGCGTTTACAAGACCAATTATTACAGTCGATATTATTATACCAGCCATTTCAGGATTACCGTCAATAAACCCTTTTATAATACCCATCATTTAATAAGACCTCCTTTTAAAAAATAATAGGCTAAAATCGCAGTTATTATTCCAACGCCAATTAATGGTAATACGCTTTTTTGTGGGATAAATTCTGAAAATCTTCGTGGCTCCGGCAGATTAAGCCCCTTGTTTATATTTAGCCATCTTACAGTACCAAGAGCAATTGAATATGCCATATCTTCTAAAAATAACGGATTTAGAAGCTTTTCCATATCGGAATCATTTGTCATAAAGGCACATTCAACTAAGCAAGACGGGACGGGCGCAGACCCTTGAAAAACACCTAATTCGGCAGTATTATTTGTCCATGTAGTAATACCCCTATCTACCACATTCCAGCCCTTTGAGTCCATATAATCGACAATCGTATCTTGCATATAGTTTGCAAAGTTTTTGCTTGTTTCCCAACCGTCGGTAAATGTTTTAGGATATAGAGTTTCTGTACCAGAAGCTGTAGCATTACCAGTGGCATTATTATGAATGGATACAAAAACATCAGCACCCTTACTTTTTGCGTCCTGACCTCTTATTAGACGATTGCCGTTGAAATCCGCATCACGATAAAGATATATTGTTTGAGCAGGATAAACAGTTTGCAAGTATCCCTTTACTAAAATTGCAAGTTTTAAATTAAAATCCTTCTCAAAATAGTCTTTACCTTTATATACCCTTACTGCTCCGGAATCTTGTCCACCATGCCCGGCATCAAAGTAAAATGTAGCCAAGAAATCACCTTCCCCACACTTCATATATGTATATATTTACTAATTAACAAGTAAAAGCTATACATAAAACGAAAAACCGCTTAAAAACGTCTAAAATCCGTTTTAAGCGGTTTTGCTATCTGTATGTTATTTTGTATTACCATACCCTAAACAGTAGCCTTAAACTAATTCTGAAAGGCTGTTTTTTTGCTTGAGCGTGAGGTTTACAATTTACTTTTTAGATTCAGCATACCCCGAATTTTGAACTGCCTTTTTGCGCTAAAATTAAAAAAGGTCAAGGAATTAAAAAAAGCACATTTACTTTTTGAGTTCCTTGACCCCGTGGAATTAAAAAGCGCAAAAAGTTTTTGATTGTCAAGGCGTATAAGAAAGACCCGTGCGCCCAAAAGCGCACTTGACAATCAAAAATCGTCACTCACTGTTTCTTGGTATATCCTGAATAGCTTCTTTCATGCCACAACTTGCGCAGATATAAGTTTTATTGTCAAGCCTACTTAATGCGCCGTATTTTTTGATGAATTTTGCCTTGCAGTAATGGCAAACATCACCTTCTGCCAGCCTAAATTGTAGCACCGGAGTATCAACTACTTTTCCTGTAATCAAGTACCATAATGCACATTCTTCCGTGTAATCATCCGGGTTGTGGCTGCTGTCTCTTGTCTCTAATAAAATAGTCCTTGTAATTTCTACAATTTGCAAGAAATGTTCTACAGTTGTTTTACGCCATCTTTTGGTATGTGATTTTTTCATTTCAATTTTCAAATCCTTAGTTTCCATAATTAACTATTCCTCCCTTTTATTTTAAAACTATACATAGCAAGTTTTGCTAAATCTTCCGGGCTATAATTATTTTCAATTTCCTTACAATTTTCAAGGTGTAAATCTATTCCGTGAAAGCTAGTTTTTGACTGACGTATAATAAGACTATGCAGACCTAGTGTAAAGTCATGCCCAAGACCAATCAAACGTGTTTTTTTTATTAGTTTATCGCTTGAATCAACCAAAATTAAAAATAAACATGCACCCTCACCATGAGGAATATCAAGCAATGGAATATCTTTATAATTATCATCAACGATGTGCCAACTATAAGGGGCATCACTCCATGAAGTAAACTCACTAAATCTAACCAAAAAATAAATTATACCTAAAATTTCAGTAAATCTAAATTCAATATCGCAATTTTCAAAGCTATCAATTTCATCCGATGTTAAATTCGGAAGGCATAATATACAAATATGACCAGATAAGCTATATTCATAGTATAGACCCTGTTTAGCGTTAAAATTATCTGAGACGGGTTTTCCAACACGAAAAACTTCAAACATATCACCATTTGATGCAATTTGAGACATATAAAGACCTCCTAAAAAAATTACTTTACTTTTAATTAAGAAAACATAATAGGCTGCTGTAATTAAAGCCGGACACCGTGTCCATACATTATCTTCCTTCCATTTCAATATTTACAATCCCTTTGCGAATTTGAATATTATTTATAAGCGACAAGCGGTATTGTATTTGTTCGTATGCTTCATCCAATTTCTTTTCGCCCTCCGTTGCGATTTCAAGATAATAAATTTCAGCAACACCATTTTTTGCAAGAATGTAGTAAGAGCATATTATACACGCTTTTGAAGTAGAGGAATTAATGTCTGAAACTAAATGCTTAAAACTTTTTTGCACTCTTACAACTAATTGCCTTTTAGAGTAAGACGTAGGAGCGTTTTCCATTAATAATTCGTCCATAAAATCATCAATGTCGAAAAATTTAATAACTATGTTCACAAAAAAACCCCCTTTTTTAATGGAATGGATACGGTGTCCTATTTAAAAACTAAGTCAATTTATCCCATAAAATGTAAAACAACTCCCCTATATCCTTTTTAAGTACCTTGCATATTTCTACAAGTGTTTTTTGGCTTGGAATATGTCGCCCTTCCTCAATCCTGGTAATATAATTACCAGATAAGTTAAATAAAGCACCAAATTCATTTACGGACAATCCCATTTCTTTTCTGAAAAAGCGAAGGTTATTCCCAATTATCGCACTTTTGTGAAAACGACTTTTTGTGGCGATAAATATAGGACGTTCACATATAAGCATAGATTCTTCCCCCAACAAAAAGGCAACGGTTACATTAAGAGCCTTTGCGTATTTTTGAAGAAGGTCAACTTTGTTAAGTGGACGAATTCCTTTTACGATATTGTAGGCATAAT
>JBDRCZ010000106.1:0-14982 GCA_043821285.1 Candidatus Omnitrophota bacterium | reverse complement strand
TGGATGATTTTTCATCTTCACATAAATGGAATGTTCCGGCTTTACCGAATGTGCTTTTGGTAGAAGGCAGCATTTTGGACGAAGTGAAGGTAAAAAGAGTGTTTTTTGAAAAACCGGACTGCGTATTTCATTTAGCGGCTTTTTTTGCTAATCAAAATTCCTTAGACCATCCGGAAAGTGACCTTTTAATAAATGGCCTGGGCACATTAAAACTGTTAGAATATTCAGTTTTTACCAATGTCGAAAAATTTGTCTATGCCTCATCCGGCTGTTCGATATATGGCAGCAGCGCACCCCTGCCCTTAAAAGAGGATTTTATGTCATTACATTTAAGTACGCCGTATCAGATAACTAAAATGCTCGGAGAGCTTTACGGAAATTTTTTTAGCCATCATTATGGTCTAAAGGTTATCAAAACAAGGTTTTTTAATTCCTACGGTCCGGGTGAGGTTCCCGGGCAATACAGGAATGTAATCCCTAATTTTATTTACTGGGCAATGAAAGGACAGGCTTTGCCAATAACCGGCTCCGGTGAAGAAACCAGAGACTTTACCTATGTCGGGGATATTGTTGAAGGTCTCTTGCGTGCCGGGGCGAGTGACCAAGCCGTGGGAGAGGAGTTTAATCTTGCCTCCGGAAAAGAAACCCGGATTATTGACCTGGCGATAATAATTAATAAATTGGTTAAAAATAAGGCCGGGGTAATTTTTACCGAAAAAAGAAAATGGGATACAAAGAGTCGTTTATTAGCATCAATCGATAAAGCCTATAACCTCATTAAATATAAACCCCAAACCTCTTTTGAAACCGGTATCCATAATACGCTCGAATGGTTCCGGCAAAACTGGGATAATATAGAACGTGACGCAAAATTTCTGCCGGGGATGTCTTCCGCGGTCAGAACAATTAAACCAGTCCCGGAATGTAAGCGGCATGTAAATTTTTGATTTAAAGTAAAGGGGTTAAACAAAGATTGACCAATGTTTATTTTTGGCGTACAATATAGTGTTAACATAATATAAACTTTTCTGGCAAATCTACTGGATTAAAAAAATGGCCCGATATTCATTACCAAAAACGATTATCTACATGTTGATTGATACAGCTATAATTGCGCTCTGTGCGTTTGTTCCATATGTGTTGCGGCATAATGATATTTCTCTGCTTGATCTATTTTTTATTTCCCTGATTTGGCCAACCCTGAATCTACCGGAATTTACAACTTATGCGTTAATTTTTACGGTCTGGGGACTGCTGACCATAATTTTACACAATATCAATCATCTTTATGAAACAAACCGGGAACTAACCATTCCCCGGGAAGTATGGCTGGTATCTAAATCAGTCTTTTATGCAACCGTAACGATGTCAATCGCGGTTTTACTGCTTAAGATACAGATTTTATCAAGACTGGTTATTATCAATTTTGCCATATCTATGACACTGCTCATGTCATTGTGGAGGACAATAAAAAGACTGCTGGTGCGACAATTGGTAGCAACCGGATATAATAACCTTAATGTTTTAATCATCGGCGCCGGCAGAATTGGAGAGATCATTTCTCAGGAAATTAAGCGCCGGCCTTACCTTGGATTAAGAGTCTGCGGGTACCTTGATGACAAAAAGCCCAAAGGTAGTGAGGTTAATGGTTCGGAAGTTACCGGGAAAATCTCTGATTTTGAAAGAGTTGTCCGCCGTAAATTTATTGATGAAGCATACGTTACCATCCCCTCACAGCGCCGGATTGTTTCCGAACTGGTTATTAAAGGCAAAAACCTTGGGGTTGGTGTGAAAATTGTACCAGACCTTTATGACATTGCTATGGGCGAGCTGCACGCACACCAAATAGGTTTTTTACCCGTGTTAGAGTACCATAATAAGGGTATTCATGGGACAGACCTTTTGGTCAAACGCAGTATGGATATAGTTATTTCATTGATATTGCTGATACTACTGCTGCCGTTTTTATTAATTATTGCCTTGCTAATCAAGATAGACAGCCGCGGGCCGGTTTTTTACGTTTCCAGTCGGTGTGGCAAGAAAAGCAAAGCGTTTAAATTTTATAAATTCCGTTCAATGTTACATAATTCGGAAAGGCTACGTGAAAAGCTAAGAGTTAAAAACGAAAAAGACGGCCCGATATTTAAAATGCGTAAAGACCCCCGGGTGACAAAAGTTGGAAAAATTCTTAGAAAATACAGTTTAGATGAATTACCACAACTCTGGAATGTTTTAAAAGGGGATATGAGTTTGGTAGGTCCCAGGCCGCCTACCCTGGATGAGGTAGATAGATATGATGACCTGCACCTTCGACGTTTAGAAATACGTCCGGGCATAACCTGTCTTTGGCAGGTAAAAGGCAGAAGTGAGCTTAGCTTTTCCGAGTGGGTGGAATTAGATATTTGGTATATTGATCACTGGTCATTTTGGCTGGACATCAAAATTTTGCTCTGGACTATACCGGCAGTACTGAAAGGCAAAGGTGCCTATTGAAAGTTTGTGCCCCGGCCTTTTCAAAAAAGACAATTCTCCTGGGGCTGGTAATTATTTTTTCTGCTTGTTTTGTGAGAAAAATTTATAACTATTTACTACAATACATAACCCGGCAAGAACTGGGTTATGTAATTTTTTTTCTATTAATAGTTTTTTGTATTGCGTTTAGTTATTATGTCAGAAAAAATAATCTAAATTTCTTTCAGTGGACTGCAACTATTTGCATTTTTTTTATTATTGGATTTTTATCTTTGAGACTTAAACTTATTGAAGAGAGAATACACCTGGTCGAATATGCACTGCTGGGGATTTTTGCTGCGCGGGATAATCAAAAAACTAATTTGAGCTTTTTATATTCAGCGATATTTGTTTCATTTATTGGTTTACTGGATGAAATATATCAATATTTTTTGCCGGGGCGTTATTTTGACTGGCGCGACGTTTTTTTCAATTTCGTTGGTGGCAGTCTAGGCGGGTTGTTATATATTGTGTCTAAAAGGAGAGTGCCAAAATAGAGAATAAAAATAACAATTTCCCGCCAAGCCGCAAAGAGCACCAAGGTTTTTAAATGACCCACAAAAATAATGTTAATCCCTTCCTTGCGGCAGGTAATTGCCATGTTGATAGGCGGATAGAGAGATTGTTTTTAACTTGGAATTTCCCGCCCCTTGGGGTGTGGGATGACATAAGAAATTCCTTATCAGCGCAGCGAAGCGGAGCGGAGCGTGATACCCAGCTGCTTGCGGCGGAGAGAGATTATTTGTATTGTGTATTTTTTTTGCGTGCCACGTTAGAAAATGCCAACTTGCTCTATTTTAAATATGTTTTTGAACTACTTTATCTAATTCTAGATCTTTTTACCGCTAACGTTAGCCGTATGATTTTCTAACGGGGCGTGCTTTACGGGATTATTATTTATTGTTTTTTGTTAGCATATTTGGAGTTAGCCGGTCAGTATTTCTGGATGGCAAAAATTATCAAATGTGATAAAACATGCAAGAACATAATAAGATCATCAAGGTCTGCGATAATATTATTGAGTGGTTGATTTATATTTCTATATTCTGGATGCCGTTTTTTAAAGCCGGGTTAGAAATTGGCATATCGCTGATGTTTTTGGTCTGGGTAATAAAGCGCGTTGCTATTCATAGCTTTATCGAACATCGCAGCCGGCAATTTAGGCCGGTTAATGCTACGCTTAATTTTGCTATTGGTATTTTTATAGCCGTGGCTTTTGTTTCAGTTTTTCAATCTGATTTTTTTTCAAAAAGTTTACAAGCATTTTTTTTTAGACTGCTGGAATGGGTTTTTGTTTATGTTGTAGTTATAGAAACAATAAATAGTAAACTAAGATTAGAGAGGCTTGGCAAGGCAATTGTTTTATCGGCAGTTGTTGTCGTTATTAATGCCATCGCTCAATATATAATGGGCATAGACCTAATTTGCGGTAGAGAGTTAGTACAAGGAAAAATCACTTCATGTTTCGGCCATTTCAATACATTGGCAATGTATCTTGGCCCAATCATTACTATAATTTCAAGTTTTATGCTTTATTTAACAAAAAACCGCTGGCAAAAAATTTTTCTTACCGTATTGATTTTATTATTAGTGTTATGCATGATCTTTTCCGGATCGCGGGGGGGATGGGTAAGTTTATTTTTTGCATTATTACTGGTAGGATTTTTACGGGATAAAAGGATGTTTGCGATTCTGATAATTATTGCTATTATTTTTTTAACGACATTTTTAACCAATGATCGAATAAGGGAAAATAACATCGTGCGTTTTGGTGATTCTGGCAGAATATTGATCTGGAAGGCTAGTTTAAATATGTTTAGAGAAAGACCGGTTTTTGGATATGGTATAAATACTTTTATGTATAACTATCCGAGATTTATGCTGAGAACGGCATGGGAGGAATATACCTCTGATCTCCCGCATAATTGCTATCTAATGATTGCCGTGGAGATGGGCATTGTCGGATTTTTAGCATTTTTATATTTACTCTATGCTTTATTTGAGATAATTTTTAAGTCTTTAGCACGGATGCCGAAACAGGACTTTTTTACCGGAGTTTTGACCGGGCTTTTGGGAGCGCTGATTTGTTATTTGATTCATAGTTTTTTTGACAATAACCTGCAAACAATGCAGACCGCGTTTTTATTTTGGTTTTTGGTGGGCGTAACCATTGCTACGATAAGTATATGGCAGAACGAAAACAAGGCAGAGAACGCATCTTAATAATCGGGCCTTTTGGCATTGGTGATGTTTTATTTACAACCGTAGTTATTGCTGCGTTAAGAGCAAAATTCCCAAATGCCTGCATTGTATATTTATGTAATAAAAAGAGTAATCCGGTATTGGCAGCCAATCCCAAAATCGATGAAATTCTTAATTTTACCCGCGGTGATTTTAAAAACATCCGCCGCCGGTCGAAAATTGGTTATATTCGAAAATTATTTACCGCTTTTTCACAGCTCTATCGCCAAAAGTTTGATTTAATTGTTGATTTATCTCTGGTGCACCAGTACAGTATGTTCTTGAAATTTATGGGTAATGCTAATATTATTGGGTTTAATTATCACCAGCGCGGCTTCTTTTTAACGAAGAAGATTAATATTGATTATTATAACAAAAGACATGTTATTGATTATTATGCGGATTTGTTAAGATTAATTAACCTGGACGTCCATGACCGGATGATGCAGCTTTATTTGCCCGGGGATAGTGATAAATGGGGTAATGATTTTTTAAAAGAACATAACTTAGACGGTCGAGACAAAATTATTGCCGTTTTTCCCGGCGGTGGAGCAAGCTGGGGAAAAAACGCAACAATGAAGCATTGGCCGGCTAAATTTTTTGCGGAAACGTTAAATCAGCTCAAAAGAAAACTGAATGTAAAAATTATCGTGATGGGAAGCAGCACGGAAATGGATATCTGTAACGCGCTTTTAAAACAAATGCCGCTATATTGTATTAATCTTGGCGGCAAAACTTCGATCTTCGAAGTGGCGGCAATAATAAAAAAGGTCAGTTTAGTATTGTGTAATGATGGGGGGCCGTTGCATATTGCGGTTGCGCTTAATGTGCCAACGGTTTCAATCTTTGGCCCAGTTGACGATGCAGTTTACGGACCATATCCCAAGAGTCAAACACATAAGGTGCTAAAGGCAGATATAAGCTGCCGTCCCTGTTATAAAAACTTTAAAATAACACTATGCCATGACATGAGATGTCTGACCGAGATTCGGCCGCAGCAGGTTATTTCGGCCTGTGAGGAATCATTAAATGAAAATTCCCTTTTTAGATTTAAATAAACAGTATTCTAAGCTGCAAGATGAGATTGACCGTGCGGTAATTGGCGTTTATAAAACCGGAGATTTTATTTTAGGCCGAGAACTTAAAAGATTTGAACAGGCATTTGCTGCTTATTGTGGGTGTCAATATGCCCTGGGAGTAAATTCCGGTACCGATGCCTTATTTTTTGCTCTTTTGGCATTAGGGATTGGACAGGGAGACGAAGTTATTTGTCCGGTCTTTACTTATATTGCCACGGCACTGGCAATAACTTATACCGGGGCCAGACCGGTATTTATTGATATCAACAGTGATTCATATAATATTGATGTAACAAAAATAGAAGCAAAAATAAACAAAAATACCAAGGCGATCTTACCGGTTCATCTCTATGGCCAGCCGGCAGATTGTGAACAGATTTTAAAAATTGCCGCAAAATATAAGCTGAAAATAATTGAAGATGCAGCTCAGGCGCATGGTGCGGTTTATCGGCATTGTGGATTGCCTGGTGCGAATTGCGAAAAAAAAGTGGGTAGTATTGGCGATATTGGTTGTTTTAGTTTTTATCCGACTAAAAATTTAGGCGCCTTTGGGGATGGGGGAATGGTTACGACAAATAATTATAAGCTGTATAAACATATTTTTAAATTGCGCGATTATGGAAGAATTGACCGGTATAAGCATCAGATGCTTGGCTATAATTCACGTCTGGATACGCTTCAGGCGGCAATTTTGAGAATAAAGCTGAAATCTTTAGACGTCTGGAACAATGACCGGAGAAAAAATGCCAGGCTCTACAATAAATTGCTAAAAGACGATAATAAAATTATCATACCTAAGGAGTCTGATACCGGCAGACACGTATATCATGCGTATGTGATCAGAGTAAAAAATCGAAAACGACTTATGGACCGATTAAAAAAATCCAATATCAACACTCTAATTCATTATCCCATTTCTTTACATCTCCAGCCGGTGTATAAGAATTTGGGGTATAAAAAGGGCGATTTTCCGGTTGCCGAAAGAATGGCGCGTGAGGTAGTATCTTTACCGATTTATCCGGAGATGACTATCCGGCAGATAAAATACGTTTGTAATGTGCTGAAAAGGTCTTTGGGGGGTAATGTCAAAAGTTTCAAGAAAAAACTAAATACAGCCACAGAACTACGGATAACACGGAATTGAAGGAATAAGATTTGACCAAGATTGCACAGATAGTTAGGCTTAAAAAATAAAGCCACGGATTGACACTGATTGAACACGGATAGAAAAAGACGAAACTTAAATAGTAAATCAATTAAGAACACCAGCGCTCGCCGTGGGTTTAGTGATAAATATTGGAAGTAAAAGAATAGAATTTGACCCAATTTGATTATTAAAAATCCGTGCAATATCTGTGTAAATCAGTGGCTAAAAAAATTGTAAAAGTCTGTATTTTTAGAATCTGAGGAATTTATGACTTGCGATATTATTATGCCGGTGTGGAATCAGCTTGAGGTTACGCAAAAATGTATTGAAAGTATTTATTTAAATACCCATACTGATTTTCGGCTGATTATTATTGATAATGCCAGTGATTTACCTACCCGGAGCTATTTGGACAGCCTTAAAAATGAAAAAGATAATGTTTTTCTTATCCGAAATGAACAAAACCTTGGTTTTACCCGGGCCACAAATCAGGGTTTTAAAATAGCCGCGGCAGATTTTATTTGTTTATTAAATAATGATACCGTCGTTTGTCACAATTGGCTGCAACAAATGATCAAGATTCTGTCTACCGCAGATAATATTGGCATTGCCAATCCGCAAAGTAATGATTTAGGACAAAAACTTGGCGGCTTAGCGATAGCAGAATATGTGCAGCGGATAAAGGATAATACGGATTTTATCGAAGTTGATTATTGTAAGGGATTTTGTATGCTGATGAAAAAGGAGGTACTCGACCAAGTTGGTCTGCTTGACGAAAATTTCGGTATTGGCGGGTTTGAAGAGACGGATTTTTGCCGCCGCGCCTGGCGCTTAGGATACCGGCGTATCCGCGTTAACAATGCCTACGTCTTTCACCACAGTAAAACATCTTTTAGAAAACTGGACAAAAAAAGACAAAACGAGCTGTTTATCAAAAACCGCAATTATTATTACGAGAAATGGGGACGGCCAAAACGAATTGCCTATGTTGTGTTTGACCGATTTATCACGGAGACTACCTATGAAAAGACCTTAGAACTCGCTCGAGATTGGCACCTGGTATATCTATTTATTGCTAAAGGTGCACATTTTTATGACAGTTATTTTGAACAACCAAGCGGAAAATTACAACATAATTTTTCCGGCCGGGGGATTTCACGGGTTTACCCGTGGAATATCCACAACAACATAAAAATTTTTAGCTATCCTGATTTTTTATTTTTTGTGTTAGTACTATTTAAAATTCTTCACCGGAAAAGAAAAAGATTTGACACGATTATCGCGGATAATAATATTTTTCTTAAGATAATAAAATTATTTTTGCGCAGCAAAGATAATTATTTTGAGGTTATTGTGAATGCCTGACCTTTATAAAGTTAAGGATTTTTCTCAAGATATTTTTAAAACCGTAAACGGAGCAAAAACGTTTGCAGAATTACGGCATGAACTTAAATCGATTGTTGTCTATAAAGGCGGCGGCGGGCTGGGAGATTTAATTACCGCGATTCCTTTTTATCGGACAATTAAAACGGTTTTTCCCCAGGCAAAATTAATCTATCTCGGGATTATTTACCCGCGTTTTCGAACGATATTTCAAGCAATACCTTATATTGATGAAAAAATAGAATATTCACATTCGGATAAACTAAGCGGCTTATTGCCTTACATGGAATTTCGGAAAAAAATCAAAAATTTGGAAATTGATCTTTTAATCGATACGCAAAGACGTTTTATGACATCTTGGGCATTGAGCTTTTTACCGCATAAATACTTTTTAAGTAACAGTGCAAATTGTCTTTTTTCCAACTGGCGATATCCGCAGCCGGACAGACACAATGTGCATCTGGCAGCACAACTGATGAGCATGCTCGGGGTTTTGGGATTAAGAGATTATACCTATGATTTAAGTCTTAAAATAAACGATCACATTAAACAAAGGGTGAAAGATTATTTCAATAAGCTAAAGCAGCCGCAAAAAAAGATTGCGATTATTCCTGGCGCCGGCATACGTTATAAATGTTATTCTACCACTAAGTATGCCGGAGTGGCTAACAAGCTTAGCCGACTGGGATTTACGGTGGTATTACTCGGGAGTGCGGCGGAAAAAGATTTGCTCAAAGAGGTTGCCCGGCAGATGGAAAGTGTGCCAATTATTCCGAGTTTTGACCAGGAGGATTTTGGCCGGGAAATCCTCTACGGGGCAGAAATTCTTTCTCAATGTCGCCTGGCCATTTGTAATGACAGCGGAGGAATGCATTTATCAACTGCCGTGGGAACGCCGGTGGTCGCTCTTTTTGGCCCGACAAATCCGGCAAAAACCGGGCCTTTAGGTAATTGCAATATAGTTATTTCTAAAAATCTTACGTGTTCTCCATGCAAAAGCTGGACTTGTCCAAGAAATCGGGATTGTTTAGAAAATATCACCGTTGATGACATAATCGATGCCGTATTATTTTTGCTGCGCAAAAATAATTAGCTATCTGCTTTAGAGATAAAAATACCAGGAAGGCAAAAAATGAATAAACTTTCTGCGGTAATTATTACGAAAAACGAAGAAAAAAACATAAAGGATTGTCTTTGCTCTGTGAGATGGGCCGATGAAATAATCGTTGTTGATGATTTAAGTACGGATCAGACTCGGGAAATTGCTGAGAGTTTTGGCGCACGTGTTTTAAAACGCAAAATGGACGTTGAAGGGATACATCGCAATTTTGCCTATGCTCAGGCAAAAAATGCATGGGTACTAAGCCTTGACGCTGATGAACGGGTGACGGAAGAACTTAAAAAAGAGATTGAAAACATAATTGCTCAAGAGACAAATTTTGCCGGTTTTACTATCCCCCGGCGAAACCACCTTGGCAGTTATTGGATTAAATATGGGGGGCTTTATCCCAGTGCACAATTGCGCTTGTTTAAAAAAGAGAAGTTTCGTTATGAGGAAGCAGAAGTGCACCCGCGTGTTTTTTTAGAGGGTGAGTGCGGCCATTTAAAAAGTGACATTATTCATTTTAATTTCAGAGATTTTTCGCATTATTTTGCAAAGCTAAATTCACAAACCACGCTCGAAGCAAAAAAGATGTTTAAATCAGGAAAGAAATATACGCGGGGTAAATATTTATGGCGGGCAATCGATAGATTTTTTCGCAGTTATTTTTGTAAGCAGGGATTTCGGGATGGGTTTATTGGGTTTATGGTTGCTTATTTTGCCGCGGTTTACCAGATTATCAGTTATGCCAAATACTGGGAGCTAAAAAAGGTCAAATAGAGATAGACCGATGGTTAATTTTATAAAAAAAGAAAAAGAGGCAGCCACGGATAAAAAAAGATAGAGCTGAAAAATAAGTAAACCACGAATGACACAGATTAACACGAATGGAAAGAGATTTATTCGTGATAATTAGTGCAATTAGTGGTTAAAAAAGAGTTCTTAAAATGACGGAAGAAAAAGACTGGGAGAAAAAGCTATTACTGGCATATAGTTATTATCGTAATATACCAAAAGAGGATGCTTTGCGTCTGGTAACAAAATATTGTCAGTTGTTTAAAGATGATAAAGGTGCTTTCGCGGAATTTGCCGAAAGTGAACTTAAAATTTTACGAAAAGAGAAACGTATTTATCTGCGGGTTGACACGTCTGTTATAATTAGTTATCGCAGGGCTGGGGTCTCCGATGTCTTGAAGAATGCATTAAGCCAAAATTTAAGTGCGTCCGGCGGAGAATTGCTTTTAGAGGAAATTTTTCCGGAAAATACAATTTTAGAATTGGGAATAAAACTGCCGCAAGACAAAAAGTTGATCCACGTTAAAGGACGCGTTCTCCGGCAGAAATATTTTGGGAATAATAATCGCAATAACAATTTATATATCACCGGGGTAGAGTTTGTTGAAATTGATGTCGAGAATCGGCGGCGGCTGATTAACTATGTGCATAATGCCGCGCGGATTAAAAGGGTGAAGCCGGATGATTAGCGTGGTTTTTCTTGACCGTGACGGGGTGATAAATAAGGATCCCGAAATGTATGTTACCAGGTGGGAGGATTTTGTGTTTATTCCGCGGGTACTTAGTGCGCTAAAGAAATTAAGTGAAAATCAATTTAAAATATTTATTATTTCCAATCAGGCCGGCATTGGCCGAAAATTGTACACCAATGCGGAACTGGACATTATTACCCGTAATATGTTAAATGAAATAAGCTCAAGCGGGGCAAGTATTGACGGGATTTTTTATTGCCCGCATATTGAGCAGGATAATTGTAACTGCCGTAAACCAAAGACCGGCTCATTACAAAAGGTAAAAGAGCAATTAACTGCGAACTTCGAAGAAATCGACCTAAAAAACAGTTACTTTTTAGGAGATAAATTAAGTGATATTCAGGCTGGCTGTGAATTTGGGGTAAAGACGATCCTGGTGCTTTCCGGAAAAAGCAAAAGAGCGGATATTATCTCCTGGCCAGTTAAGCCTGATTTTGTCGCCGATGATTTGTGGGATGCGGTCGTTAATATAATTTGTTGTGAAAAAAATAAAATATATTAACCACAGAGTTCACAGAGGATAGGGAGAAAATATAAAAAAAGATTTCAATACTTATTTTTAATAACAAATAGCACGAATTGCACGAATTTTAAAGATTGAGTTATTGAAAGATTTATTTGCGATTTGGATTTTTGTATTAAATTAGTATAATTATGTAGTGAAAGGATTAAATTATGCCAAAGGTAATTGCGGTTGCCGGTAAAGGGGGGACGGGTAAAACTACGTTTTCTGCCTTGATAATTAAACAGTTGATTGCTAAAAAACTTGTGCCGATTTTAGCTGTTGATGCTGATCCCAATACAAATTTAAAGGACGTGCTTGGGGTTAAAGTTCAAGAAACAGTGGGCTCAGTATGTGAAGAAGTACGTACGCAGGATGTTTTTCCCGGCGGAATGACGAAGAACGATTATCTTAAGTATCGTGTGGAAGAGGCAGTTGCTGAAGCGGCTGATTTTGATCTACTTACCATGGGACGGCCCGAGGGGCCAGGATGCTACTGCTACGCCAATAATGTGCTCCGGGCGGTTATGGATATTTTAATCCAAAACTATAAATATATCGTTATGGATAATGAAGCCGGGTTTGAACACCTAAGCCGTAAGATAACCCGGAATATTGACATTTTATTTATTGTTTCAGATCCCAGTATCCGCGGGATCCGTACTGCGGGAAAAATAAAAGACTTGGTGAGTGAGCTTTCTATTTCTGTTAAACAGACTTATTTGATCGTTAACCGTACCAGGGCAGGTGTAGATATGTTGCTTCCGGAAATAAAAAGGCAAAATTTGCATTTTTTAGACAGTATCCCGGATGATGAATTGATCGCAGAATATGATCTTGAAGAAAAAGCACTGCTTGATTTGCCATGTAACGCAGCAACAATTAAAGCCGGCAATGATATTTTTAGAAAATTGAATCTATAGGTAAAGGAAATTTTTTATTTGACGAAGGCAATAATTTAATCGTATAGGAATTTCTCTTTTCTTTGAAACTATCTTTTCTTTTGGTTTACCTTTTCTTTTCTAAAGAAAAGGTAAGTGCTAAATTAGTGCCGAAGGCAATAATTTATAATTTATGAAAATACTAATTGTATATGCGTCTGCCGGCGCAGGACACAAGAGCGCTGCTTATGCCTTAAATCGGGCATTTAAACTGCTGAATAAAGATCAGCTTAAGATTGAAGTGGTTGATATCCTTGATTATACCAACCGCTTTTTTAAACGGCTCTATTCCAGCGTATATCTATTTTTAGTAAATTACCTGCCAACCTTGTGGGGTTTGTTTTATTGGCTTTTGGATTGTAAATTTGTCTGTGCGTTTTTTCGACCGCTGCGCAGGATGATCAACCAAATAAACTCAGGAAAGTTTGTGCGTTTATTAATTAATAAAAATTATGATATGGTTGTCTCGGTCCACTTTATGTCCAGTGAAGTTGTTTCCGAACTAAAGAAAAGAAATAAAATATCGTCAAAATTGATTACAATTGTTACGGATTATGGTACGCATAGTTTTTGGCTGAGTGAGAACACGGATATTTTTATTGTTGCCTATGAAAAGACCAAAGAGGAGTTAATCAGCAGAGGGATTGCCGCGGAAAAAATAAAAATATTAGGAATCCCGATTGATCCGATATTTTCTGTTTCGTTTAGTTCTTATCCGATCAGAAAACGATTGGGGCTGAAGCAAAATCTATTTACGATACTGGTTGTCGGTGGCTGTTTTGGCGTTGGACCAATTATTAAGATTGTTAAGTCACTGATGCGATTACACATTCCGCACCAATTGATAATCTTAAGCGGGAAAAATTATAAAATGCTTAAGCAGTTAAAAAAGATAAAACAAAATGTCAGCGTCCCGATAAGAATTTTAGGATATATCGATAATATGTATGACCTCATGGCCGCATCGGATTTAATTATTACCAAATCCGGGGGGCTGACAATATCCGAGTCTTTAGCGAAAAAACTGCCGATGATTATTGTTTCGCCGATTCCCGGTCAAGAAACCAAGAATGCAAATTTGCTCGCGAAGTATAAAGTTGCCATAAAAACTAACCGGATTAAGGATATCCCGGCAATTATTGAAAGCTTATTTAACAATGCGCTCTCCTTAAATGAAATTAAGGCTAAAATTAATGACGTTGCCCGTCCAGATTCGGCAAGGGACGTTGCCGAATTTATCTACAAGATGTTAAACGAAAATGTATGATCAGCAAAAAAAGATATTGCGTGCACTGAGACAAATTTGTGAAACTGAGCATAATTTTGGGGTTGAGGAGATCTGCATAAAAAAAAGCCGGGTATTTCCAAAAGATGTTTCACTGACTTTGCCGTTAGACGCAAAAAGTAGCAAATCGATACAAATAACCGCATTGGAAAAAAGTGTCAAAGATTGTACTAAATGCAGCTTGTATATCAGTAAACGGAATTTTGTATTTGGCGAAGGGGAGTTGGATGCAAAAATTATGTTTATTGGCGAGGCCCCGGGATTTGAGGAAGATATACAGGCCAGACCATTTGTCGGGGCGGCGGGAAAGTTACTGGATAAAATTATAAATGCGATCGGGCTTGAACGCGGCCAGGTATATATCGCGAATTGCCTAAAATGCCGTCCGCCCGGCAACCGTAATCCAAACGATTTAGAAATTACCATGTGTTATCCTTATCTCTGGTCACAGATTGAGATAATCAGACCGAAAATTATTTGTGCCCTGGGTAAATTTGCCGCACAGACGCTCATGGCGAGTTGTGAGCTTATTTCGAACCTGCGGGGAAAAATTTCAGATTTTCACGGGATCCCGATAATTGCCACTTACCATCCAGCATATTTGCTGCGTAATCCGCGCGATAAAAAACTGGTTTGGGATGATATGCAAAAGGTGATGCAGATAATGGGTATGCCAAAAATAAAATGATAGAAACCACAGAGAACATAGTGCTCACTTATAAGGTAAGCGACAGTCTTTGGCTGTTCATCGCCACGGATACTTAACATAAGATACAGCGATCTAAATTACATTGATGTATGATTTCGCAGCAACCCGTTGTTAACTTTTTTAAGCACAGATAGCACATAAACTTGGATAAAATTCTTGGTTCTTTCTTATCTGGGTTGCAGAAAATGATGAAACCCTATTGGGGAGTAAAAAGAAAGGATAAAGCCACGGATTAACACTGATAACAAAATATTCAAACCACGGCGTGCCAGGAAAGCTCTTTGTAAACTAACTGAGTGAAAGGTCTCAGTAACGGTAAAAGTCTAAAAGCCGTATAGTCTGGAGTGGGCTGACAGGTGCAAACCGAACCAGCTAAGCCACTCGACAAAGCCAGGGAAGCTGGCGAGACAAACAAGCAGACCGTAATACGAATGAACCCAGATGCAGCCTCGTTAAAATAAAGCAGAAAGGACGACCCTGTTGTGGTTAGGGGAAGTCAGCAATTGAGCTGGAAAAAATAATAGACAAAAGAAGG
>JBDRCZ010000105.1:0-3054 GCA_043821285.1 Candidatus Omnitrophota bacterium | reverse complement strand
AGGCCGAAGCGACTGCGCTTCGTCAAGCGCAAGCGCGACCTGCCTTTGTTCCATTGGTGCGTATTCAGGCCCAAACACGATAAATACACGTTGGCGTTCTTTATCTGATTTTGTTTCTGCTTCAGCTTGGATATAACGAGTCCCTGCCATTGGCTCAACCCGGCTGAATTTAATATACTGACCGCCTTTGCCGCGCACACCACCATTTAATAGTTCATCCCGCCATTCAGATTGACGCAATGTTTCACCGGAACGCGCGATTGAAACATCAGACGCACTTGTCTCTTCTAATTCATCGAGGCTTCGGGAGGTAGGCGAAGGCACGGCTTCCATAGTAAAAGGACCGGTTATTCGTGCCTTAGAAGTATCAACTTTCGGCTGATCATACAATGTTTCCTGCGTCGGAGGTTCATTATGAGCAATGGATTTAAGTGTAACATGTGAAACGGTTTTATAAACAAATCCACTTCCCACTCCTTCGCTGGGATGAGCAAGTTCATAATAATCAAAAAGAGAAGTCATCAAGCGTTGTTTGGCCAAGGTAACCGCGACACGCGACGTATCGCAAGTAATCCATCTGCGTCCCCATTGCTCGGCAACATAGGCTGTCGTTCCACTCCCGCAGGTAGGATCAAACACAAGATCGCCGGGATCGGTGGTCATGAGTATACACCGTTCTATAACTTTAGTTGATGTTTGCACGACATAAGTCATATCCATCTCACCGCGAGTGTCAAACCAATTGTTGGATAACGCAACTAAAGGAAAATCATCAAAATAGCGTATGTATCCTAACCTCTTCCCTGTATCAGCTAATCGTCCTTTCTCGACAAGTCTTCTCATGCCCTCAGGATACTGGGCTTTCCAGTGTTCGTTACTTTTAGGTTCAAATACATTCCCATTAAATTCAAAGGGCTGCGCTTCCTTTGTCCCTCCTGCACTAGTTAACGCATGAATACCAAATAATTTTGCTCCTTTTGGTAATAACTCTAAATTATTTTTCTCATCTTGAGTTAATCGTTTTATAGATCCATCGCTTAGTTTAACCATGGGGTAATTATTCAAACCACTTCTTGAACTAATCTTTTCATCAAATAATTGTCTATATTTAACCTCAGATTTATTTTTCGCATACCAGATTAAATAATCGCTAACTGCGTCCAATTTTGATGATGAGAATCCGCCCGATTTTTGAAAATTAATTAATGAAATAAAATTCTGCGTTCCAAATATTTCATCCAACAATTCCCGAATATGATGCACATTCTCATCGCTAATCTGCACAAAAACACTTCCGCTTTCGTGAAGTAGTTTTTTCGCAAGAAGCAGACGATCCCGCATATACGTCAAATACGAATGAATCCCCAACTCCCATGTATCACGAAAGGCCTTGATCATTTCTGGCTCTGATGTTAAATCCTCATCCTTGCCATCTTTCACATCGCGCTTATTCACAAACGGCTGAAAATTACTGCCGTATTTAATCCCGTACGGTGGGTCCATATACACCATCTGCACTTTGTCGGACATGCCTTCTTTTTCTAACAACGAGTTCATCACAAGAAGCGAATCACCGGCCATAAGACGATTTGACCAGTTGTGCTTATGTTTATAAAACTCAACTGCTTCGCGAAGCGGAGGATTTTCTTCCATAAACGAAAAAAGCGATTGCTGTTTGCCATCGCCGTTTTTCTTCTTTACTACATCAATAATCGTGCGCGTGTCAATACGCTCGTGGACATGTAGGGAAACCGTCGGCAATTGAAATGAAGTATGTTCAGCCTTGCCAGCCCATATGAGCTGTGGATCTAGATGAGGATCATATTTATATTTTTTCTTGGGAGCATCCTGATCCATCTGGGGATTGACCAATCCGACAGGGGGATTATTAAGACGTTTCTTGCCTTTGTGCTCGTAGTGTTCTAACTTTTTCTTTTTTATTTGTTTTAGTTTACGCGCCATAAGACTTTTTCTCCTTCATCCATTTTTCACGGTCTTTTTCTATTAAGTCCCGGATGATAGAAACTATGGATGTGCTCTCTCCCTCGCATTGATTGACTGGATATGATGACCTTAATTCCATAATCATAGATTATATCACAAAGCATTGCCTTTGGAAACAAAAACCTCCGATAGCCACAATTCAGCCAATGAAGGTTTTACTTTTTTAAAGTCAGGGTTCCCCTTCAACGCGGGACTGTTTTTTGTCAAGAGAACTCGCCTTTTTTCTTAACTCTTATATTTCTAAGCAGTTACATATCGTTAACAGCCCTACCTCCCTAATTTTTGGGCTACCCTGGATTTTAAAAAATTCGGGAGGTTTTTGGCATAAAATCCGGGAGGTGAAAAATAGGGTTTTTTCGTAATTTTTGGGTTTACCGTCGAGGAAATAAGATTGCTTCGCTTCTCCCCGCACCTTTATCTTCTCGATTTCACTCGAAGAATAAAGGTGCGGTAAAAATAGCTTGTGTTTTGTTCAAAAATCTGGTAGGTTATAGCTATATGGGATATGGTAAATACTGGAAATCTTCGAAACGCAGTGACAGCAGTTACGGCAAAAAACAAGAGTATCAAAACTTTCGCGTCAAGTCCCCTATCAAGACCTTCCGCGATCTGGAAGTTTACAAAAATACCACCCTTCTTGTGGCAGAGATCTTTCAGATAAAGATCCCTGAATCTGCCAGGGCACTTGAAAAAGAGTTTGAAATCCTAAAGGACATTGCCAAACCAATCCCTAAGCTTATTGCGGAAAGCTATGGGGATAAATTCTCGAGTATTAAGTTAGCCTTAAACAAATTAGAAAGTGCCATGCAGCGCATTTCTGATGTAATAGCTAAGATAGATTTTCTGGTCCTCTCCATTAAAGAACAAGAAACAAAAGAGGTCTTGAATAAAATCTTAAGGAGATATCAGTTGCAAAGAGTTAAAATCTTAAATTTACAACGGGCGTGGAATAGGTTATTCAACAAACCTAAAGATGACAATCCTGCGCAAAGTAAGCATGCAAAGTAACCCACCCATGTTATTCGACAATCAAAAACTAACCGAAGAAAA
>JBDRCZ010000104.1:0-4079 GCA_043821285.1 Candidatus Omnitrophota bacterium | reverse complement strand
CATACCTTGCTTTACAAGAAGACGGTAAAATTACCAGCTGTAACTCTAACAAAATTAAGACGTTATAACATCTGTAGTAAGTAATGCATTGTAACATGTTGATTCTATTAGTGTTATATTACCCGCTGCTAAACTTGGGTTCTGCTTACCAATGACAAGAAAACCTCTTGTTCTAACCTGATTTCTCGATATGCTCTTCGAATGCTTATTAAAAATTCAATTGCCAATGGCGTTGACTTTTTTCACAACACAGCATTGTCCGGTTCAGTAGCAATGAGAATTGATTTTGACGTTTTATTAACGCTTATCGCAGAGGGGGCATATCACATATTAGCCAAAAAGCTCAGAGGGTATGAACAATCTACCCCGGAACTTATTTTCAGAAAATTTATTGATACACCCGCGAAAATTTTCATCGGAGAAAAAGAAATTGATGTGCGTTTAACTAAAAGAGCTAATAATCCAATCCTTATTCACTCAGGATTTATAAATACTCCTTTCGAATTACCATGGTTAAAAACTAAGAAAATTATTATTACTTTAAGATAATTTTTTGCGAATTTCTTAGTTTAATTACTTACGTGAAAATTCAGGCTTGATAAGCATTGGATAGATTATTCATGCTCATGCCGTTAAGTCTGGCTCTAACGGCGCGAATACAAATATCATAGGTTGAATATTTCGTCTCTTGCATGCAATCATTTATAGAACAAATTCTTTTAGCATGCAAGATAATGTTGCAAAACTTTTGCACCCGGCTATAATAGTGTAATCCACGGGACAATATGGCAGCTGGCATAACCCTTTAACATCAGTATACGTATCGTAGTCCAAACGAACTGTTGCAGGGTCAAAAAGCGTCACGACTCTATCTTTTTGAGAAATCCCTAATAATCCCTATTTAAACTAATTACCTATATGCTTTTTAAGAATACCTTCCAAATCACTTGGATGTTTAGATACCGCCCATGTCCATTTGCCAAATCCTCCATGGGCATTTATAGATTTCACCCATTCATCAAGAAAATCCCGCTTAATCTTATTGCGGTCATCATCTTTCCCTTTTGTTTCCAAAACCAATTGCGTCCCATTAGCAAGTTTAATAATGAAATCAGGCCAATATTTTCTAACCACACCATGGTAGTTATACATTATTTCAAAACCCAAATGATCATTCTTAACCCATGCGGCAACATATTTGCTTTTGTCCAAAACATACGCCTCTGTAGCTTCCCAGGTACTATCATAAACACAAAAATTAATATGAGATTTATCCGAACATTCGCAAGGTTTACTGGTATACCATGTTCTCATATCTCCGGTTGAGCGTATTGGTTTAACTGTATCAAAAACAGGCTTGATCTCAGTAGTGTTTTCAAGTTTTATAGTCTGCCATACATAATGAATAATTTTATTCATATTAAGAAGGATCAAAACCCGTTTACGCAGATCTTCGTTGCGAAACAAGTCATTCTTTATTATGATCTTGTCTCGATCAATAAACTGTGAAACTATTCCGACCAACTGCCCGAATAAATGCTCTTTGATGCCCTGCCACTTGTCTTTTTCATTGTTGTAAATCCTTTTTGCCGTTTCAAAAATAATCGTCTGCATGCGATAGCGTTCCGCTATCTGTTTTAAATCTATCTCTGCCAATTCTCCCGCTTTATTAGGTTTACCTTCTAAAATCGCCGCCATTTCAGCGGTCGTAATACTTTCATAAGGATCCAACTCTATCGGCTGTATTTTATCATAATCAATCGCAAGAGAGGACTTGTATATATGATCAACACGAATAACATTCGGCCATGATAAAGCATACTGCTCTTTTTCTTTTACCGGCTCTATCTGAGTTTTTGGATTAGGAGGCGGAGGAGGATTATCATCACCGCCTTCATGAGGCAAAAATGTAAACGGCACACCGAATATGTTTACATGTTCCGGTTCAAACAAGCCGTCTGTCCCAACTTCATACGACGTACGCCTTAATCCGCGCCCTACAACCTGCTCGCAAAGAAGCTGGCTTGAAAAGGCTCGCAATCCCATAATGTGCGTAACTGTTTTTGCGTCCCATCCCTCTGATAACATGCCTACAGAAATAACGTAATATATTAGCCAAACGGTAGGTTCAGTTTCCGCAAGACAAAATTCCTCCTAATACCAGCCTAATCAATTCCAGCAGGTTGACCTACTTCAATATGGGGTTATTGTTTTTATAATCAAGGTGGTCTTAGCATATTGATCAGGCGCAGATCATTGGGTTTTGTGAATATCTGATAGAAGATTTTGGCAGGATGATGATTATGAAGCTTTGCCGTTTGCAGCAAAGACATAATCACGGCGTGATTTTTTATTCCCTTATCATTTCGATTTCCATAGGTTATTTTGCGCATGATCACGCTTGGCCTGAGCATTCGTTCCACGAAATTATTATTAAAGTCGCTTCTGGGATGGAAAAGGCATTCATATAATTCATCCTGATGTAACTGGAATTTCTTCCTCCATTTTTCAGTATTCTCATGATTTAGTTTTTCGGACAAGAGATTTTTTACTTTTGCGATAAGATCCGCCCGGTGAATAAGGTAATCTTTCACGTGCTTTCTCTGTTTAAATAAATAGATCACACATTTCATTATATATAGGTTCAGCGCGTCGGGTTAGTTGATTTTCAAATCCCGGCACGGATGTCTGGTCAAATGGCAGATCAAACATTTCTGTAAATATCTTTTTGATCTTATGCTGCGGAATGCCGATACTATATCTTAGATAATTGGCAAAAGCTTTGGCTTGAGGACCGATATAAGCATTGGGTATTTCATCTGCTCCCAAACCACCCCGGACAAGTTTATTACACTTGCAGCATTTAAACACTGGCCTTATATATTTGGTGACTTTCCTTTTAGGAAGAATTATGTCTTCCTTGGTATGTTCATCTAATCTTATTTTTTTAGTCTGTCGTCTTTCATTATTGGCAGAGTGACGTCCGGCAGGAAGTTTAATAAACCCTTCTTTTTCCAGCAAGAGCAATATGTATCGACAGGCCATGTCCTTGGTCTGGTCATTGGGTTGGTACCGTTTCCAGGCAAGGCATATTTGGCGAGAGATAATTATGCCAAACCAGCTTATATTTTTTTCAAACAATATTCGTTCAAATAGCAGCTTTCACATTTGGGGTTACTAGGGTGACACCACTCCCTGCCTATCTCCCAGCAAGATAGATCAAAAATACCAGGATATTCAGGATTAAGCTCCCTAGCGCTGTATATTAATTCTTCATTGTTTTTTTCATCAGATACAAATCCAAACCTTTTAAATACTCTTTTGGCATGTACATCAGGAGAAATATCTATATAAATATAGTCTTTCACTGGTATTTTAAAGTCTCTGACCAAAATATTTGCCGCCATTGTCGCAATTTTTATCCCAACCCCCTTAAATTGAAGGAATCGCCTCACAACCGTAACGCTTGAAGGATTATCGCTCCATATATTTGAGGCATTGTCATCATAATCTGCATGAATTCTTTGCACTGCCAAACAAAAATTCTCAGCCATAATATCATTAAATCGATGGAGAGTCCTTCTGTTGAATATATTTTTTATTTTATTCACGTCATCAGATAGTTTTAAAAGTCTTGAAAACTCAAACCCACCTATTTCTTCTGAAACTCTGTACGGGATCAACCAAGCCTTTTCTGCCTTTATCTGCCTGCCCATAACACAGGCCAAAACATAAGCATGGGGAAATTCTTTAATATTATTAAGCAACTCATCTGCCTTAGGGTGTCGTGCAAATATTATTTTCTCATAGGGGCGCTTTAACAATTCGTTACCCCTGTTAATTAATGTGGCTATAACCTTCTCCTTTTTATCACTCATTCAATCACATACCCCCGATTTCGAAGCTTACGTAGCTCTTCTTCATATTTTTTTATACTGCTATGGACATCACATTCCAAATTAGCACAAAATATGATATAATCTACTCATGCGAAAACGACAAAGATTGGATAAAAACCAAGAGAGGGAATTAGAATATTTCATCAAAGATAAAAACCATTCTATTAAGGAAATCAAGAA
>JBDRCZ010000103.1:0-19342 GCA_043821285.1 Candidatus Omnitrophota bacterium | reverse complement strand
TCTATATCCTCGGCTAAAGGGTTTAATTCTATATATTTTTTATATGCCTCAATCGCCTGTTCCGGAGTTTTTAAAAATTCCTCATACACTATCCCTAGATTATAATAAGCCAAGACATTTACTGGGTCTAATTCTATGGCTCTAATATATTGCTCTACCGCCTCATCGTATTTGCCTTTTTCCGTATATATCACTCCTAAATTATAGGCAATCCTTGATTCTCTCCTGTCTTGTTCCTGTTTAACTCTTTTCATCTCTGCTTCCAGCTCTTCACTTTTATAGACCATCTGCCGGTATTTAGGTTCAATGTTTTTACGGTACTCGATAAGCTGGTTATTTTGTTCTTTTGCCTCTTCAAGCTTAGTCTTTACATTCTCATAATCATTTTTTAGCTTTCCCAGTTCACGTATTTTCTTGCTTAAATCCCCGATTTCATCAAGCAGTTTATTTTTCTCACTGTTTAAATCATCAATCCTGTTCTCCAGCCACTTTTGTCTGGCAACATAAGCCGATATCCCCGCACGTAAACTTTCGTTCTCTTGCTTTTTATCTCTAACTGCTCCTTGCAGTCTCTTAATTTCATCTTCCACTCTGTCTTTTAATAAAACATCCATTACTAACAAGCTGTCTTTAATTGTAAGTTTTGTGCGCGTATAAAAAAATACCATACTTACAAATATTATTACATAGACTATGAATATTATTAGCAATGGATTAATCTTACGCATCATTCTTTATTAAACCATGTTTTTGTTCTTTTTCTCGCTGCGGTACAATTTTTACCTTTTGCATTTTTGTATCGCGTTGCTGATTTTCTTCTTCATCCTGAACAGTTACCGCTTCCACTGTTGCTACCAACGGTAAAATGTATTGCATTATATGTTGTTTATACGACGAACCATGGTTGTTTTAATTTTTTACTCCTTGAGATGATTCTTTATTTTCCAATGGCTGTTCTTTTTTTAAATCCTTTTTTAAAACTGGTGCTGGCTTATTTATCGTAGTTTTTAAATCAGTTACATCATCTTCCGTCTTATCCTGCTCTTTCACGTTACGCGCATCAACATGGGGAAGTCTTATTCCCGGCAGTTCAATTTTCACAGTTGACGAAGGCGCCTCGACCAGATTTTCATCCCCTTCGACAATGTGCGGAGTTAAAAATACAATAAGTTCAGTTTTATTGCTTTCCTCTTCCTGGCTCTTAAATAAATTTCCTACCAGAGGGATTTTACTTATCACCGGCATACCACCCTCATTTATTCTTCTTTCATCTTTCATCAGTCCGGCAATAATCACCGTAACCCCATCTTTTACCTTAACTGCTGTTTCCGCTTCAGATGTCTCTACAATCGGGATAACACTTCCCAAGGCAGTAGTTATCTCCCGGGCAACCGTACTTACTTCCGGCTTTATCTGCATTAAAACAAATCCGTCTTTATTTATTGTCGGGGTAACATTGAGTTTTAGTCCAACGTCAATATATTCTATGGATTCAGAGGTAACCGTGGTACTTTGTCCCTGACTCAACGTTGAAGTAACATAGGCCTCTTTTGTCCCGATTAATATCTTTGCCTCCTGGTTATTTAGGACCATAATCCGCGGACGCGATAGTATGTTTGTTTTACCCAAATGCTCGAGCAGATCTAAAACCCCGGCAAAATCATTTTCCCCTACTACCCCTAGAGTAAACTGGCCAAACCCGGTTGTTTTATTTACCGGAAACTGACCATCAAACTTACGGGCATTATTAAACACATACTCCCAATCAACTCCCATCTGATAATTTTTATTCAGGGTTATCTGGATAATTCTTGCCTCAATTAAAACCTGCTTTGTCGACTCATCAAAATTCCTCACCAGGCGTTTAATCTGACCAACTTTATCCGGCAGGTCAGTTACCATTAGCTTATTTGTCCGTTTATCGGTCATAATGTTTGCGGTTCCCGGAGTGGCAATTTTAGAAATCTGTGTCTCCAGCTCATTGGCCGTGGCATATTTTAGTTCAAACAGCTCCGTCCCCAGCGGACGGTCTAATACTTCAATTGAATGTTTTATCAATTCCAGTTTATCTGGTGTATCCATGACAATAATTGTCCCAGTGGCTTCATCAGTAACAATTTTGCCAATGTTAGATTTTATCTGGCTTAAGGCATTAAACACATTTGCCGGTTTTGCATAATTTAACTTAAAAATTTCTACCCGGCGTTTTTCATCATATCTTTCGCCATATATCGTTTCATATTCGGCCGCGGTCATTACATTTATAATTTCACCCCGCTTATCCTTAGCCAGCGCATTAGAGACAAGGATAATATCAAAAACATCATCAAATGTGACATTGTTTAAATAAAGCGTAACCCTTCCGGAAACGTTTTTTGTCGGGACAATATTTTTATTTGTCTTAATGGAGAGCAGCTTAAACAGCTCAATTAAATCCATCCCCTTTAAGTCCAGAGAAATCCTTTCTCCTTCAGACATAGAAACATCTGCGGCCTCCGCAGCGAAAAAAAAGCTGCTTCCGATAAACACACACATTGATACAAACATGAATCTGTAAATTATCTTTTTATACATTAGCCCTCCTTATTAATAAAAAGGCTCTGTCAAATACTTAACCTCGGATTTACACAGATGTTGCACGGATTTTTAACAATCAAGTGGATTTAACTCAAAAAAACTCTAACTCCTCCTCATCTTTGCTTAAAATCACACTATTTTTCAGCACCTTTTTTACCGTTATCATATTCCCAAACACTTGCCCTTCAGTCAAGAAATACGTCTTTTGTTCCTTGGTATCCTCAATGATTGCCTGCGGCGCACTTCCGCCGATGATTCCTACCAGTTTGAAATCCTTAACAATATAAATTAAATTCGTTGGCTCTATTTTTTTCTCTTCTTCAATCTTTTTCAGCACTTCATTCCCTGGGACTATAAAAATATTTCTCTTACCAATAATATTAAGATATTCGGGTAGATCCTTGATTTGCTCTATTGTTTCAACATTTTCCTGTACTCCCCGCGCTAACTTTCCCGCCCGTAATACTGTTACAACCATTTCTTCAATAGTTTTCTTTTGCCAGCTTGCCTCGATAATAACCATAAACACCAAAGTTAATACAATAAGTACCAATGACCACCTAATCACCCGGCGTTTTAAAATGTAGGTGTCAATAAAAAATTTTAGCCAGTTTTTAAACTTACTGAATTTACTTATTAAATCAAACGCGGTACTTCTGCCTTGTGTTTTTAGCCTGCCTTTTTTAGGCTGCGGATTTTTGTCAATACCTTTACCTTCGATAAGTTTTAATAATTTTTCTTCCGGAGTAAGTTTATCTTTTTTAAACATCTTTTTTATGCAATTGAGCCTCGACCGCGGACTACATTATAATATATTGTGTTAGACAACTTCTTGATATACTACATCCTTAACAATCTCTTTATCCACTAATGTCTTTTTGCTTATCACCAGTGTCCTGAGGGCACTATGGCAGAGCATGGAAATTCTCCGCGGATATCCTTGAGTATGTTTATAAATCTCCTGTTTTGCCTCATCGGTAAAAAGTTCCCTCTGGGGATTGAAACTTGCCTGTTGTATTCTAAAATCAATCATCTTGCTCGTCTCCTGCTCATCTAAAGGATTGATCACATATTTTAAACTAATCCTATCCCAAAGATTACGCATCTTTTTTATCTTCGGGAACAGCTCCATCTGCCCGAGTAAGACAAGCTGCAGTAATTTATATTCATTTGTTTCATAATTTAGCAGCACGCGCAGTACCTCCAGAGACATCTCATTTAGCTTTTGTGCTTCATCAATTAATAAAACAACCGTCTTATTTTCCTCAACCCCTTTTTTAAACAGGAATTTCTCCACGGCCTCTTTACATTCAACAATGTTTAGTCCCTCACCATCGGTATCAATCTGAAACGCCTTGAGCAGCGACGACAAAAACATATCTTCCGAGGCATAGGTAGGGTCAAGGAGCATATGAAAAATAACATTTTCTTTTTCCTTCAAAATCTGAAAGAGCTTTCGGCTTAAAGTAGTTTTACCAGTACCCACATCACCCAAGATTACACTAAGCCCCCGGCGTAAACTTAGCTCGATTAATACCCGGGTAATTGCGGATCTGTGCTCATTGGATTCGTAAAAAAACAAAGGATCGGGGCTGGTAGAAAACGGTTCCTTTTCTAACCCTAACACCTTATAATAACTCATCGATAACACTCCCTGAAAATTCTGTGCCTGATCATCCCCGTCCGTGGGCACCACAAGCGTTAAGCTTATTTGATATCAATTTCAATTAATCTATCAGTTAAAATATCTCTTCCGCTAGTTTAATATTAGCACTTGTAGTAAATATTGTCAACCACCTAAAATGCACCTTGCTCAGATAAGCACAACTGCCGATAAGCGCATGTCGTATATCATTGCGTTTACCGTTAACTGCGTACCGTTTACCAAAACAGAAATCAAAGAATTGAGGAAGCAGTGGACAGAATTACATTTTCTGTGCGCAGCGCATAAAAAAGCCCTATTTTCATAGGGCTTTTTTTCAATAAGAAAAATTAAAAGTTAATTCTATGCGGGGAATACCATGTTTTTACCAGAACTTATTGATTTATTGGATGCAATAAACTTGGCTGATAGTATCTATCAAACAATCCAAAATCAGCGATGTTTACAAATCCATCACCAGTTAAATCATATAAAGGATCCCAGTTATCATCTCCCACCTTTGTAAGATAATGCTGTTGGAAAAGATGAAAATCCTCCGGTCCAACATTTCCGTCGTCATTAAAATCCCCGGGATTAGAAGTTGGCTGATAAGATTTGGCAAATAAACCAAAGTCCGTGATGTTTACAAACCCGTCACCCGTTAAATCATATAAAGGATCCCAGTTATCATCTCCCACCTTTGTAAGATAGTGCTGCTGGAATAGATGAAGGTCTCCTGGTCCAACATACCCATCATCATTAAAATCCCCGGGATTAGAAGTTGGCTGATAAGACTTGGCAAATAAACCAAAATCAGCAATGTTTACAAATCCATCACCAGTTAAATCATATAATGGATCCCAGTTATCATCTCCCACCTTTGTAAGATAGTGCTGCTGGAATAGATGAAGGTCTCCTGGTCCAACATATCCGTCATCATTAAAGTCTCCAGGGTTAGGCATAACAGGACTTTCTTCTATTGGGGCTCGATTCCCATCCATATCCTCCGGACCTGTTCGCGGTAGTGGTTTGTTATCTGGCGTTAATACTGGCATCTCTACCGGGCGTATGTTGTTGGAACTATCTGGAGGTGATACAATATCTATTCCCTTATTTATCGGTGGTAATGGCTTGTTATCCGGAATTAATACCGGCATCTCCACCGGGCGTATGTTGTTGGAACTATCTGGAGGCGATACAATATCTATTCCCTTATTTATCGGTGGTAATGGCTTGTTATCCGGAATTAATACCGGCATCTCTACCGGGCGTATGTTGTTGGAACCATCCGGCGGCGATACTATTTCATTTACATCATCCATAGGCGGCAGTGGCTTGTTATCCGGAATTAATACCGGCATCTCTACCGGGTCCATACAATTGGATTCATCCGGCGCTGGAACTGTTTCGGTTATCTTATCCACCGGCGGCTGTGGTTTGTTATCAGGGGTTAATACTGGCATATCTATCGGACGAATATCCGGGTCTACTGGGGATCGATTTCCATCCAACACTGCCCTAAAAGGTATCCGTATGAAATCTATATTATCAAGAGCAGCTAACTCCAAGAGTTGATCTATGTTAACTAAAGCCTGAACTGCATTTTTATATTGAGATTCTATTGTAATACCTTCAGGAAGCTCTGCTCCTTCTTTTAGCTCAATTATTACTCTTACCTGAAGCACATTATTATCACCAATTATGAAATCTATAAGATGTTGTTTGGCAAACTCAATTGGGTTTTCAGCTTGAGTCAATTGATAAAGCATGCCCCAAAGTTTAGCATACTGGCTAGGTGTTTTTACCACCCAGTATCGTGGTAACATAAGATCATCTACCTGAGCTATAGGTTCAGATGTAACTACTGGAATCTCCACCGGGTCCATGTAATTGGATTCATCCGGCGATAGAACTATATTTCTTATCACATCCATTGAGGGCTGTGTAAAAGTCGGCATTGCTCCCATCGCTTCATTTTCCGAAAACCCAGCACTAATTAAGGCATTATAAACATTCGCACTATCAAAACCTGCTCTTAATAATGAAGTGGTAATTTCTCCGGCAGTATAATTATTTGCATCTGCTGATAAAAGGCAGACCATGTCCGGCAAATTAGTATCTGCTTCTTTTAATCCGGTGATTGTAACTTTCATTGTCTCAGAAGTTGTTTCCTGAGTATTGGAATTTATCTGGCAGCCTACTGCTTCATGCTTAATCGTCAGAATATCACCTTCCTTAATCATGTTTTGTCTGGTTTGACAATTTTGCCGCTGGAGATCATTTGTATTATAAACATTCCAATTTTCCACTGGCGCGGCCTGCAATAATGTTCCGGTTAAAAACATTGCTGTTACAAATATACCGGTGATTTTTATTTTCTTATTCATAACAATTCCCCCCCTTTTTTAGTTTGTGGTAAAAAAATAGCCGAACTGCTTTTATCTTCGGCAGCTCGGCTATCTAAATGTATCGCTTTACGTTTTCGGTACGTCAATTAAATTTTTTTAAGCTTTAATTGGCAGGCCCGGCCGTCATAGCAGTAAAGCTTTAGACCCGTTGCTTTGCCCTGGCTCAAGTTTAAGTCTTGCCAGGTCCAAGATAACTAAAATATACAATATAATATGTTAGTTATCTCAGAGCCCTCGCCTTTCAGCGAGTTTGCCTTTTCGGATTTTACAAATCACACAATTAAATTTTAAATGTTTTTATCTCTCTTTAATAAAGTATATCATATTGTTGTAGTTTTGTCAAGTTTTATATATTAATTGTGCAACATCTGTGAAAATCCGTGGCTCTGCAAAAAATAATAATCTACAGTGGCATTAAATCACCGTCAGTTTTATAAGGTAATAACCGCTGAATAAATTCAGCGGCTTTCTCTAATGGGGTAAACTATCCCACGAGCATCAGCCCAAAAAGCAGCAGTGATATTTCCGCGGCTTCACTTACTGCGCCAATCGTGTCTCCGGTCATCCCGCCAATCTTTTTCTCAATCCAATTCACAAACACATACACCGGCATCAAAGAAACAAAAAACAAGACCAGCCCTTTTATCCCGAGCAGCAATACAAACGCACAAACAGTAAATATCAGCCCGGTTTTTACCTCTTCTTTTGCGGCCTGTTCGACAAAATGTTTTGCTTTACCATCCTCCCGTACATATTTAGAAAAAAAACACGTCCATACTTGTATCCATCTGGCAAATACAACCATTAAAATCAGCAATTTCCATAACACATTATCCGGGATACTGATAAAAATGGTATATTTTAAAATTAGCAGCAGGACAATCGCAACAACCCCAATCGCCCCGGTAGTACTGCTATGCATAATCTCCAAACTCTCTTCTGGTGTTTTTCCCGCGCCGAGCCCATCACAGGTATCAATAAACCCATCCAAATGCAGCCCCCCGGTAATAGCTGCACAAACAATGAGCAGCAATGCCGCAATCACTGCTTGCGGCAAAAAATTAAACACAAGCAAAACCAACACCAGCAATAAACCAATACAAAGCCCGACAACCGGAAAATAAGCCAACGCCCGGCCAAAATCTTTATGCGAAGGCTTTTCATGAGTATCTACCGGAAAAACCGTCAAAAACTGCAAAGCCAGCAAGAAATATTTCATCGTGTTCACCCCTTTTTGGTTATATAATCCAATCAATCCAGTAAATGGATTCCGTAATATTTAATGTCAAATTCCAAAATCCAAATGAATCTTTGAATATTTTAATCTCTAAAAGATTTTTTAACTTTTTGTTTCTTTTTGACATTTTTTTATTAAATTATTAATTTGTTATTTGGAATTCGCCTGTTGCAACAGTTAGTAACTATTTATTTTCTCTGACACTTCTGCATCACGAAACGTCGCCATCTCCGTTAAAATCTTAACCGCGGCCTCTACCAGTCCAATGCCTAAGGCCGCACCCGTCCCTTCTCCCAGGCGAAGGTTAAGATCGAGCAATGGACGCAGGCTAAGATGTTCAAGCAGGATTTTGTGTCCTTTTTCCACGGAACAATGCCCGGCAATCATATAATCTTTTACTTTCGGCTCAAGTTTATAAGCAATTAATGCTCCGGCACCTGAGATAAAACCGTCTATAACCACAGGTACCCGATGTGCGGCAGCGGCTAAAATCACCCCGGCGATCCCGCCAATCTCAAATCCCCCGACCTTAGCTAACACATCAATAGCATTTTCGGCATTTGGTTTATTCATTGCGATGGCCTTTTCAATAGTTTTAATCTTCGCGAATAATGCTTGGTCATCAATCCCGGTTCCTTTACCAGTTACCTCTTTAACCGGTCTACCAGTAATAACTGCGGTAATTGCGCTCGAAGGCGTTGTGTTCCCAATCCCCATATCCCCGGTTCCAACAACATCAATCCCCTTCTCAAATTCCTCTTCAAACACACAAATCCCATTTTCAATAGCCCGCATCGCTTCTTGAAATGTCATTGCCGGCCCTTTTACCATATTCTTCGTTCCAAAGGCAATCTTTTTTTCTTTAAAATTTTTGGTTTTGTCCGCCTGAGGCGGCCCCGCCTCAGGCAGGGATTTTGGATTTTGGATTTCTTTAGCCGTTCCCATATCACAGACCACAACTCTCGCGCCCACGTGCCGGCTTAAAACATTAATCCCGGCGCCACCCTGCAAGAAATTATCGACCATTTGTGCGGTAACTTCTTGGGGAAAAGCACTCACTCCTTCTTCGGTAACCCCATGATCACCGGCCATCGTAAATATAACCTTATTTTTAAGCGAGGGTTTTTCTTTCCTGGTAATTTCAACAACCTGTTTGGCCAACTCCTCCAGCCGGCCTAAGCTACCCTGAGGCTTTGTTAAACTATCCAGCTGGTTTTGCGTTTTTTCTGCCAAAGAAAAATCTATTCTTTCAATCTGTTGTATTGTTTCTTGTAATTTCCCCATAATTTCTCCCACCCTGGACAAGCCAGAACTAAGCATGATTTTGTATTGAGTATTCAGTATTGTGTATTGCGTTTTATATTTTTATGTGTTATTTTTTCTGTCTTCTGATTTCTGTATTCTGTTTTTTGATGCTCTATCCCCGATACTCAATACACAATACGAGTATTATTACCTAACCGTTACCTTTTACTCCCCGCTCTTAATTCTAACCGCTATTCCCGCCTGCATAAAAACAACCTCATCTGCCCGCATGGCAAGCTGCTGATTTACTATGCCTACTAAATCACGAAATCTGCGGGACAGGGTATCTGCCGGCACAATTCCACAACCAACATCATTAGATACAATAATGGTTATTATTTTAAGTCCGGCGATTGTTCGGACAAGTCCATTTAACTGTCTTTCTATTTGTTTATCTTTTAACCCATCCATCAGCATATTAGAAACCAATAGTCCAATACAATCAACCATGATTACCGCATATTGTTTTGCTAAAAGCGGCAAAATTTTTACAAGATTACTTCTTTCTTCAACCACCTTCCAACTCGCGGGTCTGGAGCGTTTATGCAATTTTATTCTCTCCTTCATTTCACGATCCAATGCCTCAGCAGTTGCCACAAACACGACCTTCTTTTGATATTTCTTTGCCAGGGAAATTGCGTACCTGCTCTTGCCGCTCTTCACCCCCCCGAGTATAACGATAAATCTTCTCATATTTTTAACCATAAATTATCCTGAATAATGCGTGAATTTAAGATAAAAGTTATTTTATCACGAAGGACACGAAGTCGCTATAAAGAAGTTAGAGAGATTCTTTATTTAGATTTCCCTTGGCGCACTTGTGTGCTTCCTAAAATAAAAATTTTTTGTTTTTTTATCCTGACGATCCGGTCAATCCTGTCTAATTTTTTTAGCTGCCACGGGTTTAGCGGTGGAGCATCTATTTTTATCACCCTTGGTTGAGTTCCGTTGGAATATTCAATAACATTTAAAGCCGTATTACGCTGAATCATCTGCCAGAACTTTTCCAGACCTACATTCAGCACCCGGCATAAAATAACCGCAACTACCCCGCCGTGGGCGACCAGGGCAATTGTTTTACCCTGGTTTTGAGAAATTATTTTGGCTAACCTGGTATTAACCCGCTTATCCAAAATTTTCAAATTTTCACCTTTTGGAATATTAACTCTTGCCGGGTTCTTAAGCCATCGATTATACAGCCGGGGGTATTTTACAAGAATCTGGTCATGAGTTAGCCCTTCGAAAACGCCAAAATTCATCTCCCGGAAATCTACAATCTGTTCAACTGCTCTATGTGGAAAAATCAGCTGTGCAGACTGTACCGCGCGTTTTAAGTCACTGGCATAAACCCGATCTATCTCTTCGTTCTTTATGTTACAAAAAAGCTTTTTTACCTGCGTTTTGCCAGTTTTATTCAAAGGCTCATCACTAAACCCGCAATATTTTCTCTGCTGGTTGTAATTAGTCTCTCCATGCCGGATAAGGAACAATTTCATAATGTTCGTATCGCGTATTGAGTATTGCGTATTGAGAAAATTAAATGATTAATTTGAGATTTGCGCTTTGACATTTGAAATTACCCGTCACAAAATTATGTCTTAAACCAAAAAACCCGCCAAGCGGTATGGCGGGTTGCACCCTGATTTTTATCTTTACCCTTCCGCGAGGAACTAATCCTGCCACATTTTTTTCGTGGCAACTGTTTATTTTATACAGGCAGGTCTTCTGACTCTCCTTCTCTTTTAGCAGCCTTCCCATCCTACAAAACAGATAGTGGCACAAGATATTAAAAGAGTTCTTTTTTCTTCATGACAATAGGAAAGTATGCCCGCTTGTACCCTTGCGGGCACAAGCGGGCATAGGCAAAATACTTTCCTAACCACGGGAAAATCGCAAGCATCTTATTACCAAAGGCGATTTTCTTGAAAGAAAAAAAAACGGATTACAGCGGCGGGACCGTACCCGATTTTAACGGGTTTCCCTATTACCCTCATATAAGAGGACCTGTATAGTGTACTATTATTTTACAACGGATTATTAAGAAGTCAAGCAAAATTGTCTTCGTTTTGTCTTCGTTTTTTTATTTGGTTTTCCGTAGGAACGCTGCCGGCGTTTTAGGTTTAGCACTATTTGTTATTTGCCCTTTATCGCGAATTGTCCGGCTAATCTTTTCCTGAAGTTAGCTTATCCTTGCTGCTGTAACTTATGCCGTTATTTAAAAAATTGATATCCTACCCCATGAACGGTCTTAATATGCTGTGGATTTGCCAGATTATTTTCTATCTTTTGGCGCAGTTTAACAATATGTTGATCTAATGTTCGCGTTGTCCCGGCATAGTTTATACCCCATACCTCACTTAGAATATCCCCCCGGTCCATAACCTCGGCATCATGCTGCATAAATAGCTGCAGTAATTTTACCTCACGCCTGCTAACAGAAAACTGCCTTTTGCCCTTTGTCCCTTTTAATGTTTTAGGGTCAATTGTAACATCTCCAAAGGTTATCAAACGGTTGTCTTTTTTCGTCTCTTTGTTATTCGTGCGGCGTAATATCGCGTGAATACGTGCCAACAGCTCTTTTACGCCAAAAGGTTTTACAATATAATCATCTGCCCCAATCTCTAGTCCCACGACTTTATCAACCTCTTCTGATTTTGCCGTAAGCATTAAAATTGGTGTCTGCATATCTTTCTTACGGATTTCTCTACAGACATCATATCCGTTTTTTTCCGGGATCATAATATCCAGTAAAATCAGGTCTGGATTCTCCTGCTCATACAGCCTTATGGCGGCAGCACCATTTCTTTCATAAACAACATTATATCCTTCGGCCTGACAAAGGTCAACAAGTCCGATGAGAATCGCCGGATCATCTTCAACAATCAGTATCTTCTGCTTCACCCTCTTTTACCTCCTCTTGTGGTAATCTTATTTGAAAAATACTTCCTCCCTCTTCGCGGGCAAAGTATAAGATGTTACCACGATGGTCTTGGATTATTTTTTGAGAAATAGATAGCCCCAGACCGGTCCCTCTCACGCAAGCGGTAAGCGAATCATCAACACGATAAAATTCTTTAAATATCAGCTTTGCATCCTGCTTTGCCACTCCAATACCCCGGTCCTCTATATTAACAAATACTTCCCTTCCATGGGTAAAGACCTTACACTCGATTTCTTTTTTATCCATTGAATATTTTTCCGCATTTGAGAGGAGATTTAATATCACTTGTTTTATCGCTTCTTCATCCGCGGATATAAAAATCTGCTCTTTTTCTGCTGTTAAACTTAATTTAAACCCGTTATGCTCTATCCGCGGTCTTTGACTTTCAATAATCTCCCGGCATAAAGAAACAATATTTACCTGCTTAATATTATACCGTTTTTTTCCTTCACTACGCCGGGAAAAATCTAGTACATTATTAATCAACCGGGAAAGGCGTTCTGCTTCAGAAGCCATTAGGCTCAAGTATGTTTGCTTTTTCTGTTCATCCGGTTGACGCTTCTGCATAAGCATTTCCGCAAACATCTTAATCGAAGTCAATGGAGTTTTAAGCTCATGGGAAACATTAGCGACAAAGGTGCTTTTCTGCTGAGCTAAGATCATCTGACTATGTAGTGATCTTAAAATTAGCGTCCCTCCGGTGAGCACAGAAACAACCATAATGAATATAAGTATCCAAATAATATTTTCCGTAAGCCGCGCTTTTGCCGAGACAATATCCGGGTCGGTAAGATATGCGGTAACCTCCCAGCGGGGCAAAAAAGAACCTATTTCACGAGCAGTTATTGGTTTTTTCCAGTCCCGTTCTTTTTTTTCCACAGGAGTAACCAGCGGACGTCCGTGTTCATTAATTACTGTTAGTATTCTTACCGGCGTATAAATATTTGGAAGAACTCCCAAAATTTTTTCATTTAGCACTGTCTGACTAATGACACAGCCAACAATATAATCATCTTGAATCCTCTTCCAGAAAAGCAAGCGCAGTTTATCTTCAATAAACCGCGGGACAATTCCTTCACTTGTCTGGTCAATAATTTGACTAAATTTTTGCGGCTCAGCAATAAAAATGGACTGTTCCCTTTGAAGTTTATCACGATATTCGTTTTTATTTTTTGCTTGTCTTTTCTTGTTCAAATCTACTACTCTATATTCAACTTGTTTGCCTGTCTGTTCTGCTTGTTGATAAACTTCTGCGCGCAGTGGCGCATTCTGTTGAAATTCACTAATTGCCTGTTGTGTTGCAATAATCCGGTTACTCCTTTGTTGGTCTAAATTTTCCAAACCCTTAATCTCTTTATCCTCTTGCTGCGCTTTACTAATATCACTTTGTGTTACGACTTGTCCCTGTATAACCTGAGCCGATGACGGCGCAGCGGACAAAGCAATACTTTGTGCATCTTTTAGAATCTTTTCTTTATAAACAACTGCAATATTTTCATATACCGGCACACGTACTTCATCCGCAATAAACCCCCGGTTCCAATCGAGAAAAATCCGTTCTTCTTCACTTAGGTCTTTTCCATATCTTGGCCAGAGGATCTCTTGCGCAGGAGATATTAAAAACGGGACAGAAACAAGCGGGGACTTATCTTTCCATGTCTTCAGATATTTTTCTGGTTCTTGCAAACGGTCAATTGCCACGGTTGCCGTAAGCTCCTGCTGGGATAAGATGATCTGCTGTTCTATCAGTGAAGCAACATGGGTAACTTCTGCGATTAAATTTTTTTCTATCTGTTTTTCTATAAACGCCTCTTCATGACTAATCGCCCGCACCGCAATACTGCTAAGCACCACACAAGGTACGATTACCGCGATAAAAAAGACTATCCCTAAATATTGTATTATCCTATTTTTTCTCATCACCGCACCACTAGTACACTGTGACCTTAATTTCTGATAGAAGTTTATGTTGACAGTGTACTTCCGCTAGGGGGGCAAGCCCCCCTTCGGCGCTCGCTTCGCAAGCTTTGCACCCCCCAAACGCGGGGGACAATCTCCCCCGCACCCCCTTTTAGTGCATCGCCTAAATGTCACAAATTTATGTCACGATGCACTAGTACACTGTCAAATAAATTTCTGACATTCAAGCGATGCATTAGTCATTCCTGACAATTAACAAACCTCTGCTGTTCAATCTGGGTATACGCCTCATTTCTTACCTGTTTTCTAAATTTATTAGTTAATCCTTTGTTCTGAGAGATATCGTTTGATAACACCTGGCACTTTTCCGCCACAGCCAACAGCTCTTTATCATTATCGCACTGCTGGGCTGTTTTTTCAAGTAAAGCAGTATTCCCTGACATCAGCTGAACAGCTTGCTCGTAATCGCCTTTATCGGTTAAGGTAATAACCTTATTTTTTACCGCTGAGATTCTGGTAAGTGCTGCCTCTTTTAATATCTGTTTGTTCTGTTTTTTCGCAACCAGCTCTTTATTTTTGTCGTAGCTGATGAAAATGTCCTGATTTTTTCTGACCACCTGATTTAAGTACGGGTCCGTATATTCTACATTTATTCTCGCAATCTTAACCTTTCTGCCATGCTCGGACGGAGGAACCTGAACTTCAAAAAGGGCATATTTCCCATTTTTCCCATACAAATTACCAATGGTTACCTGCATTGTTTTCCCTTTAATAATGCCCTCCCGGCCAATTATTATCTCTGGCACAGCCTCCCCTAAAATATCCAAATCAATCTTTATATTTTTTGCCATAATCGTCATTGCCTCTCCTACCTCTTCGGCAAATATCTCCGGCAGTTGGTCACTATCTTTGGCAAAATAAGAATTACCCGTGCTTTTCTGCGCCAGTGCGGTCATTAAATCTTCATTATAATCAAGGCCTACCCCAACAGTTGAAACCACTATTCCTTCCTTATTAAGCAAACCACCATATTGTCCTAATTCCGCTGTTGAAGAATGACCAACATTAGCAATACCGTCAGAAAGAAGCAATATCCGGTCAAGATAATCTCCCGCGATATTCTTGCGTAGTTCCGAAACGCCAAAACTTACGCCATCAAAAAGCGCGGTTGAGCCGCCAGCAGTTATCGTTTTTATTAATTCTACCACAGAATCTTTATTCTGCATCCGTTGCGCCGGGATTAAAACCCTTGCCGAGCTATCATAAGTAATCAACGAAAAAATATCCTCCTTTGTCAAGCGCTGGATTAATTCTATTGCCCCGCGTTTTGCGTTTTCCATCTTTTGCCCGCTAGCCATGGACCCGGATTTATCCAGCACAATTGCAATATTAAGCGGTTTGCGGTTAACCTTTATTTTTCGCTTATCCCCTGACAAGCCCACTTTAATAACAACATTTTCTCCTTCTTGAGCCAAAACAATTGGTTTATCGACGTCTATATTTACACTTACGGTTGCTTCTACCAATCTGCTATAAAATAATCCGATGCAAAAAATACTTACCAGTACAAAAAATGTTATCTTTTTCATTTTATTTTCCCTCCTCCAACCTATCCGCACCAGAACATTTCTCAATCATCTTTTGTACTGGCGCGGGTAAATTGTAATATAAAACTTACGGTTTTTAAATTTTTCCTTTTGATTCTCAAAGAACCCCGAAGCTTTCACGAAAAACACCTTCATGTCAGGAGTAAGCATTAATAATCAGCTATCTCCTGATAACCGGGATCCGCCTTTCTTGATCATTGTTTTTTCTTCGTTGTTCAGCCTTATCTTCCTGTTGAGGAAATCCGGCAAGGTGAATAACCACATTCCGGAAAATAAGGGAATTAACACTTAACAACTTATCCGCAAAGAAATATTCAAACCCCAAGTCAATAGCCGGCCTTTGCAAGTAATCATTATTATGTAATTTTCTTAAAAACTTAACTGCATCCTCTTGGGTCAAATTACCGGTAATTTCCATAGTTACTGCGGACATCGCGCTGGCTTTGATTATTTTAGGCCAGAGCTGCTGAAAAAGAAAGGGACTGGCAAAAATGTCTACACTTATAATTTTCCCGCCTACCCCGACAATAACCCCAATCGTGTCCGGGAACAAATGCGGTATACTTCCCATCTTTTGTTCAATCGTCATTATCCTATCTTTAACATTTTTATCCTCATAGATGGCCTGATACGAATTTGTTGTTGATTGCACATCTAATCCGGCAGAAACCCGGGAGATTTTGTCCCATATTTTCCCCTGTGCCGCAGAGCTTCCCGTCTGTGCTTCCGCACGCAGGTCCGGTGTTCCTAAATTGTTTTTACTATAAAAATCCTTTGATTGGTAAGTCCACCGTCCCTGCTCTACACAATAAACCGGCACAACCACGTGCTTACTTCCCGGCTTAATCAACACATCTCTACCAATAATCCTGTCTTGTTTACATCCGGTTAATATCTCACCTCCCATAATAAAGATGTATTTATCCGAAAGGTTCGTTAATTTTACCGTAGGCACCTGTCCTCCGTCGATTTCTGTGATTTTAAGCCGATTATTTTCCAGGGCCTGCTCTAAGGTTGTGTATGGGGTATGGTCTGTTACCCGGGCAGAGTAAAGCGGAATTATTGTTAAATTTTCATAATGCACCGGCTCTCCCACATCCATCCGGCCGATCATATTTTTTATTGCCTCGGCATTCTCTGCCCAGGCTCCTGACAATCCCACTATACTCATGCTAAACAACCACAAAAAAACAAAAGCACAAATCAATATCTTCCTCATAAAATCACCCCCTTTGACCATAAACATATCTTTTATTCCCATCTCTCTTCCCTTTCTATTTCAAATGTATCATAAAACCGAACCACAGTTGTCATGGACCTGCAAAATATTTGTAAAAAATTTGTAAAATATCTGTGGTTGGGAAAAAGATAAACCCCAGAATTAGGTTGAGTTTAAACTGTGAGATGCCGTTTATGATTCCGAATATAATGCACGCTTGTAAGAGAAAGAACCTTTAAGTAATTAATGCACCGCCCCCGTACCCTTCGGGCAGGCTGCGTTGGTGGTGTTTTCACCGTTCGCCTCAGCTTGGGCTTCGGCTCACTGCCTCGCTCGCTGGGCCGCTCGCTTTTCTCAAGCAGTCTCTCTATGCTCGGGCTCTTACGCCTTCGGCGTATCCGCTCCCTGCGCGCCGAACCAGCCTTCCCCAATACTTAAAAAAGTTCACAATATTCTTGACAATTTGTTCCCAATATGGTATCATTGTTATATAAATGGGAACATTGATGTGTTGGAGAAATAATGATAGTCAACGGAATTGGCAACCTTGAAAAAGCAAAACAAAAGTATGCCGAGTGCAGAGAACAACTTAATTCATGGCTTACGGAAGCAAAAGCAGCCAAATGGTATTCTTTTCATGACATTAAAAAGAAATTTCAAACAGCTAGTAATCTTGGCAATACTATAGTTATTTTTAACATTAAAGGAAAAAAGTATCGGCTGGAAACAAAGATTTACTATGGAAGAGAAACTATAATCATTAAGCGATTCGGCACTCATGCCGAATATAGCAAGTGGTACGAAAAGGGGTGAATTTTATGGATATAAAACTCATTAAAACACAAAAGGACTATGAAGCAGCTCTAGAGCTGCTTGAAGCTTTGCTGGATAAAAATCCTTCAAAGGGATCTACTGACGCACATAAGCTAGCGCTCCTTTCTCTTTTAGTAAAAGACTATGAGGAAAAAAATTTTGTTTTTGAAGCTCCCAATCCTATTGAAGCGATTAAATTCAGAATGGAGCAAGAGAATCTTTCCCACAGAGACCTAATACCCTACATTGGCAATAGAAGCAAGGTTTCGGAAATTCTTTCAGGCAAAAGAACACTTACTCTTTCAATGATTCGAGCCCTACATACAGGACTTGGCATTCCTTTAGAATCTCTTGTAGGAGAACAAGCCCATTCAGAATCAATAAATTGGGATAAGTTTCCATTAAAAGAAATGAAAAAACGCGGCTGGATTGATGACATTAGCAAAAATGCCGCAGAGATCATTACTTCTTTTCTGCAACCAATACAACAGCATATTGCAGTACCAGCATTATTACGTCAAACAAATCATATTCGCTCGGCAAAAGAGATGGATAAATATGCTCTTTTTATTTGGAAGGCACGGGTTATTATGCTAGCGAAAAAAATGCGAGGAAGCACGCACTATAACTCTAAAGTATTAACTGATGATTTCTTTAAAAAACTAATTCAATTAAGCACAAGAAACAACTCCCCTGCCTTAGCTCAGGATTTTTTAAAAAAATATGGAATAATTCTTGTAATAGAACCGCATTTTCCAAAAACTTATCTTGATGGAGCTGCAATAATGACTAATAACGGGCCTATTATTGGATTAACATTGAGATATGATCGTTTAGACAATTTTTGGTTTTGCTTAATTCATGAGCTTGCTCACTTAAAATTACATCTAAAAAATGAAAATGATATTATCTATGATGATTTAGAATCAGATGCTGGCAATGACCCTCTTGAAACAGCAGCGGATTCTTTAGCTAGTGAAACATTCATCCCTTCATCAATATGGAAAAACAGTCCAGCAAGTAAATTAAGCTCATCACCTGCAGCAGCAAGAATGCTTGCCCAAAAATTAGCAATAGATGTAGCTATTGTCGCAGGATATATACGGCACAACTCTAACCACTACAGGATATTAAACAACCTTATCGGCAATAAGGAAGTTCGCAAACATTTTCCCTACGCTAAATGGAGAGTAAAATGATATATGCGCCTGTATTGAGATTAAAACAATCCGAATGGCTTGCACTAAAAGAGCTCAAAGACAAAGAAAAAGATGTTATAGCTCCCATCATTGAGCCTACTCTATGGTATTTTAGCACTCAAGACCATAATAAGCTTAACACTGGCATCAAGAAAACTACTAAAAAATTTTTTGAGAGTTGGGGTACCCGCAAAGCGTTTCTTGATCCCTATATCATTGAACATAAAACTGACATTCGATATTAAGGATTGATTATGCTGATATATCTTCTGCAGATTTTAATGACAGGATAAATTCCTTTCTGAGCTTTTTAAATATAAGCAGAAAAGATATTGTTTTGATTTACGATTACAAACTGTTAACAGGAACCTATTCTGAACTCCATGAAATTGCTGAAAAAATACAAAATTTATCCGATTGGAAATCTTTCATAATCTTAGGCGGTTCTTTCCCCCAATATGCTATCATCTATCG
>JBDRCZ010000102.1:0-2088 GCA_043821285.1 Candidatus Omnitrophota bacterium | reverse complement strand
TATAATAAGCTATATAATATTTGTCACCTATATTTTATTTTTTACATGTGCAGATGCGGTTTCAGAGGAGCGAACGTATGAGGGATATTCTGCGTATCCAATAATATTTGTGCACGGGATAAATTCTAACGCAAAATCAGCAATAATCTGCGTTACTGCTGGGTATTTCAGCAGTAACTACAAAAATTTTGATTATACTGTTTAAAGAGGAGGAAAGAAAAATGCGGATAAAAATTTTTGTATTAATATTGTTATCATTCGCACTGGTATTTAATGGATATGCCCAGGCTGAAGAAGATACAGGTGCACCTTTTATTAATATATCTACACCGGCTGCCAATGACATAACACGCAGTAATATTGTATACGGTGGTGTTGGCCGTAATGTGGTTAAGATAGAGGTTAATGGGACAGCAGCAGAGATCATTAATCAGTGTGAATATAGAGCCATGTTTTTGGCAAGGCCTAAGTTAAATAAAGGGATAACTACAATTAATGTAACAGCTGCGGATGCTGCTGGTAATACTTCCACAAAGTCAGTAGAGATAGATTATCAGCCGGACATGGATAAGGTGGAGATAACTTCACCCGAAGATAATGCAATAATTAATGTTTCCCCGATTGTGGTAAGCGGTAAGGCCGGAGATGGGATGAAACATGTATACGTTAGCGGGGGTAATGGCGGTTATGTAAAGGATAATGCTTTTGAATTAGAACGAGTGAATTTAGATTGGGTTAAGACGGTGTTAACAGTTGATGTAAGTGATGAGGACGACAATGAATATAAAGATTCAATTGTAGTTAATAGTCCGGAGTTAAAATTTTATCATATTTATCCTGTCAGTAAGGGGTCTTGTCTGGGTATACCGGTAGCTGGGGATATTTATCAGGTTACTGTAAGACTAAAGATTAATTTTATCCCGGCAGGGGCAGGGGAAAGAATAGTATTCAGGGTAATAGAAGGCGCGGGGAGTTTTCCGCAGGAGGAATATATTACGAATAACTATGGAGAGGTAACAGTAGCGTTTACCACAGATAAGGATGCATCTGTGAGGAACCGTTTTATTGCTGAGGCAAAAGACGCTCCCCAGGCAAATTATACTTTTGAGATATATACCGTGCATGGTAGGCCGGCGAACATGGAGCAGATTAAGTTCGGGGTATTTTCTAAAGTAGTCGCGGGTGCAGAAGTAGACTTAGGAGTAAAGTTGACCGATAAAAATAATAACCCGCTCCAGGACAAAGAGGTTGGTTTTTTAGTGGAACAAGGCAATGGGAGTATTGTTGAACCTTCAGCAAAAACTACTTATTTAGGCGGGGCATACACAACATATACTACTGGAAACATCCCGGGTCAAGTGGAAAGGATAAAGGCATATTGCAGTAATAACCCTTCAATAAACACCGTATTTACTGTAGAGACAATTTCCACAAACATGACTGTAGAAAAGATAATGGAGGGGGTTAATAAAAACTATGAAAACATTGAAGATCTTACAGCAGTTATGGAAGTAACTACGGATTCTTATGGGTCTGACCCGTATAGAAAATGTAAGGTATGGATAAAAGGGAAGAAACAAAAGATAGAACAGATTTATCCGGTATTGGAAGAAGGGTCGCCATCAGCGTTTTTGCATATATTTATATATCCACAGAAATTTAAGAAAGGCAGTATTGTAGCGTTTGACCCGGAAAATAAAATATATGTGATTCAGCCAGAAGTAAGCATACAACAGAGAAAAGAATATTATAAATTAAATTATATAGATTACAATCGCGGAGTTGTTATAAAAAGAGAGGAATATTCAAGAGATAAAATGGGCAGGTTTCTTATGGTAACAGAATATCTTGATTTTACTAAGATAAACGGGATCTGGGTGTATCAAAAGGAAATAGAGAAACAATATAGTGATAATGTGCCTGGGTATACTACTACAAGAATCCTTAGTAATATCCAGATAAACACCGGGATTTCCGATGATATATTTAATGAATAATGAAGGAGATAATAAATAAGTGATATTTTGCAGGGAGATCGTCAAATGAAGAAAAAAACTATAATAAGCTATATAATATTTGTCACCTATA
>JBDRCZ010000101.1:0-53421 GCA_043821285.1 Candidatus Omnitrophota bacterium | reverse complement strand
ATATTTATTGAGATGTGGAAAACCACCTGCTAAGCAGGTGGTGATGGACAGAAGGCTATGCCGGAGAAACGAAATATGATAAAATGACTGTATGAGTAAATTTAAACCGCAAGCCACCACCTTTGGTGGTGGTACTTGACTTAAAGGATGCAGTAACTAGTAAAAATAAGCGGTAAAGAGTAAGAAGCTTTCTAAGAGGAAAATAGAAAATGAGAGAAAAAAGCTTTTTAATTATTATAGTAGTTTTAAATGCTTTACTAATATCTGACTTTTGTTTTGCACAAGAGATACAGGAATATGTGCCCGGTGAGATTTTAATAAAGTTTAAATCAACAACTGAACAGGCAGTTATCAATGCTATGGTGCAAAGTAATGGTCTATGTTTAATTAGAGATTATGACCAAATAGGTATATCTTGGCTGCAATTGCCTTCAGGAATGAGTGTTGAAGAAGCAGTTACACAGTATTCGCAAAGAGAAGACGTAGAATTTGTACAGCCGAATTACATTGGGATAAGAAAGCTATTCTCGAATACACCTGATGATACATATTTTTCCCGCCTTTGGGGATTGCATAATACCGGACAAACTGTAAATAGCACGACTGGTACCAATGATGCTGATATTGATGCGCCCGAGGCATGGGACCTGCATACCGGTTCGAGCAGCGTTGTGGTTGCGGTAGTTGATACCGGAATAGATTTGGATCATCCGGACATTGCCGCGAATATTTGGATAAATACTGATGAAATTGCCGCAAATGGTATAGATGATGATGGCAATGGTTATATTGATGATATTAATGGCTGGGATTTTGTTGATGGGGATAATACCCCCAGCGATTCTAACCTTGTGGGCCACGGTACACATGTGTCAGGGATTATTGGTGCGGTCGGGAATAATACAGCCGGTGTTACTGGTGTATGCTGGCAGATAAAAATAATGCCGCTTCAGGCATTTGATATTTTAGGTACAGCTACTACAAGTACGATCATTGCCTCAATAAATTATGCAATTGCTAATGGTGCAAAAGTAATAAATGCCAGCTATGGTGGTTGTTTTATTGACTATGCTGAACAAAGTGCGATGGAAAGTGTTAATAATGCAAGTATTTCATTTGTGGCGGCTGCGGGAAATGAAGCGAGTAATAATGATGAGGCGCCTCTATATCCGGCAAGCTATGACTTTTCTAATATAATTGCTGTGGCCGCTTCTGACCAAAATGATGCTCTGGCGCACTTTTCAAATTATGGAGCTAATTCGGTTGATGTTGCTGCCCCTGGGGTGAATATTTATTCCACCTTCCCGGATAACACTTATATTTTTGCTGATGGTACTTCTATGGCTACGCCGTTTGTTTCGGGGCTGGCGGCACTTTTATTTTCTTATAGTTCCACATATACTGCTGCAGAACTGCGACAACTGATCATTAATTCCGTAGATAGTTTGCCGGGATTATCGGGGAAAATTGTTTCTGGAGGCAGAATTAATGCTTATAATGCGTTAACCCTATCAGCGCCAATAGGGTTTAGTGCATCGCCGGTGGCAATAGGTGATGCAAGCTGGATTGCCTTAAACTGGAAGAATCCCTATTCTCCTGGATTTTCCGGCGTAGTTATCCGCTATCGAACAGACGGTACATTCCCGGTAAATTCCACTGATGGTAGATTGTTAGCGGAATATAGTTCTACGCTAGGCGAAACGGTAACCTATAGTCATAGGTCGATTTCAGGGGGCATAACTTATTATTATTCTATATTTAGCAAAGACACGGCAAATAATATATCGCGGCCAGTAAATGCCAGTGCAGTTGCTATTGGGGTTGGCGGAGAAGGCAATAGCAGCAGCGGCGGCGGCTGTTTTATTACCACGGCCTGTTATGGGGATTACCATGCCTGGCCGGTTAGGGTGTTGTCCTGCGTAAGGGATAATTATTTGTTAAAAAATTGTATTAGCAGATTTTTTGTACGGATGTATTATCAGATTAGCCCGGGCCTGGCACAAATTATTGCCGATAATGAAAGTCTAAAAAAAATGACACGTTTTATTATTGATCTTATGTTTATTGGTGGAAATTTATAAAAACCCCGGCAGTAAACCGCCCGGGTCAATGGGGTAGAGGCGTTGTAATATACAAAAGAATAAACGTATAACCGCTTTGTAAATAAAAGATCATTTTTGTGATCATTATTGTGGCGGACAACCGTGGTGGCATTCGCGAGAGAGGGATTGGCGGGCAGGAATTAAATTTGCAGACGGATGTTATCATAAAATTTAAGCAGCTTATACTACGTAAATTGTCTGCCATTTTAAGGAGTGTTTATGAAATTCTTAAAGCACGAAGTTGGTAAAACTGATGTTGTTTCCAGCGGGGGTGTCAGATTGTCGGAAAAAGCAAGGGATTTTCCGGGTATAAAACTATTCCACTGTTTGCTGCGGGGAAGATTCATTTTGATTGCCGTGCTTATTTTGACTACTGTAAGCGGTGCATACGCTGATGGCGGGGCGCGGCCGATCTCAATGGGCCGGGCATTTATTGCCGTAGCTGATGATGCGCATGCGGTGAGCTGGAATCCGGCAGGGATGACAAGGGTTAAACAAAATAAGCTTACCTATACGGCAACCGTGTCTAATCGGGAAGATTATATTTTTTCGACCTTATTCCCGGATGACTATTTTGCTTATGTGGAGGTACTTTATGGCACTGACGGGAATGAATTTCAAGATTATGGCAGGGTGGGTATTTCTTACGAAGGCTCAGGCTATAAAATTTCATCAGTAAAGGCAGTAGAAAAAACTGGGAAGTTTTCCTATGCAAAAGAAATTAATAAACAGTTTTCTTTGGGTATAAGCTTAGAATATAAATATATTTCTGCAAAGACCGCATTAATGAAAAATTCCGAGGAAATAATAAATACGGATATTGCCTGTTTATGGGAAGGGGAGAAAATAACAATTGGCGTGCTCTGGGAAAATATAACCGAACCCTCGTATAACCTTTTAGGCGAAAAGATCAGAATTTTGCGGATATTAAGACCGGGACTTTCCTGGCAGCTAAATGAAAACACGGTTGTTGCCTGGGATATCTATGACATAACCGGCCGGACAGATAAGCGAAGTAATAATATGAGCCAGGATATAAACTTGGGAATAGAGCGTTATTTTAACGATCGAATTATTCTGCGTTTTGGGGCAATGCATATAAATTCTTCAACAAAATCTAACCGGGCGTTAACTTTTGGGTTTGGCTGGAGAAAAGAGGCAGATGTATTATTTAATGTTATGGGATATGATATTGATTATTGTTTAGTGTACTGGGCAGATCCCTTGCCAGGAAATGATAATTTTACCCATCAGTTATCGTTATCCGGGAAAATTTAAACCGCGTGGCTGCGGAGCTTTTTCTTAAAACATTTCTCTCGCCATTTTGTCACCAATCCCCAGATAAAACCTTTTATTTTCAGCAATATTTTATGCCGTTATGTGCGCGGTGTACGGGAGTATATTTTGGAGTTTTGATCGGAGTTTTATTTCAAGAAATTTCAGGCACCAGATACGGCAGAAATCTACCTCAGCCGAAAATATCCCTGCTGGCGGCCTTATTGCCGGTTTTGATGGCCGGAGAAAGTTTAATCTTTGATAGCGGAAGTTTTATTAGGTTTTTTCTTGGTTTATTATCCGGCAGTTCGATCAGTATTTTTTTATTCCCAGTTGTAAATTTATCATTCCGCAAACCGCCGCAAGAAATCCCCGTAATAAACACGTGGGGAAAATATCTTTTTCTAATCGGATTACTATTTATAATATCATTACTTTCACAAATAAAGCAGGGGTATATTTTTTTAATCATCGAGTTAGGTTCAATCATTGGTTTTTTTGTTTTATATCTGCTGCTTATTTGTGTAATAATTAAAAATTTTTAAGGAATAAATTATTGCTAACAGTGATAATTTATCAAGGGTCTTTTCTTTAGCAGAGGGAGAGCAAAAGAAAAATATTGAATTTTTTTCTTATAGATGTATAATAAAAGTGTAGAAGGATAATGTAAAATATATCCGCCAATGTTTTGTGGAGGGTTACAGATCTGCCGGCTGTAAGGAATATTTTTATTAGCGGGTCATTTAAGGAGGTGAAAAGATGTATCTCAAGGAAGGATTGGTTAAAATTATCATTCTGATGCTATTAATTATTGTTGCGGGTATAGGGATTGCCTGTAATGGTGGCGGAGGAACAACGAGTACTTCAACAACAACTGGTACGGCCAGTGGTTCCGGAAAATAAAAGTATAAAACAGGGGGATTGATAGATGAAAACAAGAAAAACATCTTTAAAGTGCATAATGCTGATTTTTTTAATATTACCTGTTTTTTTAATGCCGAAGCTTTCTTTTGCCTTAACCCCGGGTGAGCCCTATAATGTCAGCGTAGAAGCAGTACAGAGTAATGGTATACTTACCTCCACACTATTAGGAAATAGTTTAGGCATAAGTACTAGTGCGGTGGCGGATAGTAATGGTAAACTTGAATTTACTGTATCCGGGGTACCTAATAGTGATACTTATAATTTTCTTGCCATAACCGTTACGCTTCCGGATACCGGCACCGTTGCCCGCCGGTCCGTGGTGCCGGCACCAGCAAGCGGGGGAACATTGAATTTAGGTGTCTCAAGTGTAACCAATGCCCAGACCAATGGTTTCATTGCTGCGTTTGCTGCGGCGGGAAGTGATGACCCGATTTTGGCATTATTTGGGTATTTGTTAGTACGTTCTGCGGATGTAACCGCAACTGAGATCGCAACCATGGCAACATTTTGTTATAAAGGTATAAAGGGTACTGACGGTACCGGCACAACTGATGGTTTTGAGGCATATCTGAGGTCATCAAGCCGGGCCACTCCGGCAACCGCGGCAATGATGGCGCAGTTTCGGCAGAATATTGTTACTAATTTATCTGCTTATAGTTCGTTATACAAGGATGCCGTAGATGAATATTTTACCAGCGGTGCATCAGGAGAGCTTAGTAAAAGAGGAGAGGCCGCGGCCAGGCTTATGGAGTATCTTATTGATGCGGCAGTTGACGCGGGGATAAATCCTGATGACGTTCTAATGGCAATTCAGGCAATGGGCGTGATTGTTGTGCCTTTGATGGAGCAGGCAGTAACCGATGGTACCTTAAGACGTAATGTAAGAAAATCATTAGATGCAACAATCAGCCGCTCGATTGATAAATTACGCGCGGATAAATTTATGAACCGGTATAACAATGCCTTAACCACTCTTAGTGCAACCACCGCAGAAATTGCCAGGTATAATGCCGCAGCTACTGCATTACTAAATACCATGATCTCACTATTTCAAACTTTTGAGGCTTCGGTAAATGGCGATGATATGCCGGATGACGCAGATGATGTTGATCGGGCCGGCAGTGCGATGAATGTGACTATGCAGGCAGCCTTTGATACGTTTATGAGCAGTATTCAAGCAACCGATGCTGAGATAATTGATCTAAGGGACCGTTTAGCCGCAGTACTAATTGGCGCCGGAGCTAGTGAGTCAGATAAGAACATGTATATACCCACAAATATGTTTAAGTGGTATGATTCAAATGGGAACCAGGTAAACTGGCCAATAATGATGGTTGTAACCGGCAGATGGCTAACAACACTAATATCAAATGGAGGCACATTGAGCTATACCCGGGATACGCTTAGCATTCCAGACATGATGTCCGGATGGATGTCTACAAGACGTAATTATACTAAAGAGTGGGATGGGGTTACACCGATTACTGATCCTAACCGCTTGATGTGGGGGGCATTACAGGGGATAAGAGAAGATGTAGAGATCATTGAATTTAACCGCTGGGGAGCATTTAGCGGGTTTGACGCGTTAGATGAAGCTGCCAGGATGCAGCAGATGCAGACTATAGAAGAGTTATTTTACCAGCGTTTGGATGGATTAAAGAGTAATATTTCCGGGACAACCGACGGTATGACAAATATAACTAATGCAGAGAAAGGCGCCTTGATTACCCTTTATCTGTCTCCGGATTTATAAGCTTATTTTTGCGCCGCAAAAATAAACGTTTATCCGCGGCGCGGACAAGGCAAGAGAAGTTCTTATTGCGACTGACCTGGTTTAAAAGCTGGGTCAGTCTCTATTTTTATAATAATATGAAAATATTAAACCGCTTACTAATTTTTTTATTAATAATTGCCGGTTTTGCAGGTAGTGTCTTATTTTTTCGCAAGATATTTGATTCAACAGAAAAAGTTACCTTTGAAACAAGCAATTGTGAAGTAAGCACTGAAAGAAAGACTTTGCCAAAAGAAATTATCGCAAATAGTACTATTATAGAGAAAAAACAGAGTATTCCAACTGAGCAAAAAACCGATCCTTATATAAAAAACCTGCGTTTATTGGGTGTGGTACAGGGGAATAAATCATATGCGTTTATTGAAGATATCTTAGCGAACAAGCAGGGAATATATATGATTGGGGATAATATCCGGATGTTTTCGATTGTTGAAATTTATGAGGATGAAGTAATTTTAGCAAAAGATGATCAAAGGGTAACATTAGTTTTGGACAGGACATATCAGGCAAATGATAACCCGGCAATTACTCCGGTTTCAGAAAATGAAATGTGGGTTGACCGCGTTTCAATTATAAAAGAGATGAATACGGTAAATATGGCCACAATGGTTAGTCAAGTAAGTATTACTCCGTGGATTAATGAGGCCTCCGGGACCATGCTTGGATTTAAAATAGACAAAGTTCCCCATGGCAGTATTATTGAACAGGCCGGGGTAGAAGACGGTGATGTGATAAATTCGGTTAATGGTGAAAGGATTGAGAGCTTTCAAAAGGCAATAGAGGTATTTAATAAATTAGGGGTGGATAAGGACATCTTTGTTAAGCTAATCCGTGACGGGAAATTTAAGACCATAAGATACAGGTTTAGGTGAGAGAAATCACGAAAACTTCTTTTGCCTTGACATGTGTTTATCTTAGAGTTAAACTGTGGTTACATTTTGCTCGGCAACATTAGTAGCTGCTTAGAAAAATGTGCGGATATTTTTGACAGAACCTATTAGCCAGTGAGGAGGTAAATTATGGATTTTCGACCGGAGGATATTATTAATGATGGAAAAAGGAAAATTAACAATTATTACAATTATCTCCGAAATATTATACCGTTTGTAATTATCGGTATAGTAATGCTCATAGCTTTTAGCGGGATAATTTATTCTATTGGTCCGGATGAGGTGGGTGTGTTGATCCGTTTTGGCAAGTATAGTGCCACTACTGAACCAGGGTTACATATGAAACTGCCTTTTGGTATTGACCGGGTAATTCCGGTAAAGATAAAACGCATCCTAAAAGAAGAATTTGGACTAAGAACATTAAAGGCAGGGGTAAAGACGGAATATTCACAACAGTCCTATCTTGATGAATCGCAAATGCTTACCGGAGATCTTAACACTTTAGATGTAAGATGGATTGTGCAATTTAGGATTAATGACCCGGTTAAACTTCTGTTTAGTACCAGGGACCCCCGGGATAATGTACGGGATATGTCTGAAGTAGTGATGCGCAGGTTTGTTGGTGATTATAAAGTAGATGAAGTTTTGACCACAAAAAGAGAAGAAGTTGATGCCATGGTGCAAGTAGAACTGCAGAAGATATTAGATAGTTATAATACCGGCATACAAATTGTCACGGTTAAATTATTAGATGTTAACCCGCCGGATGAAGTAAAACCGGCTTTTAATGAGGTTAACGAGGCAAAACAGGAGAAGGAAAGAGTAATTAACCAGGCCTGGGAGGCATATAACAAAGCAATACCCCAGGCAAAAGGTGAGGCGGAAAGGGCGATACGTCAGGCCGAAGGGTATGCGCTGGATAAAATAAACCGCGCGCGTGGAGAAGCAGAAAGATTTACCACCGTGCTTGCTGAATATAAAAAATCGCCGGAAATAACAAAGAAGAGATTATATCTTGAAACCATGATGCAGGTTTTACCCCGTGCCAAACAAAAATATATAACTGATCCAAAACAATCTTCAATATTACCGTTATTAGATATTGGTCGGGAAGGGGGAACGAGCAAATGAAAACAATTTTTACCGCAATTGTCGTGATATTTTTTTTATCAATCTTCGCAGTTTTTAGCGGGCTGATATATATTGTAACGGAAACAAATCAGGTGGTAATTACCCAGTTTGGCCGGCCGGTGGGGAAACCGATAGCTTTTGCCGGGCTGCATTTTAAAAAACCATTTATCCAGCAAGCGCATTATTTTGAAAAACGGCTGCTTGAGTGGGATGGCGACCCTAATCAGATTCCGACCAAAGATAAAAAATACATCTGGGTTGACACAACTGCCCGCTGGAAGATTGGCGATGCCTTGGTATTTTTACAATCAGTAGGTAATGAGGTAGGAGGCCATGCCCGGCTTGATGATATTATCAATTCCGCTACCCGGGATGCAGTTACCAGCCACCCACTAGTGGAGACCGTTAGAAATTCCAACAGGATTATCGATACTACAAAAGAAGAAGAAGATTCGATCATTACTGATGAAGCACTAGAACACATAAAAACCGGGCGACAAAAGCTGGAAAATCTGATTTTGCAAAAGGCCAGTAAACTTGCCCCGCAGTATGGGATTAAATTAGTAGATGTGCGTATAAAACGCATAAATTACGTGAAGGAGGTTCGAACAAAAGTTTATGAACGTATGATTGCGGAGAGAAAACGCGCGGCAGAAAAATACCGTTCCGAAGGCCAGGGACGGAGTGCGGAAATTGTCGGACAGAAAGAGAAAGAATTAAAGCTGATTACTTCAGAAGCTTACCGTACGGCGCAAGGAATAAAAGGTAAAGCCGACGCAGAAGCAATAAATATTTATGCACAGGCTTATACCCAGGACCCTGATTTTTACGCATTTTTAAAAACTTTGGAGACATATGAGAAAACGATTGATAAAAATACAACAATAGTCCTAACCACAGAAAGTGATTATTATAAATATCTGGCACAATAAGGATGTGTCGGAATGTATTGCTGGGGGAAAAATGAGAATGAATAATCGTAGTTTTACGCTAATTGAACTGATGCTGGTTGTAATGATAATTAGTGTATTGGCGGCGCTAGTTGTGCCAAATTTAGCCGGCCGCGCTGAACATGCCAGGAGGTCTGCAGCACAGGCAGATATTATGTCCAATATACCGCTGGCATTAGATCTTTATGAGTTGGACAATGGTTTTTATCCTACCTCAGAGCAGGGGCTTAATGCCTTGTGTGAAAAACCTACTACTTCCCCTGTGCCGCTTAATTGGAATGGTCCCTACATAAAGAAAATGCCAAAAGACCCATGGAAAAGTGAATATGTGTATGTTTTACCAGGAGTACACAACACGGATTCCTATGACCTTTATTCACTAGGCAAAGATCGTGCTGAAGGCGGCGGCGATGATGTAACTAATTGGGAAGATGAATAGTTAAAAAAATCGTGCCAGAATTCTCCGCAGCTTGCGGAGGTTCTGTTCCATAGAAAATGAAAAACCGAAAAGCAACCACAGAACTACAGATGGCACGGAAATGAAGGAATAAACCATAACCACGGATTACACATATAGTTAACCTTATAAAAAAAGAAAAGATAAAGCCACTGATTGACACGGATTGAACACGGATAAAAAAGACGAGGCTAAAAAATATATAACCCATGAATAACACAGGTTAACACGAATAGAAAAAGATTTATTATTCAAAGATAAGACTTACAAGATAGTAGGAGCATGTTTTTAAGTATATTTGGCAGTTACCCAAAACTTTTAGATGAGAGACTTGTTAACTAACTATTCGTGACAATTAGTGCAATTGGTGGTTAAAAAAAAGAAGTTAAACAATTTGATTATTAAAAATCCGTGCAACATCCGTGTAAATCCGTGGCTAAAAAAAGATGTCAGATCTACAGGGTTTACTTTGGTTGAAACAATATTGGTGGTTGCGCTGATTTTGATTATTATTTCTTTAACCATGCCGACATTAACCGCAACTCTCAATAAAATACGCCTGGTTACTGCGGGACGAGATATTTGCGTTTACCTCAATTATGTCCGGGAATATGCGGTTGTTAATAATAGTATCTTAACAGTTACTTTTGACCCTAATGAAAATAACTACTATGTTTTTGAGATACAAAATGACGAGGAATTTGAGCAAAAGGGTGAGAACTTGTTAAAGAAAAGAAAGATTCCGTCAAGCCTCACATTAATTGTGTCTGGCGAAGACAAAAAAGCATTTAGTTTTTCTCCGGAGGGGACAGCATCACCGGGTAATTTAACCCTGGTGACAAAAACAGGTAAGTCAATACTTATTGATGTTGATATGTATGGCAGAGTCAGATTGTATAACGGATAAACAAAAGACCGGGTTTGTAATATTGGAATTAATGCTGTCGATGCTGATTATTACGGTTAGTATTTTTGTATATATGCGCTCGTTTACGCTGACATTGAATGCATACCGCTACGCCGATAATAATCTTGAGGCAATGTTATTATTGGAAAATGATTTTAACATGTTACAACTTGGTCAGCCGCTCAATAATTTTGATACGTATAGTTTAAACAATAATGATTATCAAATTAACCGCAGCATGAATACGGATGAACAAGAGAATAGGATTGCGGTATCTCACATCCGTATTTTATGGTTTGAAAGGAATCGGGAAAAAAAGTTTGCCGCAAGGATGAATTTTTTAAAAGGAGCTTATGAATAATGAAGATACCCCGTCTCTTGCTGCGGGGTATCTTCATTATAACCTTTAAATTATCATGGCAATTTGGGTCGGGGTGGGGGTGAGTAAAGATATCGATTCGTATTCCGCTGGTAAATCTGCGGCAGAAAATGCACTTGCTGAGATAGCGGCAGATGACCCGGATGTTTTATTTGTATTTTCTTCGATACGTTTTGATCAACATAAGCTCCTGCAGGGAATAAAGACGATTTTACCGGATACTCCTTTAGTTGGTTGTACCGATGCCGGAGAGATTACTTCAAACGGCGAGGATAAAAAATCAGTAATTGTGTTGGCCTTAAAATCCAATACTTTAAAAATATCAACCGGTCTGGGCAGGAATATCAGCGCTGATTCCCGTGCCGCCGGTCAGGAAGTTGCGCATGATGCAATTACAAAATCACGCAGTAGTGATCGTGATTTTTTTATGATTTTTCCGGATGGACTAAAAGGAAACACCGCGGATTTAATCAGAGGATGCCAGGAAGTTTTTGGGACAAGCTTTCCAATTGTCGGCGGATGTGCGGCCGATGATTTTTTATTTACCAAAACGTACCAGTTTTATGAAGAAAGGGTTTATACGGATAGTGTACCGGGCGTTTTATTTAGTGGTAATATTGCCGTAGGGATTGGCGCGCGTCACGGATGGTATCCTATTGGTAAACCACTTAAGGTAACAAAAGCCGAAGCAAATATAATCCACGAGCTTGCGGGCAGACCAGCGGCTAAAATTTACGAAGATTATTTTGGTAAGAGAGTTATTGAACTTCGGGATGAACCATTAGGCCGAATGTCAATCATGTATCCATTAGGGATGACTATTCCTGGTGAGGAAGAATGTATCGTGCGAAATGCCTTGAGCGCAGAGCGTAATGGAGCGTTAATTTGTGCCGGGGAAGTGCCTGAAGGGGCAGAAATTCGGGTAATGATGGGCAGCCGTGAGACAGCGCTTAAAGCGGCGAAAAAGGCTTCGGAGATTGCATTAGAGGGGTTACGTGATAAAGAGCCGAGAATAGTTTTTGTTTTTGATTCAGTTTCCCGTCATAAATTGTTTGGCAGAATGGCTTCCCTTGAAGTTGATATTGTCCAGGAGGTTTTCGGTCGGGGGACACCAATCGTGGGGTTTTATACATATGGTGAACAGGCACCGTTAGGGGCAACGATAAATTTAGGTCAGACATTTTTTCATAATGAAACTATTGTAGTTGTAGCAATTGGAGAATAGGATGACAGTTAATACTTGGTTTATTGTGATACTGGGCATAGTCGTTATAACCGTTTTAATCGGTGTGCCCAATATTATTGTAAGGATTATTTGTGGGCTGGTACTACTTTTTATTTTTGCCTATCTTACTGAACTACAAAGAGAAGAAAAGGGTAAGATTGAACGGATGCAGCGGTCTTTGGACAAATTGCGTAATGCCTATAATGAACTTGATGAACAAGCAAAAATTATCATCAGAACTGATTTGGAATTAAATCGTACTCAGGAAGAATTAGACAAAAAAATAAATGGTTTATATACGCTCCATGAATTAGGAAAGTTGATTAATGCTACATTGAATGTGCAGAAATTGTTTGCTTTAATAACTGAACCATTGATAATTAAACTTGGATTTGAGAAAACCTTTTTAGTGATAATCGATGAAGGAACAGATACATTCAAGAGACATGCGGCAAGTGGATACGATTTTGACCAGATTAAAAATATCGATCTGGGGATCAAGCATAGCCTGATGGTGCGTGAGATTATTAAAGAAGGGCGCTCGATCATGGTAAGAAATGTGGATGATGCATCGGTGCATGAGCAGGAATTAGCAAAATTATTTAGTGTAATTTCTTTTATGATTGTGCCGATAATTATCAAAGAGAAACCATGCGGTTTTATATTTGTCGGAAACAGCGCGCCTTATAACCGGGTAACGGAAGGGGATCTTGATCTTTTATTTATCTTATCTAATCAAATAGCTGTTGCCTTAGACAATGCCCGGCTTTATGAACAGATAAAGCGTTCTCACGATGAATTAGAGATTCGCGTAAAAGAACGCACAAAAGAATTAGCCAAACTAAATGATAAGTTAATCAAGTTAAATCAGATGAAATCAAATTTTGTTTCTGCAGTTTCACATGAGCTAAGGACACCGCTTACATCGATTAAAGGCTATGCTTCGGTAATGATAAACGGACGTCTTGGCGAGGTGCCGGAGGTACAGAAGGAAAAGCTTGAGAAAATAAATAAACACAGCGATAGTTTAATTACCCTGATTAATGAGTTGCTGGATATTGCGAGAATTGAATCCGGCCGGGTGGATATGAAAACACATAAAGTTGTTATTAATAACATTATTAAAAGTGTTATTGATTTAATCAGTCTTCAGACGGATGAAAAAGAAATTAAGTTAGAAATTGATTTGCCAAAAGAGACGACAGTTTATGCGGATTCAGAACAAATATCCAGGGTTTTTATTAACCTATTAAGTAATGCCTTAAAATTTACCCCGGCTGGCGGGACGATCACAATAAGGGTAAAACTAGTAAGTGATAATTTTATTCAGGCAGATGTTATTGATACGGGAGTCGGTGTTGAACCAAAAGATCTGCCGCATCTTTTTGACGAATTTTATCGGGCCGATAATTCGATAAATCTACAAAGGAAAGGCACCGGGCTGGGGCTTTCCTTAGTTAAACGTATTGTTGAAGCGCATAAAGGAAGTATTTGGGTGGAAAGCGAATTAGGAAAAGGCACGACTTTTAGTTTTACTTTGTCGAGAAATCCAATAAACATTGACAAAGAAAATATTGCAATTTAGCAGGCGAGGCAACTATAAAAGGGGCCAGAAGATATGAAGCAAGAACAAATACTAATCGTAGATGATGATCCGGACATAAGAGATGTTCTAAAAATTGTACTTGAAGGTGAAGGTTACGAAGTCGTAGAAGCAGCGGATGGGGTAGAGGCATTGGAAAAGGTTCATATGCATACGCCAGATTTAGTTGTTTTGGATTATAAAATGCCAAAGATGGATGGCCACGAAGTATGTAAGATTTTAAAAAGAGATATATTACTTGTTCACCTGCCGATAATTATGTTAACCGGAAAGGGGGAGACACAGGATAAAGTGCGCGGCATAGATGCCGGTGCTGATGATTATATTGTCAAACCTTTTGAACCGACAGAGTTAGTTGCGCGCATAAAAATGATCTTAAGACGCACGGAGAGAAATTTAGATGCCAGTCCCCTGACACGTCTTCCGGGTAATGTTTCGATAATTGGAGAAATTGAAGAACGGATAAAATTGAATCTAAAATTTGCAGTATGTTATATTGATCTGGATAAGTTTAAAACGATTAATGATAAATACGGGTTTGACCATGGTGACCAGATAATAAAACAAACCGCACGAATTATCATTAAATCAACGAAAAGTAATGGTAATCCAAATGATTTTATTGGACATATTGGCGGAGATGATTTTGTCGTGATAACTACGCCGGAGGCAGCGGAAAAGATATGTGAGGAAGTAATCAATGAATTTGATAATATTTCACCGACATTTTACAGTCGTGATGACCGGGAAAAGGGCTACATTATTAGCAAAGATAGAAGAGGCAAGGTTAAGCAGATTCCTCTGCTTTCTATATCTATCGGGATTGTATCTAATGTCAGCCGTGATATTACTCATATTGGACAAATTGGTGAAATTGGCGCAGAGCTGAAGAAATTGGCTAAATCAAAGGAAGGCAGCAATTACGTAAAAGATAGCAGAAAAATTTGAAGTGCAGCACTTTAAATTTTTCAGTTAACAGTTAACCCGTGTAGAGTTTACCGTGAGAAAAAAGGTAACAGTTCAGCCTTAAAAAATAAAATAAAAATTAAACACGAAGGTCACGAAGATATAAATAGTATACGGAAGTTTTATTCTATAAACTCTACCGACGCTACATTGTTGATAATTTGTGCAATTGCTGTTATTTGTTGTTAAAAACAGAGATCCGAAAGCAGAAGACTAATTACACGAAACAGGTGAAATGTTGAATCAATACATGCAAAAATTAAAAAAGCTGGTGTTAACCGTATTAAAAAACGAAGAAGTGAAAATTATTCTTTTTGGTTCTCGTGGGCGAGGGGACGGTCATATTACTTCTGATGTAGATATAGGTCTTATCCCTTATGGCAATGTTGATAAAAAGAAAATTATTTTATTGAAAGAAAAAATAGAAGATTTAAATATCCCTTATAATGTAGAAATTGTAAATTTTTTAGAAACCTCAGAATCTTTCAAAAAGGAGGCAATAAAAGGGGCGCTGGTATGGAAAGATTAAAATTAAAATACAGAGATGCGTGTAAAGCAATAACTACTCTTAAAGAAATATTAGACGAGCCTTTCTCAATTATTATTTGCGATGCCTCTATTCAACGTTTCGAGTATACGTTCGAAGCTTTCTGGAAATTCATAAAAGAATATCTTAAAGAAAAAGAAGGTATTAGGGCAAATTCTCCAAAAAAGTGTTTCAAAGAGATTTTTTCATTAGAGTTCGCAAACGAGGAAGAAACTGTTGAGCTTTTAGAGATGACCGATAAAAGAAATGATACAGCACACACCTATAAAGAAGAAGTAGCACAAAATATTTATAATAAAATCGGGTTATATTTTTCATTAATGGAGAAAGTTTTAAATAGATTAAACGATAAGATTGACAATTAGATAGATATTGAATTAAAGGGGCTGTAGCTCAGCGGGAGAGCATCTCGTTCGCAACGAGGGGGTCGAGGGTTCAATTCCCTCCAGCTCCACCAGGTTGGCAAATGGCGAATAGCTAATAGCAATCTTCCATTAGTTCTTACTATTAGTAAATATGCATTTTCTGTTATTATCGAGTAATTACGAAATAGCATTAATTTGATATTGTCCAGTAACTATTTATAAATTTTAAGGTTAACGTTTAAATTGAATATTGGCATCATTAGTGAACTAAAAGTAAGCATTGTATAAAAAACCATAAATTACGAAGTTCGCATATTAATTGTTAGAAGAAAATAATTAAAATAATGTTCCAAATAATTGTAGAAATAGCAGCTATATTAGGTGCCATCTTCGCTGGACTCGCTTATTTCCACTATAGACAGGTAAAAGATACAAAAATTAAAACGTTAGTCTGCGAATTACAGGAAAACCTTAATATTGCCCAAACAGCTAAAGAATGGTCAACATATTCTTTGGATAGAAGAAATTTAATAGAAGAATTAAAAAGCTCATTAACGGAAGAAAATCATGAAAGAATAAGAAAACTCTATCCCCTGGGGCAGATATCGCTTGTCTACCTGTAGAGGAAAATTCGAAAGTAGTATTGCTCTTTTTCCCTGTTTTAACATTTCTATCGACAAAGAAACCAAAAAAATAATACAATATAATCTAACAAAACAATGAACCGAATTTGAAAACCTACGGTTTTCAAATGGATAAAAAGATTCCGAAGGAATTTTTTTATTACAATAAAGACTTTAGGGAAATTGTAGTAACTAAAGATAATAAAAAAATATTATCAGATTATTTAGGAATGGACATTATTTTATGTAATCTGAGTCTAAGATTCTTCTTTATTCTGAGATGTGGTTCTGGTTATGGAAAAGATAAATATTACAATTATTGGCGCGGGAGTGGTTGGGTTGGCGGTGGCTTATGAGCTTTCTAAGCATTACCATGACATTTTTGTGCTGGAAAGGAACTCCTCGTTTGGCCAGGAGACCAGTTCTAGAAACAGCGAGGTAATCCATGCCGGTATCTATTATCCAGCTAACTCTTTTAAAGCAAAGACTTGTATAGAGGGACGGGAACTGGTTTATGAGTTTTGTAAAGCGCATAATATTAACCACAAAAAAACCGGCAAACTTATTGTCGCGATTGATAAGAGTGAGGTGAAGGAGTTAGAAAATCTCTACAATAATGGCCGGGAAAACGGGGTAATGGATTTAACTTTGATTAGCCGAAGCGATATCAAAAAAATCGAGCAGTATATTAAAGCTGAAGCAGCTATTTATGCCCCATCTACCGGCATACTCGATACGCATAGTTTTATGAAAAATTTAGAGTTTCAATTTCAAAGCCATGGAGGAATGACAGCCTATAATACGGAGCTTGTTGGTATTGATAAGGCAGATAATGGGTATAAGGTTTACGTACGGGACAAAAATGGCGAAAAATTTGATTTTTTTACCAGGGTTTTGATAAACTCTGCGGGGCTAAGTTCGGATAGGATAGCAAGAATGGCGGGTATTCAAGATAAGGAATATGAACTTAAATACTGTAAGGGTGATTATTTTAGGGTAGGTAATAATAAGGCAAAGTTCATTAACCGGCTTATATATCCGGTGCCAATAAAAACAAGGGCAGGACTGGGGATACACGCCACATTAGACCTTGGCGGGAGTTTACGGTTAGGTCCGGATGATGAATATGTGACAAAGATTGATTATAATATTGATGAACGAAAGGCGCAGAGTTTTTATGAAAGTGTGCGGACCTTTTTGCCGTTTATTGAAGCGGATGATTTAGGTCCGGATATGGCCGGTATTCGGCCAAAGCTTCAGGGGGAGGGTGAAGATTTTCGTGATTTTTTAATCTGTGAGGAAAAAGATAAAGACCTGCCCGGTTTTATAAATCTTGTGGGCATCGAGTCGCCGGGGCTTACTGCCTGTTTATCTATTGCGAAGCTCGTAAAAAAGATGGTACACTAGGGGCAAAAGTGTTATCAATGGCCGAAAAACAGCCAGAACCACAAATGACACGGAATTGAAGGAATAAGCTAAATATCCGCCACAAAGTTGAAAATCCGCCAGCGCATTGTGGCGGAATTGGCAAGTTAAATTCCGACAGATAAGTTATATCGCTTTTAGCGCGGTAACTTATGTCCTCATTTAAAAAAAAGACAAAGCCAAAAAATATTTCAACCACGAATAACACCGATTAACACGAATGGAGTATATTTATTAGTGACAATTAGTGCAATTAGTGGTAAAAAAGTGTTTAAGATTTTATTAAAACCATGAAAATCAAACTGAAGGAATTTTTTTATTTAATATCTTGTAAAATTAAAGAAAATATTGTATTATTGACTTATCAACAGAAATCTTGACTAATCCAGAAAAATATCCTTTAACTTATAAATAAGGAGCAACCTAAATATCCGTCTACCAGACTGGTGAAAGAGCGTAAGGGGCTCATTAATATTTAACGAGGAGGTAAGATATGTTCAGAGTTATTGCTGTTCTGGCAGTTGCTTTTATTTGTTTGCAGATAATCAGTGCTGCACCGGTACTTGCGGAAGACAGGTTTTTTGTTGGGCCAAGGGCTATGGGTATGGCCGGGGCAAATGTTGCTTGTGTCAACGATAATTCGGCCCAGTATTATAATCCGGCAGCATTTGGTTTTTTTGGCAGGCACAAGGAAGATACCGAAAAACTTGGGGCGGATGTTGATAATAATAACCTTGCGGCCCGTGACTGGCGGGTGAACGTTTATGGCGGAGCAGGGTACCGGTTGCATAAAGATTTAGGAGATTTATTAGATGATTTATCCGGAATAGATATTAATGAACTAAGTGCAGATAGTATTGAAAGCGCATCGGATATTGAGAATTTGATAAAGGCCACAGAAATTCTTAACCGTTTAGATGAACCCGGTAATGCCATTACCGCAGATGTTCACGGCGGGGTGGGGATAGGGATTGGTCATGGGGCTGTTGGTTTGCTGGCATTTTCCCAGGCAAATGCCCGGGTAGCTAGTGTGGATATTACCAATCTTGGAATATCCGGCGCAGGGGACATAAACACTGAAATCAATAGTGTGACAATTCCTGGGAATGATGGACTAACCTCGCTTTTTACCGCTAGCCAGCAAGCAGCACTCTTGGCCGCCGGGCTAAATGCAAGTGCCATTCAGCAGCTTGACTATGCGGCACGTAAAGTTGGCATTGACCATGGAACATTACAGCAGACCGTGGATATTTTAGCCACCGTGGTCAGCCTGACTACCGGGGCAAGTTCCGGCGGAAATCTGGAAGACAATACAACCTCGGCAATGCTTGAAGGGTTTGGCCATTGTGAGGTGCCGCTTTCTTATGGTTATGCCTTTAATGATAATCTTGCCATTGGCGCGAACATAAAATACATGCTCGGCCGGGTATATGGGAGTGAACTGCTGGTTTTTAATAACGATTCCGGAGATATCATCAAAGAGGCCGATGAATATTACAAAGAGACAACGACGTTTGGCATTGATTTAGGCGCGATGTACCGGATAAAGAGATTTAACTTTGGTATTGTTGCGCGTAATATCAATTCCCCAAAATTTAACGGACCCACGGTAAATAGCCGGAAGTTTGACGACAAAAAAATTGATCCCGCGGTTACCGCAGGCATTGCCTTTATCCCGTATGAAGGTTTTACCTTAGAGGCAGATTATGACCTGACGAAAACCGAAACTGTTCTGCCCGGTTATGATACCCAGAACCTTGCCGTTGGCCTTGAGTGGCTGATGTTACGGGTTATGACACTGCGCCTGGGTGCGTATAATAATATGGCGGAAAGTGACATTGGCTGGGTATATACTGCCGGTTTAGGCTTGAATATTTTAGGTGTACGGCTTGATATTGGTGGCGCCTATTCTGCTGACGAAGGTGAATTTGACAACCAGAGTTTTCCGATTGAGACACGGGCGGTGGTTCAGTTAAGCTTAGACTATTAATGGATAAAAAATTTCCGTACTGCGAATCAATCTCAGCTTGACATAACACCTTATAGCCTTAAGACAATGATTGTCAAGCTAAAGGAAATTTTTTATCTGGAACATTTAAGGATAGAAATTGTCTAAATGAGTGGAGAGTTAAAGGGTAAGGAAAGCAACCTAAAACAAGAGCCGATTGTTTTAGCATTTGTAATAAAATCACAAATGCCGGGTAAAATTTCCGCTCTAAAAAAGGACCGAAGAACTGCACAAGAGGAAATTTTTGTAGTGCCCGACACTTCCACTACAGAAGAAATTTTTGTAATTCCGGACACTTCAGCGGCTGATACATATACAGCTGAAGAGCGTCTTAGGCAAGGAAGAGATGCCTTATCTGATACCGGTACTAACACCAGTAAATATAGAGAGAGGATGGATGACCGCATCTATCCAGGTGAACAGTATCTATGATAAAATTAAGAACCTCACCAAGAGTTTTCAGGGTAAGATTTTATCAACCGAATATGGAAAAGGATCCGGGTTGCCACAATACATAACAATTGAATTACCTACCGCAAATCACCATACCTTTGTAAAAGAATTAAAGCAAGTTGGCGAATTCCAGAATACACTACCCCTTGAGGCGGGAGAAGGCAAAAAATTTGTAACCCTAAAAATCAAATTTGTCCTTGAATAAAAAAGACACGACTTCTTTTGCACAAATAAATCCTTGATCATAATAAACCGCGGCAATTATTGCTTCTAAAGTTTCCGCAATCGCGCGGTCTCCTTGAATTACGTTGGTAGATTTCTCTCCTTCGTTTGTGATAATGTAAGCCGGGATATTTATCGAACGGCCAATCTCAGCTAATACTTTTTCATTTTCCAGGAAAGCCTTTTTTTGGGTTATTTGACCTTTTGTTTCCATGCCATTTTTAATCAACAAATCACAGAGTACGGTTTTGATTATCGCATCGCCTAAAACGCAATAAGCTTCCTGATGACCGGCTAATGGTTTTTCATAAGCAATTGCCTTCCTGGTCAACGCGCAAATTAACAGATTTCTATTTTGAAACTCATATCCAATACTGTTTTCAAGCTCTGTTGTTTGCATTGTAATTTTTTATAAAAGTCTGCAATATCGTTTATGATAATTGCATTACGAGGATCAGGTATGCCTTGTTTTTTAGAGTGACAGGTTTCAATTTTTTTATTCGCACACGGAGCCACAGAGCCCACGGGGGTAACTCACTAGTACACTGTCAAATAAATTTCTGATAGATGGTTCTGTTGACAGTGTACTTCCGCTAAGGGGGCAAGCTCCCCTTCGGCGCTCGCTTCGCAAGCTTTGCACCCCCCAAACGCGGGGGACAATCTCCCCCGCACCCCCTTTTAATGCATCGCCTAAATGTCACAAATTTATGTCACGATGCACTAGTAAATAACATTTGATTTTAGTATATCATATCTTGTGATCATATGCAATAAGAGTAGAAGGAAGGGGATAAATTTGAAATAAACTGCCTTATTCTTATTTCTATTATTTGTATTATTCCTGATTTATATTTTTTCTCCGTGTCTCTGCGGCTCCGTGTGATTATCTGTTTTTTTATTTATATCGCTAAAATAACCGATTTGAAAACCGCCAGATTTTTAAATTTGGTTCATTATTTTGTTAGTTTTTATTCGATATCTTTAGCAAGCTCTTTGTCATACATAAATAGCCTCTTTATTAATCCGGTTTTTCAAGAAAGAATTCATTTTTTCCCTGTAACTGACAATATCTACCGGTAATTTTAAGTTTTCTTCCAGACTTTGTTTGATTCCGATAATTTCAAATAAATCCTGTTTTGATAGAACTACAACAATATCAATATCACTATTGTTATTCGCTGTGCCCCTGGCTACTGACCCAAAGATTCCAAGGCGCTTAATATGATATTTATCTTTGTTTTGTTCTTTAAATTTTTTTAAATACTCTATTATTTCTTTAAGATTCATTACCATGCCGCCTATGCTTCTTAGATGCTTTTATGTTTAATTTATAAATCAGAACTTTTTCCAATTTTAATTTGGAATAGGTTTTCTTAAATTTAAGTTTCAAGTATGACTCAGTGCTTGGATTTTTCGTTGGTTTTTATTGAATTCATTTTATCCGTATAATGCTCGAAAAGAGAGGTTTTGCGGAGGAGCGAAGCGCCGGAGTAAAATCCGCTCCATGGAGTTGTTATCCCTGTTTTATTTTAATCTTCCAATTCAATTTTATAATGTCTGAGCTCACCTGCCACCGAGCGAAGCGAGGGAACAAAACGCCACGCGTTTTTGCGGTCAGGTGGAGCGATTGGTTAGCTGCCTTTTTTTATATACTTTTCAGATATTATTTTTAATACATCAAAATGTTTCTTTATTAGCCAATTAGACCCTTTACGCATTTCAGCCCACGATTTTTCTGTAAATTTGAGATCATCTGAAGATTTGGGATGCATAAGCACATTACGTTTTTCAAAGAATGTCATGACCTCTTTCCACTCTTTGCCACTAAAATCAGGAACTGGAGAAAATTCAAACATTTTGTAAAAGGCTCTTAACGACAATTTAATTCGATTACTTGTTGCATAACCAAAGTCCGTTAAAAGTGCTGCTTGCTCTTTTTTCGATAACGAAGGAGACGTGCATTTAAATCCAATAGCAGCCATCTCACGAAAACAGTGGCTATAGCCTTCAAGGAGAGAGGCTACAACCCGTATGTAGTTTCGCCTCCAATAAGCAGAATCATCTTCTGATTCTGAAAGCTTCACTAAATCAGCAGCCAGCACCTCACCTAAAGCCATGAAATTATTGAATGCTTCAATAAATTGCTCTTGTATTTCCATTAAATTTTCTTTAGACAACTAACTATGTTCGTACCAGAAATAATTCTGCCCTAATTTTATATAGACCTTAATCACACGCATGCGGTAACTTTGCAGGTTAACTATGAGCAACTCTATGGAGCAATTCCGAAATAAACGTTTGGTAACGAACACCAAAACGTTGAGCTTTCTTTTTAAGGAGTTTTAAATCTACACTATTTATACGTATATTAAGCACCGAATCTTTTTGTCGTTCAGCAATAGCTTGAGCGATGTTTTTAAATTCAGCTTTGTCGATATCAATATACTTTCCTTGAAGTAAAGCATCTTCAATTTCTTTTTCACTTCTAGTCAATTTAATCTTTCTCATAATTTAGCCTCCATAAATTCCACGCCAAAAATCATGGCGGGGGATTTAATTCCTTCTTGCCACAATACCGGCGGATCTCCGGTTTGATAGGCGGATATTATACCTATTCCTTATATAGTTTTGTATATTTGCGAGAAGGATATAATGTTTTTAGAAAAATATCACCTTTTTCATCAATAAGATATGGCACTACCCATATATAGCGTTTATGCTCAAAAAGCATGATATTCTGGCTGACTTTTTTAGGATGTTTTTTTATTGCAATAAGCTTACTTTTTAGGATGTCCTCAAAAGAGGTACCACGTGTTCGTTTTAATCTATCACTTTTTAGTAAGTTCCAGCGAATATCCAGCATAACATCATTGTATAATGATACTTTTGTATATACAAGCATAATTTTAAACTCGCCTATTCCCTTGCGGCCTTGTGTGCCGGGTGACATTTTGGGGAGAAAAGAATAAGCTTAATATCCGCCTAACGGACCCGGCGTTTTCCACAAAGTCGAAGATCCGCCAGCGCTTTGTGGCGGAATTGGCGGACGGGGATTAAATTCCGACACATAAGTTACATTTTTTTTGGTGCGGTAACTTATGTCATTATTTAAGATTTTTCTTGATTGAGTTTCGTAATTCTTCTATAATGGCAGAAAATATCGGTTAATAGAGTATTATGTAATTTTTCTAAGGGGTGATAGAATGAAATATCAGGGGGAAGAAAAAAGAAAATACACGCGCTATGGCACGGAGGTTAAGGTTTATTTTCATGTTGACTATGAGCTGAAAACTAAAATTAAGTTTCAGGTTATTGATAAGTGTGAGTACAAATACTCCCAGAAGAAATACTTGGCGATAAGCCGCGATATTAGTGCCGAGGGTATTGGGTTTATCTCGAATAAAAAACTGGAGAGCGGAGATTTTGTTTATTTAGAATTATATCTGCCTGAACAGAAAAAACCAATTTGTATGATCGGAGAAGTCAGGTGGTCAGAACAGACCGTAGCCGGTAAAAAAAGCAGGGATAAGTTTACCACCGGAGTAAGATTAATAAGTGTTTCAGGAAAATTGGTAAGCGAATCAATTTATTTTGATGAGAAAAATCATCTCTACTGGAGCATTGTCTTGGAATCTGTTTTTGGGACACTACGGGAAATTATAAACAAAAAACATGTAACTAATGTTTTACCGGCGAGGTCGAATATTGGCTGGTAAAAAGAGAAGGTGATGGGTAAGGTTATAAATAAGTTACAGGAAGTGTATGATGTTGCTTTTGGTATCCGGCGCCGGGTGTTGGAATATACTCTGAAAAATAATGGCGGGTATTTGAGCCAGGCGTGTTCATCGGCTGAAATTTTTGCCGCGCTATATACCAGGATTATGAACTTAGGCACGGTAAAAGAGCCGATTGTGCCGGGTAAATTTTGCGGTGTTCCCGGTAAGAATATTTCAGCCTACCAGCAGGGAAGTTTTTATAATGGCCAGCATCTACCAGAATATGACCGCTTTTTTCTTTCGCCCACGCATTACTCCTTGGTCTTATATGCAACATTGGTTGAGACCGGCCGGATGCATGAAGCGGGACTGGATGAGTTTAATAAAGATGGCAGTATCGTTGAAATGATCGGTGCAGAGCATTCTCCGGGCATGGAGGTGATGACCGGCTCTTTGGGACAGGGAATAAGTCAGGCTGCTGGAGTTGCCATGGCACGAAGGCTTAAAAAAGAAAAGGGTAAAGTGTGGATTTTTATGTCTGACGGCGAATTGCAGTCTGGCCAGGTTTGGGAAGCGGTACAAACAATGTGCTTTTATAAATTAGATAATATCGGCATTTATGTTGATGTGAATGGCTTTCAATGTGACGGTGAAACTTCAGTGGTAATGAATATTGAACCGCTTGATGAAAAATTTGCCGTGTTTGGCTGTAAAGTTGTCAGAGTAAACGGCCATGATATTAAAAAATTAGTTAAGGCAGCAGCAGTTAAAAGAAAGAATAGACCACTGGTGGTTATTTGTGATACAAAACCCTGGCAGGGCATAGACCGGCTTAAAAAAAGAAGTCCGCGGTTTCATTACATACGTTTCACCGGTGAAAATGAACATAAGGAATTTGCAAATATACTCTCATCTATGAAAATAAATCTCTCTCTCCGCAAGCGGAAAGAGAGATTTATGCACGGATACGCCTAAGGCGTATCCGACGCTGATGCGAAAAGGGCAGAGCGTTATACATCATAACTAACATTACGCCATTCATCCGCGCGGTAAACCGCAGGGATGAATGGTGTGATTTTTCAAACTAAATGCCGATACAGATTTTATCTAACGTTCACGAGCGTAACATGGTATCATGGTCCAAGAATAAACCAAACGTTGTTGTCCTTTCCGCAGACCTGACTGCTTCAACCGAAATCGCACTTTTTAAAAAAACATATCCCAAGAGGTTCTTTTCCATGGGCATTGCCGAGCAGAATATGCTGAGTTTTGCCGGGGGACTTAGCCGTGAGGGTTTTATTCCGTTTATCCATACTTTTGCCGTGTTTATTTACCGTCGGAGTTATGACCAGATTGCCATGTCCGTGGCTTACCCTAATCTACCGGTAAAAATGTTTGGTTTTTTACCGGGGATTACTACCCCTGGCGGGGCAACTCACCAGGCAATCGAAGATATCGCGGTAATGCGTGCATTGCCGAATATGACAATCTTAGAATGCGGAGATGCGACTGATGTAGAGAGTGTGTTGGATGTTGTCTATAATGTAGACGGCCCGGTATATGTGCGTATGCTAAGAGGTGCCATCCCCCGTCTGTTTAATGAGCCAATGCAAATAAATAATGCCCGGGTTTTAAGTGAGGGCAGTGAGGTATTGATATTATCAACCGGTATTTGTACCGAAGAGGCAATGCGCGCGGTTTGTATCTTAAAAAATCAAGGGCTTTCAATTGAACACCGGCATGTGACAACATTAAAGCCATTTAATGATCAAAAACTCTTTGCGGCAATTAACCGGGTAAAATATGGAATCATTACGATGGAAAATCATACGCTGATCAGTGGCTTAGGTAGTGCGGTTGCTGAGGTGATCGCGGAACAGGGTAGCGGTAAAAAACTGATTAGAATTGGACTGCCGGATACCTTTGCCCATGGGGCAAGTAGAAAATATCTGATCAGAGAATATGGGATAGATGCGATTGCACTGGTGCGCGCATGTGAGAAGTTAACCGGCAAAAGAATAAATATTACAGAAGCGGATTTGGAACAAGTTGATTTAACCGGCGATGTTCAGGAAATAAAACAAACAAGGGCTGAAGATTTATGAAGAAAAAATGCATTTTGCGCGAGCGTTTTAATGTAATATATCAAATTACCGGCCGTAAGAAAGATGCCGATAACAAAGCAAGAGATATCTGCTTTGAGCAAACAGTAGAATTTCCTCAGGAACTTTTAGTGCCTGGTTTTATTCGGGATAATATTGTCGGCAAAATCGTATCTTTTAAACAGATGGGTGCAAATAGTTACACCGCAGTTATCAGTTACTTAACCGAGATAACCGCCGGAGAGTTTACCCAGTTGTTAAACGTAATATTTGGCAATATAAGTATGAAACCCGGTATCCGGGTCTTAAGGTTGGAGCTGCCAAAAAGCATGCTTAGCAAATTTAAAGGCCCGCGATTCGGTATCATCGGTTTAAGAAAACTGTTAAGGGTTAGAAAACGGCCTTTACTATGTACGGCACTTAAACCCTTGGGACTTAAGGCAGAAGAACTTGCGGAGTTGGCATATTATTTTGCCTTAGGGGGGATAGATATTATAAAAGATGACCACGGACTGACCAACCAATGTTTTGCCCGGTTTAAAAAACGGGTAGCACTGTGTGCAAAAGCCGTGGCCGAGGCTAATAAAAAGACCGGAAAGAAAACAATATATGTTGCCAATATTACTGCTCCTTATGATAAAATATTACCGCGGATAAGATATGCAAAACATGCCGGTGCCGGTGGGATAATGATTGCCCCGGCGATTGTGGGTTATGATTTGATGCGTACGGTTGCTGAAGATGCTAAGATAAAACTTCCCATACTTGCCCATCCGGCATTACAAGGGTCTTATCTCTTAAGTCCAAATTTCGGAATATCAGGTTATCTGATTTTTGGACAATTAAACCGTTTAGCTGGTGCAGATGTGACAATATATCCTAATTTTGGCGGCAGATTTAAGTTTACTCGTCAGGAGTGTAGAGAAATTATTGCCGGTACACAGGTTGAAATGGAAAACATAAAGCCAATTTTTCCCTGCCCTGCCGGAGGTATCGGTCTTAAACGTGTACCAGGGCTTCTAAAATTTTATGGCCGGGATGTCATTTTTCTTATTGGCGGAGGACTGATTAAACACGGTAAAGACCTGATTGAAAACTGCCGGTATTTTCTTGAATTGGTAAAATAAGGAAAAGGGGGCTGTCCCCTTTAAAATAAAGGTAGAGGATTAATGCTGGAAAAGATTATCCGTTATTTTGTTAAGCACCATCTTCTGACCAACCTGATTTTTGTGGTTGTGCTTATCGGGGGTATTCTTGCCTGGAATAATACCAGCAAAGAGGAAATGCCGGATATAACTTTTGATTTTGTGCGCATCAGTGCCAATTACCCCGGGGCCTCGGCAGAAGAAGTCGAACATTTTGTCACCAAGCCTATCGAAGATAAGGTGAAAGGGATTGATGGTGTTTATCGGGTTACCAGCACGGCCAGTGAAGGGACAACGCGAATTACGGTAGAAATACAGAAGGGATATTCTGATAGAGATGAAGCAATTACGGAGATCCGTAATGCGGTTGCTGATACTGACTTACCGGTTGATATCAAAGATGATCCCAGTGTACAGGTCTATAAATCCACCAAAAGAGCAATTATTGATATCGCCTTGATTGATACCCGGAAACATCTTCTGGATTTAGAGTCCCGCAAACAATTACACCAATATGTCCATGTCTTAGAAACCCAGCTGATTAACCGGCCGGAGATAAACAGTGTCAATAAAACGGGCTATCTTCAGGAAGAAATTCAGATAATGGTTATTCCGGAAAAACTGCGGGAGTTCGATATTCCATTTAATACGGTTATGAACGCCGTAAAAGAAAATCATGTGCGTCAGCCAGCCGGAAGTATTGAAACAAAATATGAACCCAAAGTGACACTGACTTCGGAATTGGATACGGTTGATAAATTGAATAATTTTATTGTCCAGGCAGGATTTAAAGGACAGGTTGTCCGGTTAAAACAGATTGCCAACGTCTGTCATGTTTTTGAAAAGAGTAAAGGCATTATCAAGATCAACGGCCATGAAGGAATAATGTTAAACGTTGTTAAGAACAGCTCTTGTGGTATTATTCAAGCGATTGAGGTGGTCGAGAAGGTTGTGGAAAATTTCCGCAGTAATAATTTGAAAGGTACGTCAATAGAATTGGTTACCCTTGATGATGAGTCTATCGATGTGCGCAATCGGTTATCAATAATTGCCATGAACGGGTCGATTGGCTTTGTCTTAATTCTAATTATGCTTTTTGCTTTTTTGAATTTGCGTTCCGGCATCTGGGTGGCGATGGGAATCCCGTTTACTTTTTGTTTTACGATGTTTTTTGCCTCATTCTTAGGATATACGATTAACAACATAACCCTTGCCGCGGTGATTATTGTGATGGGGATGATTGTTGATGATGCGATTGTGATTGCCGAGTATATTGCCCGTTTACGTTCACAGGGAGTTGCTTCGGAAGAGGCCGCCGTGCAAGGGGCAGCACGGATGTTTTTCCCGGTGTTGGCCAGTATTGTGACGACATGTATTGCCTTTGTCCCGCTGTTTTTTTTCTCCGGCCGGTTTGGCCAAATGAATAAATTTATTCCGCCAATTATCTTTCTTATGCTCGGAGCGAGTTTGTTCGAGTCTCTGGTAATTCTGCCCGGCCATATGCATTTTGATATTCTGCCGCTTAAAAATTATATCAATAAATTCAGAAAGAATAACAACCTTGTGCAAAAAAAGCCCCACTGGTTTGATCGTATCGAAGATAACTACAGCCGTATGCTTGAGAGAGTGCTTCCATATAAATGGATTATTTTTTCTGTATTTCTTATCTTGTTTATTGGTTGCGGATATCTTGCTCAGGTAAAGATGAAGTTTGTCATGTTTCCTAAAGAGGAGACACGAGAGATTGTTTTTACCGGAGAGGCCGTGTCCGGGACCGATCGCTATGATACCGTGAGGTTAACCCGGCAAATAGATGATTTTATCAGACCGTATTTAGGGCGTGAGGTTGTCGGCTGGCAGACGGAGGTAGCCAGGAGCAGAAGAGGCGGGGCAGTGGAAGAAAATAAATTCCGCATACTTGTCGAAATTGTCCCTAAGGAGAAACGCCGCAAAAGCGCGGATCAGATTATCCGCGAGTGGGAAAAAAATATTGCGGGTATAGAAGGACTGGAAAAAATAAAGGTGTCCAAAAGCCGCTGGGGACAGTCCAGCGGAAGTGCGATTGAACTTGTTGTTCAGGAGAACAATGACCAATTACGGCGGGCCGCGGTTGAGGAATTATTTGCTGCGATGAAAGATCATCCGGCGCTGCAGAACGTCGAGATTGAGCGGCCGGTTAAAAATCCGGAATACAAAATCAGTTTAAAACGCGAGAAGATAAAACGGCTTTCGATTAGTCCGGCGGATGTTTCTTCAACTATACGTGCGGCCTTGGAAGGCACGATTATTTATGAATTACCTAATGGTGATGAAGAAATCAATGTGCGTTTTACGACGGTGGACGTGGCTAAAGATGACATTGAAAAGATATTGGAGATACCAATCGAAAACCAAGGAAATTATCTTGTTCCGCTGCGGGATATGGTTGATGTTCAAAAAACAGAAACTCCCAATTCCATTGAACGAAAAGACAGCCGGCGTACTACAAGCATCTTTGCGGATATAAAGCAAAAGGCGCGGGTGACACCGCTGGAGATTGCGGACGACATTGAGAAACACGAATTTCCCCAACTTTTATCGCGGTATCCAACCGCGATGCTGGCATTCGAAGGGGAGGTGCGGGATACACGTGAGTCTCAGGGCGATTTAAAGAATGCAATTTTTCTGGTTATTTTTCTGATCTATATTATCTTGGTATTATTGTTTAACTCTCTTTTAAAGCCGGTGATTATTATGCTGGCGATTCCTTTTGGAATTGTTGGCATTATACTTGCCTTTTGGCTGCATGGCAAGACCTTGTTTGGTTTTTATGCGGCGATCGGAGCACTAGGGCTGGCTGGTGTGGTGATTAATGATTCTATTATTATGTTAGATAAACTCGATAAGGAATACGACCTGGCGCAGAGCCGGGAGGTTTCAAATAGACAAATATCTTCCATTGCCAAAACGCGGCTGCGTGCGGTTGTTTTAACAACTTTGACAACGGTTGCGGGAATTTTTCCTACAGCCTATGGTTTTGCTGGATATGATGCGATGCTCGCAGAAATGATGCTTGCCTTATCATGGGGTCTTTTGTTTGGAACTTTGATTACGCTTTTTTTAATCCCCGGTGTTTATAGCCTGATACATGATTGGCGGTTTCGTTCGCTGGGTTCATAGTGGAAAGAAAAAATAGACGAGATTAAAGAGATAATCAGGATTACAAAAAATGAAAAATATCCTAAAAAAAATAACATGTATCTTTATCGTCATTTTTATCGGAACAGCTTTTCTTTTTGCTGAGGATGATAAGAATATCCCGGACAGCCGTGGTCTTTCGATTGAAGAGTTTATTAAATTAGCTGTTGCCAATGATACTGTTTTTGAAGAAATTTTAATTGACCAGCTTTCTTTACCATACCGTAAAGATTTATCTTTACCAGCCGGAGATTTAATTTTATCGGTGAGGAGCCAGTATGATTTAATCCTGAACCAGAGCCGGGGAGAACCTGACGTTGGTATTTCATTAGATAAACTGTTTCCTTTTACCGGCACAAACATATCCGCCGAATATAAAATAACGCCGGCGCTCAGTTCCGATACAAACACCTCAGCCTTGACATTCCTTATTTCCCAGCCTATTGCCGAAAACGCTTTTGGCCATGCAACACGGCTAAAAGACAAAATTATTGACGTAGAAGTTGAGGTGACCAGGCATCAGGTCGTTGAGGCCTACGAGGATTATTTAGCGGCAGTTATTACCGCCTATTACAATTGGTATTCTGCTTATGAGAATTTGAAAATAGGCGAGTCATCTTATCAGCAGAACTTAAAATTACTTGATAATATTAGAGAGAGGCAACGTAACAGTATTGCCTTGCCGATTGATGTGAATAAGATTAACGTTCAGGTTCTGGCAAAAAAAGAGAATTTGATTGTTTTGCAGGAAAAATATGAAAACATGCTTAATTTTATAAAACAGACGATCCGTTATAAGGGAGGAGAGGTTTTAACGCCGCTTGATCCGCTGCAGTATGAAAATAGAGAAATTTTATTTGAAGGTGATTATGAACGGTTTGTAAAAACGAGCCGTACATACGACATTTTAAATTTTTTGGAAACAAAAAGCTCTTTAGAAGTCAGGAGAGATGCCGATAGCCTATTACCTTCAACGAATCTTTTGTTAGGATACAAAGTGCAAGGCGAACAATGGCGAATTAAAAATGAAGATGATTATATTTTTGCCGGGGTATCCATTGAATGGCCCCTGCCCGGCCAGGTAGAACGCGCCGAATATGAAACATCAAAAATCCTCTACCATAAGACGCAGCTCTCGAATAAAAATAAATACGTTCAGCTCGATACAGATTTAAGAAACATTTTTGCCCAGATCGAACGGGAAAAAGAGCTGATTGCGCTAGCGGAAGAAAAGATTGCGTTTGCCGAGGCAATTTTAGAAGATGAAACAAAAAACTACGCATATGGAAAAGTCAGCTTAAATGACTTTATAGATGCGGCAAACCGCGTGGATGACAGCAGATTTAATAAAATCCTTCATTTTGTTCAACTTAAAATTCTGACAACAGAATGGCTGCGCCTAACCGACCAATTGGTCTTAAAAAAAGATATCAAATGGCAAGAAGGAAAAAGAATATAAATTGTACTATAATTCCCCGTATAATATAAAGATAATGTCTCTGTTTGCAGCGGGGATATTCATTTTACTATTTCTAATATATTTGAGCGAAATTTAAGGAAAACATCGAAATTTTTGAGAACATTTATGCCCACAAGTCCAATAGCAAAGCTTTGGGGTGGTAAATTGTGGCAGATAGCATCAATATTACGTAAGGTAAATCCCGAAAATTTTATCTCAGGTAGAATTACTGTAGAAATATATTCAGTGCCACTGACGGTTATCATTTCTATTTTTCTTTTAGATTTATTATGGTCACAACCGATAGCAACCGCGATCTCTACAGAAATAGTGGTAATTGTTACCCCAGGATCAAAAACCATTTTAAGCGCCTTGGCATCGCGTTTGCCGGAAAAGATAACTCCTACAAGAATAACTAATTCTTTTAAATTAACAGGAATTTTTGCCATATTAGAAAGCCACAGTATAGCCTTTAGGAAATCAAGTAACTTAGAATAAATCTCTCCCTCAGATGGAGAGTGGGGTTCATACACGGAAAATAAAAAAACGGAAGCGAAATTGGTATAACCAATTTTACACTAAAAAATAATTTTTACCTTGACAGAATAAAGGTCTTATGGTATATTTTATACTTTACTACTGCGGAATCGGCAAACGCCGTTTCTTACGATAACCGGAAAGTGCTGGAGTTTTTTAGAAAATGCATTTACATTTATTAAAGCATAACGGGATCACAGGGCTACCCGTGAGACCGCTATTGAGGGAACAAAAGTGAAAACGTTTATGCAAAAGAAGACAGATTTAGCGAGAAAATGGTATCTGGTTGATGCAACGGATGCTATTCTGGGAAGGTTTTCTGGCAAGATTGCTAAGATTTTAATGGGGAAAGATAAAGCTACCTATACACCTAATGTGGATATGGCGGATTTTGTGGTTGTGATTAATGCAGCTAAAATTAGAGTGACCGGCAAGAAGATGAGTCAAAAATATTACAGCCGCTATTCTGGTTATCCAGACGGATTGAAAAAAGAAAGTTTGGAACACCTGTTAAAACGGAAACCTGAACAGGTAATCTTGCATGCGGTAAAGGGAATGCTGCCTAAGAACCGTCTGGCAAAAAGAATGCTTAATAAATTAAAGGTTTATTCAGACAATAAACATCCGCATATCGCACAAGAGCCAGTGAGTGTAAACTTATAATTTGGCGTAATGGTTTTTTACTTGTGAAAGTTAGGATGAGAACAGTTTGCTGCGAAGCAGCTTAAGCTCTGCTTGAATTGCCAGCAGCACCACGCCTTTACAGGCGTGACTATCTATAAAAAGATTTTTTTTAACGTATTAGGAAACAACAAGATTTTCAATCTATGGCTAACAAGGGAATTGGGGTATAGATTGGTATATGTAATTCATTGTTAAGGGAAGGTTTGAACACGAAAGGTTTTTAAATGGATAAAAAGATCCCGAAGGAATTTTTTTATTTTGGACTACCTTTTCTTTTTTAAAGAAAAGGTAGATGGTAAATTATTGCCAAAGGCAATAATTTGAGGAGGTAACTAGTTTTGAAAAAGACAGAAGCATCTACATCAACTACCGGCCGCCGCAAAAAAGCAGTAGCACGTGTATCTATTGTTTCAGGGACTGGAGAAATAAAAGTAAATAATCGCAGTTTAGAAGATTATTTTCCGCGGGAATCTTTACAGATGTTGATTAAACAACCGCTGGTGTTAACAGAAAAGGTTAGTAAATATAATATCCATGCCACAGTAAAAGGCGGGGGCAATGCCGGCCAGGCCGGTGCGCTCATGCATGGGATTAGCCGCGCGTTGATGAAAGTTGAACCTGCATTAAGACCTACCTTAAAGAAAGCTGGATTTGTTACCCGTGACCCGAGAATGAAAGAACGCAAGAAGTACGGTCAGCGCGGGGCAAGAGCAAAGTTCCAGTGGACTAAACGTTAATCTGCATAATCCAAAATTATTGGTATTATTATATAATTTTATCTTAGAGAGGGAATTTCTTGACGAATAGGATATTTTCTTTTATAATATTACTATTCCCTAAACAAGTTTGTGCGGCAACTTTTGTCCATTACCATGAAAAAGATATATTTTTTCTTGGCTAATACAAAATGGTATGAAAAAAATTATTTATTAAAGGGAAAGTTTGAAAACCGTAGGTTTTTATATGGCAATCTGGACGAGCCAGAACATCTTGAACATATTCACTTCTGACTCGTGCAGATTGGGAGAATAATATGATTAAAGTTGGAATTATTGGCGTGACCGGCTATACCGGAGAAGAATTGCTTAAAATACTGCTTTACCATCCAGAAGTTGAAATTTGTTATCTTGCCGCGAAAATAGATAAAGATACCCCGATTAATGATATTTTTCCATGGATAAGAAAGAAGCAGGATCTGAAATGCAGGTGTTCTGCTCTTCTGCGGGAGATTCCCGATGATCTGGATTTTGTGTTTCTTGCACTTCCGCATCGGGTCTCAATGGAGTTTGTTCCCCAATTTTTAACGCAGAAAAAAAAGGTTATTGATCTAAGCGCCGATTACCGGATAAAGGATATAAAAATATATGAAAAATGGTACGCCGCCGTGCATAAAGATCAGGATAATGTCGAAAAAAGTGTCTATGGCTTGCCGGAATTAAATTTTTCCGAGATTAAAACGGCGAGGCTTGTTGCAAATCCAGGCTGCTACCCGACTGCAGCAATTATTTCGCTTGCCCCGGTTTTAAAATATAATCTGGTTGCGGGAAAGGTTATTATTGATGCTAAAAGTGGTGCGACTGGTGCCGGGAGAACGGCACTGCCTTCACTTTTATTCTCTGAAGTAAATGAAGATTTAAAAGCCTATAAAATAAATATGCATCAGCATATGCCGGAAATAATTCAGGAGCTCACAAATGTTAAAGGCGATAAAATAGAGATAGTGTTTGTACCGCACCTGGTAGCAATGAATAGAGGAATACTTTGCACGGTTTACTTTGACCTTGAACAAGAAATTAGTTTTGAGAAATTGCATAAACTCTATCAGAATTTTTATCACAACCGGACATTTGTGCGTATTTACGAGAAAGGACAAAATCCCCAGGTGAAAAATATTATCAGAAGTAACTTTTGTGATATCGGGATTAATGTTCATAACCGGAGTGTAGTTTTGGTGTCGGTAATTGATAACCTGGTAAAGGGGGCAGCAGGACAGGCCGTGCAGAATATGAATATAATGGCCGGGCTTCCGGAAGAATTGGGTTTGTTATGAAACAAAGAGGTAAAGATGACCTTTTACCGTTGGGGTTTAAGGCTGCGGCGGTAAGCAGTGGAATAAAAAAGAATAAAAAAAATGATCTTGGTCTGATATATTCTATTGTCCCGGCACAGACAATTGTCTTGTTTACGCAAAATTGTCTGCAAGGTGTCCATATAATTATTGACCGCCAGAAACTGAAACAGAACTTAGCCCAGGCAATTATTGTAAACAGTGGTAATGCAAACTGCGCTACCGGAGCTGCGGGTATTTTGGCCGCAGAACGGGTTATGGCAAAAATTGCCCGGGAATTAGATATCTCCAAAGATTTGGTTCTGATTGCCTCAACCGGTGTCATTGGAAAAAAATTTCCTGAACATAAGATATGCTTAAAATGCCGCACTCTGGCTGAAAGATTGGATTACAACGTACGGTCTTTAGCCGAAGCACTTATGACTACTGATACTTTTTCTAAGGTGTCATCTTTGGAGCTTAATCTTGGCGGGGAAAAAGTAAAAATTACCGGTATTGCAAAAGGGGCAGGCATGATTTTTCCAAACATGCGGGAAAGTAAGGTTGCACATGCAACCATGCTTTGCTTTTTAATGACGGATGCAAATGTTGCCCTCCAGACATTAAAACAGGTATTAACCTATGCCGTGAACAGGAGTTTTAATTTGATTAATGTCGATGGTGATATGAGCCCGAATGATAGTGTGTTTTTTCTGGCTAATGGGTTATCCGCTAACCGGAAAATTTTGACCAGGGCGCGGGATTTTAATAAGTTTAAATATGCGGTTACCTCAGTATGTGTAGAACTTGCCAAGATGATTGTGTGTGATGCGGAAGGAGCAACGAAGTTTGTGGAGATAATTGTAAAGGGGACAAGATCAGAAACAGAGGCAAAGACTATTGCGAATGCTATTTCACGCTCGCTGCTGGTTAAAACAATGTTTTATGGTGCGGACCCAAATTGGGGACGGGTAATTTCTGCGGCCGGTGCTTCCGGGGTTAAATTTTATCCGGAAAAATGCACCCTGTCGATAAATAACCACATGGCTTTTAGTTACGGTCAGGCGGCAAAGGGGATTGAGAAAATCAGGATAACGATGAAAAAGAATCGTGAACAAAAAATAGTGCTTGATTTGCATTGCGGCCGGTCAGCGGCTTGTGTCTGGACCGCTGATTTATCTACAGAGTATGTAAAGATAAATTCAAGCTACACGTAGTTTTCATAAAAAGAATGGAAACTACACAGATTAGCACAGATTTAACCCAACAGATAATACATATATGTGCTGCAATAAAAACTGGTAATAAAATGAAAGAAGTGATAAAAAAAGCTGATGTTTTGATTGAGGCATTGCCTTATATTAAGAGGTTTCATAATAAGGTCGTGGTGATCAAATATGGCGGCAGTACGATGGAGGAAGAAGAGTTTCGCCATGGGATATTGGAGGATATTGTGTTTTTAAGTTATGTCGGTCTTAAACCAATACTCGTGCACGGCGGAGGTCCGTTTATTAATCAGAAATTAAAAGAACGCGGGAAAAAGATTGTTTTTGTTGATGGATTGAGATATACCGATGCAGAAACGATTGAGGTTGTAAAGACGGTGCTTACAGAAATAAATGAGTCTATTTTAAAAGAACTGGTTGAGTTGGGAGGACGGGCAAGAAGCTTAAGCGGCAAAGATTTTATTCGGGCAAAGAAAAAGGCGATAAAAAAAGATGTGGGGTTTGTTGGAGATATAACCTCGGTAAATACGATACTGTTGAAGAATTTGCTTGATACAAGCTGTATCCCGGTGGTTGGACCATTAGGGGTAGGGGTAGATAAGCAGATTTATAATATTAATGCAGATTCTGTGGCTAGTGAACTTGCCGCAGCTCTTTCCGCAGAAAAGCTTGTGCTTTTGACAAATGTTCAGGGAATCATGTTTGATATCGCTAACGAAGACAGCATATTTTCAACATTAAAAATAAAAGATGCACTGGACTTAATCAAAAAAAAGGTTATTCAGGAAGGAATGATTCCTAAGGTTAAGGCTTGTATTAATGCCTTAAAAAAAGGCGTAAATAAAACCCATATAATTGACGGCCGAATTTCCCATGCCTTGCTGCTTGAAATATTTACCGATAAGGGTATTGGGACAGAGATAATTCATGAGTGAGCATATGTCAGATATTCGCCAAATAAAAAACATGTTTGATGATTATGTCATTGGAACTTACACCCGGATACCGCTGGTGCTGGTAGATGGCCGGGGCAGCTGGGTCCGGGATATAAACGCTGATAAATACCTTGATTTTTTCCCGGGATGGGCGGTAAGTGGATTAGGGCATTGTCACCCTGAAGTTGTTCAGGCCGTTACTGAGCAGGTAAAAAAGATTATTCATGTTTCCAATAATTATTATAATGAACTCCAAGCTCCTCTGGCAAAAAAAATTATCGAATATAGCTTTCCGGGCAAGGTATTTTTTTGTAATTCCGGTGCGGAAGCCGTAGAAGGGGCAATTAAGCTTTCCCGAATTTTTGGTGAGGGAAAGCGGTATGAGATTATCTCGTTTAAAAATTCGTTTCATGGCCGGACCATGGGCGCGCTTTCAGCGACCGGTCAGCTTAAATATCAGGATGGTTTTCGGCCTTTGGTTGGCGGGTTTAAATGTGTTGAGTTTAATGATATTTCTGCTGTTTGTCGTGCTATGAATGATAAGACAGTTGCCGTAATCTTAGAACTGGTCCAGGGGGAAGGGGGAATTAATATTGCCGCTTTTGAATTTGCACAGGAACTGCGTAAGATTTGTGATGAGAGAAAGGTATTACTTATTTTTGATGAGGTTCAGACCGGTATGGGCCGGACCGGAGAGATGTTTTGTTTTAAGCATTATAAGGTTGAACCGGATATTATGACCTTAGCAAAATCTTTAGGCGGGGGACTGCCGATTGGGGCGTTTGTTGCTTCCCTGAAGGTAGCGGATATGTTAAAACCAGGCATGCATGCCTCGACCTTTGGCGGTAGTCCGATTGTCTGCGCGGCTTCACTTGCCGTATTTCAGGCGATTGAAAAAGAAAATTTACTTGCTAATGCCAGAACAATGGGGAAATACTTGAGAGATAAATTAGAACAGTTGAAATCAAAATATAAGACAATTAAAGAAGTACGTGGTCTGGGATTGATGCTGGCCTTAGAAATGACGATTGAAGGGAAAGAGATTGTCGAACGCTGTCTGAAAAACAGACTGCTTATAAATTGCACGCATAATAGCGTGTTGCGAATCATGCCGGCGATTACCACGAATACTACGGAGATTGATATTGCCGTGGATATTTTGGATAAAGTTTTAGCGGAAAATAAAAATGCAGCCACAGATTACGTATATACTTAGTCTGATAAAATAAGCCACGGATTAACACGGATGAGGAAAGGGTATTTATAAGATTAACCCAATGTTCCACCTACGAAGTAGAACATTGGTATTCTATTGAAAATCTATGTAACATCCGTGTAAATCCGTGGCTAAAAAAGTAATAATTTGTAAAAAGCGGTGGTTGCTTATTAAAATTGTAGATAATTTTTGATAGTATTTGCTTTAAGGTAAAAAAACATATGAAGAAAAATCTTGTTGATACGAATATGTATACAACAGCAGGACTGTTAGAGTTATATGCTTTGACCGATCAGCTCAAAAAAAATCCTAAAAAATATGCAAAGAGTCTGCTGGGAAAAAGTATTGGCCTGGTGTTTCAAAAGCCATCTAACCGTACACGGGTGTCATTTGAAGTCGGTATACATCAGTTAGGCGGATACAGTATTTATTTAAGTCCCTACGATATAAGATTGGGTAAACGGGAATCAATAAAAGATGTAGCATTGGTACTTTCGCGGTATTTGGATTGTATTGTTGCGCGGACGTTTTTGCATGAAGACGTGTTGGAACTTGCCAAATATGCCACGATACCAGTGGTAAACGGGTTAAGTAACCTTTATCACCCCTGTCAGGCATTAGCGGATGTTTATACAATTTATGAAAAGTTTAAAAGAACGCAAGGAATAAATTTAAGCTTTATTGGTGATGGGAATAATGTTTTGCATTCATTGCTCAATGTTTGTCCAAAGGTAGGGATTAATTTAAATATTGCCACCCCGAAAGGATATGAGCCGGATCAGGGGGTATATAAACAGGCTAAACTTACTGCCCGGAATAATAAAACCCAGATTTCCCTTTCTCATGATGCTCAAAAGGCAATAAAGGATGCAGATATTGTTTATACGGATGTCTGGACAAGTATGGGACAGGAGGAAGAATCAAACAAACGAAAAAGACATTTTAAAAAATTCCAGATAAACACGGAACTTTTACGTTTTGCTGGGAATAAATGTTTGGTCATGCATTGTCTACCGGCACACCGCGGAGAAGAGATTACTGATGAAATTATGGATTCAAAGAATTCTATTATTTATGACCAGGCAGAAAACCGGCTGCACGTACAAAAGGCAATACTGCTAAAATTAATGGGAGATTAATTATGGCAAAAAAGGTTGTGCTGGCTTATTCGGGAGGGTTGGATACCTCGGTTTGTGTTTCCTGGCTTAAAAATAAAGGGTATGAGGTTATTGCTTTGCTCATAGATTTGGGGCAGGATGAGGATTTTAAAGCGATTAAAAGGCGTGCCCAGATAAGCGGGGCAAGCAAAATTTATATTAAGGAAGTAAAACAGGAGTTTATCCGGGAGTATATCTGGCCGGCACTAAAGGCAAATGCTATATATGAAGGAAAATATATGCTCGCTACCGCCTTAGGCCGTCCGCTTATTGCTAAGCATCTGGTTGCGGTGGCACAAAAAGAACAGGCAGAGTTTGTCGCGCATGGCTGTACGGGTAAGGGTAATGACCAGGTAAGGATTGAGGTTTCGATACAGGCTTTGGATGCAAAAATGAAAGTGTTAGCTCCGGTAAGAGAATGGGAATTTAAATCACGGGATGCGGAGATTGCCTATTTAGAGAAAAATAATATTAAGATTAATGTAAGCCATAAGAAACCGTATAGTTTAGATAAAAATCTCTGGGGGGTAAGTATTGAGTGCGGGGTCTTGGAGGACCCCTGGTCTGAGCCGCCGGAAGATGCGTATCAAATGACGGCAAATTCGCATAATGCCCCAAAAATGCCAAAATATGTAGAGATAGGGTTTGAACAGGGGATACCTGTTTCGATAAATAACAGAAAGATTCCGGCGGAGAAACTAATTGCTGAAATTAACAAAATTGCGGCACAATATAGAATTGGCCGGTCGGATTTAGTCGAGAACCGGTTGGTTGGAATAAAGTCCCGGGAAATATATGAGGCGCCCGCAGCCACGGTGTTATACTCCGCACATAAGGAACTGGAAAGTTTGGTTCTTGACCGGGAAATCTTGCATTTTAAAGAGCAGGTGGCATTGAAATATGCAGAATTAATTTATTACGGGCTCTGGTTTACACCGCTGAAACAGGCGCTGGATAAATTTATTGACTATACGCAGCATAAGGTTACCGGCATCGTGCGGGTTAAATTGTCAGCTAACCAGTGTGCGCCTGTGGGCAGGAAGTCCCCGCATTCTTTATACAATAAGAGATTAGCAACCTATTCCGCGGAAGATGAGTTTGACCAGAAATTAGCCAAGGGATTTATTGATCTCTGGGCTCTGCCTTATAAAAAATAAATTATTGCCTTTGGCAATAATTTATTCAATTACCTTTTCTTTGGAAAAGAAAAGGTAAACCAAAAGAAAAAAAGTCTATAAAAATAAAAGGGGTACAAATGAGTGAGAAATTATGGGGGGGGCGGTTTAAAAAGAAAATTGATCTGGATTTTTATAAATTTCAAAAGTCCATAGAATATGATTACAAACTAGCCAAATATGATCTTGTGCACTCCTTGATTCATATTAAAGTGCTTTGTGCGGCAGGGGTGCTTAGTCGTTCAGAAATGATCGAATTACGTAAAGCGATCATGGAAATTAAAAAAGATCTGGAGGATAATAAAACATATAAATACAACCCGGATTCAGAAGATATTCATACTGATATTCATAATAAAGTAGCGCAGAAGTATCCGGCATTAGCAGATAAGTTACACACATTACGTTCAAGGAATGATCAGGTTGCATTTGACGAACAATATTATTGTTTAGATAAGAGCAATGAACTGATACATGCAATAAAAGATGTGTTGCAAAAAAATCTGAGCGGTCTTGCTGTGCAATATAAGAACCAGCGGTTTATCGGCTATACCCATACCCAGCGGGCACAGGTTGTTGAGTTTAAGGATTATATCGGGGCATTTATGCAGATGTTTGCGCGGGATCAGTTACGGTTGCAGGCGTTTTTTAACAATTTATACGCCTATATCGGCGCGGGGGCTTTGGCCGGGACGAGTTTAGAGAAAGAGGACTATGGAAAAGCCGTTAAAGATGATAAGTCATTACAAGATTTTCCCAGTGCGAAAATAAAACCTGTAAAAAACACCCTGGACAACGTGAGTGGCCGGGACTTTATTGTTGAATTTTTAAGCATTTTATCCATCGTCCAGATGCACCTGTCACGCTTAGCCGAAGATTTTATATTATATTCCACAAAAGAGTTTAATTATATAGAATTACCAGAAGAATTTTGTACTGGTTCAAGCCTTATGCCGCATAAAAAAAACCCTGATTTTTTAGAGCTTGTGCGGGGAAATACTGGAAAGGTTTATGGGAATTTAATATCAGTTTTAACAACAATGAAAGGTTTACCTTTAACCTATAATCGCGATATGCAGCTTGATAAAGAACCGCTCTTTTCATCGGTAGAAACTGTTAAGAATGAACTTAAAATCATGGCGCGTTTTATAAAAGGCATAAAGCTTAATAAAAAAGTTATAGATAATGTGATAAAGGAGGATATTGCATTATATGCAACTGCAATAGCAGAATATTTAGTACGGCAGGGCAAGGTACCATTTAAAAAGGCACATGATATTGTAGGTAGATTAACCCGATATATAGAAGATATAGAAATTAGAGGTTTGAAACACGAAATAACCGATGTCAAATTAAGGAGTTTTCATCCAATGATAACAAAGAAGATTATAAATAAAATCATGAGAAAATAATTATGCATGAATTTAGGTTTAAAAATAATATTTTGCACGCGGAAGATGTACCAGTGGATAAAATAGTCTCATCGGCGGGCACGCCCTGTTTTATTTATTCTTATAACACGTTAATTAGTCATTTTGAGAAGATAAAGAGGGCATTTAGGGAAATAAATCCATTGGTTTGCTACTCGGTGAAGGCAAATTCTAATCTTGCCGTGCTTAAAACGTTGGTTAATCAGGGAGCAGGACTGGATATAGTCTCCGGCGGAGAACTTTATCGCGCGCTGAAAACCAGAGTTTCTCCGCAAAAAATAGTATATGCTGGTGTCGGAAAATCAATTGAAGAGATAAAATATTCAATAAACTCGGATATCCTGATGTTTAATGTTGAGTCTATTCCTGAACTTAGACAAATTGAGTTATGTGCCAGGAGACTAAAGAAAAAAGTACGTGTGGCGCTTAGAGTAAACCCGAATGTTGACGTACATACGCATAAATATATTACCACGGGAAAAAGCGAAAATAAATTTGGTATAGATTTGAATATGGCCAGAGATATTTTTCTAGCCAGAAAAAAACAATACCTTTCGCTAACTATTGCCGGTATACATATGCATATTGGTTCGCAGCTTGTCCGCAGGACACCGTTTGTACGGGCAATTAGCAAAATTTGCCGGTTTATCGAGGAACTTAAGAGCCGGTGCATAGTGGAGTTGGAATATTTAAATATTGGCGGCGGGTTGGGGATTATTTACAAAAATGAACAGCCGCAGACCGCGGATGAGTATGCAAAAACCATAATTCCGATGCTGAAAAAGACAAAGCTAAAAATTATCCTTGAGCCCGGCCGGTTTATTGCCGGAAATAGCGGTATTCTTGTAACACGTGTGCAGTATGTTAAGAAAACAAAACAGAAGACTTTTATTATTGTTGATGCAGCAATGAATGATTTAGTGCGTCCTTCACTCTATAGTGCATATCATGAGATTTTACCGGTAGTAAAAAAGAAAAGTGGAAATGTTGGAAGAAAAGCAGATATTGTTGGTCCGGTGTGCGAGAGTGGTGATTTTTTTGCTAAGGATCGGCAGGTAACGGAGTTGACTATCGGTGATCTGCTGGCAATTATGAGTGCCGGGGCATATGGATTTAGTATGTCTTCTAATTATAATTCCCGCTTGCGGGCGTGTGAAGTTATGGTGCGTGGTAATCAGTTTTTTGTTATCCGCAGAAGAGAAAGATATTCAGATTTAGTTACTGGTGAAAATATTCCTTCGTGGTTAAAATGAAAAAGATAGAATTTGTAAAACTTGTTGCCGCGGGCAATGATTTTGTCCTGATTGATAATTTCCGGGCATCTTTGAAGATAAATTATAAAAACTTTGCCAGAAAAATTTGCCACCGGAAATTTGGCGCGGGTGCAGATGGGCTGTTAGTAGTTGAGCCGGCAGAAAAGTTTAGATTTAAAATGCGGATTTTTAATCCGGATGGTTCAGAACCGGAGATGTGCGGCAATGGAGCAAGGGGTTTTGCTCTTTATTTGGGATTAAAGTATAAAATTAAAAATTTTCAAATTGAAACACGCGCCGGAGAAATAGCGGCAAAAGTAAGTAAAAATATTGTCCGGATTAAAATGACGGATCCGCAAAAACAAAGGTTTAATTTGAAAATTAGTCTAGCGGGTCGAGACATACAGGCTCATTTTATAAATACCGGGGTTCCGCATGTTGTATATTTTGTTGATAATCTCGATAAGATAGACCTGGGAACATACGGTCGGATGATCCGCTTTCATAATTTATTTAAACCGCAAGGAACAAATGCAAATTTTGTCCGTATGGTAGATAGGAATACTATTCGGCTGCGTACTTATGAGCGGGGGGTGGAGGGAGAGACACTTGCTTGCGGCACCGGTAGTGTTGCCTCGGCAATAATTGCTGTTTTGATAAATAGAATAAAAACTAAAGGTTCCTGCAAAGTGCAAGTGCTTACTCAGAGCGGTGAGAAGCTAAGAGTATATTTTAATAGAAATGATCAGAAAATTTCTAATGTCTGGCTTGAAGGAAAAGCCAGTTTAGTGTATCAGGGAGTGTATTTGTTAAGATAGAGTAAGATTATAATAAAGAATTATTAAAAATGGAGGGAGAAATGTTTAAAGGATCGATGGTGGCAATTGTTACACCGTTTAGGGACGGTAAGGTTGATGAAAAGACGTTAGAGGACCTGGTTGAGTTTCAGATTAAAAATGGAACTACGGCAATTGTCTCTTGTGGCACAACCGGAGAGTCTCCTACACTTTCATATGCTGAGCATGAAAGAGTTACAGAAGTAATCATTCGCACTGCTAAAAAGCGGATACTCGTAATTGCCGGCGCTGGTTCAAATTCAACTGATGAAGCGATTATGCTCACAGAACATGCGCGAAAAGCGGGTGCAGATGCAGCGTTACACGTGACTCCTTATTATAATAAACCAACCCAGGAAGGAATATACCGGCATTTTAAGACAATTGGAGAGAAAGTGGATCTGCCGATTATTCTCTATAATATTGCCTCCCGGACCGGGACAAATATTTTACCGGAGACGATTGCCCGTCTGGCACGGGATTGTAAAAATATTGTTGGCGTGAAAGAGGCATCAGGAAATTTGGATCAGATGTCCCAGATAATAAATATCTGCCCGTCTGATTTTATTATGCTATCAGGAGACGATGCCTTGACATTGCCATTACTTGCCATTGGCGGTAAAGGGGTTATTTCTGTGGTCGCGAATATTATCCCGCGGGATGTTAGTGATATGGTAAAGGCATTTGAAAAGGCAAATATTAAAAAGGCGCAAGAGTTGCATTATAAGATGCTGCCGCTGGTTAAAGCAATGTTTATAGAAACAAACCCCATACCAGTTAAAACAGCAATGGGAATGATGAAAATGTGCGAACCGTCACTTAGACTGCCAATGTGTGAAATCTCAGAGCAAAATCGGGCAGAACTTAAGAAAGCACTCAAAAGTTACAAGTTGATAAAATAATTCTGATATAAGTAGTGTGTATTGAGTATTGAGTATTGTGTTAAAAATAATGAAAAACGCATTACGCAATATAAAAACTTATATGTAACCGATAGACGTTTTTATTTGACATTTGTCATTCTTCAGGGGAGGAAGGTAATGATTAGACTTGCGGTAAGTGGTGCTTGTGGCCGGATGGGGGAACGGATTATTGCCTTGGCGAAGCTTGATAGAGATTTTAAACTTTGTCTGGCCTTGGAATATGAAAATCATCCCGGAATAGGTGTATCAATAACTGATCAGCTAAAAGTTAGTGCGGAAATTAACGGGATAAAAAATGCAGATTGTTTGATTGAATTTACTACCCCGGAGTCTACCTTACTTCATTTAAATAAATGTCAGGAATTTAAAGTGCCGATTGTTATTGGTACAACGGCCTTAACAGAAGACCAGATAAAAGAAATTGCATCTGCGTCACGGGTAATACCGGTTGTTTTTTCTCCAAATATGTCTGTTGGGGTAAATTTGTTGTTCAGTTTGGTAGAAGAGGCCGCGCAGGTGCTGAAATATTACCCGGTAGGTATTAGAGAAGCACATCATCTGCATAAAAAAGATGCCCCCTCAGGCACCGCGAAAAAAATCGCCCAGATTATAAAACAGGTATCAAGTAAAGAAGTTTCTGATATACGGTCAGTTCGTGAAGGAGAAATTATCGGGGACCATGAGGTCATATTTGAAAACAATTTTGATACGCTAAAAATTTCGCACCATGCAAAAACCAGAGATATTTTTGCCGCGGGAGCACTAACCGCGGTAAAATGGCTGGTAGTTCAGCGCCCTGGTTTCTACAGTATGAAAGAGGTTATTTTTGCTGCGTAAAAATAAGTGTTTGTCAGCGTTACGGATAACAAACGGATTTACACCATTTTAAAAAATATCCGGCTGTATAGATGAGAGGATAATCAATACAGAAGACATTTTTTAACGTATAGGAAACAATATGATTTTCAATCTGTGGATAACTTGGGATTTAGGGTATAGTTTGGTATATTTGATTCATTGTTAAGGGAAGATTTGAACACGAAAGGTTTTTAAATATATAAAAAGATTCCGAAGGAATTTTTTTATTCAGCAAGCTTAAAGGATGATAATGAAAATAGGAAAATACGAGATAACGCCTCTTTCTTTATTTAGTAAGCTTAGTAAAACCGTAGCGACACTTTTTGCATTCAATTTGTTTTTTGGCTGGATGTTTTTCGGGTTTTTTTACTGGATTTTGTTTGGGCTGATTCTCGGAAGCTTGTTGTTTCTCGGCCCGGTTTTACTTGCGGGAAGCATATCATCAGGGCTTAATAATACCTGCCATACTGAAGATACGGATGATTTTAAACCGGATCGGGCTGTTTACAAAGATGTACCTAATTTTGAGAATATCGAAGATGCGGAGTGGCATCCGATGGTCAGGTGCCCCAAGTGTTTTAGTACGGATACAAGATTTGTTCAGCCTCATTATGAAATGTCTGTTTATGAGTGCAATACCTGTGGGACCAGATTTGAGGGAGGATAACAAAAATTAATATCAGAATTTTGCTGAAAAAATCATAAGATTCTAACGCTGTAGTAATTGAATTATTAAAATATTGAAAGGTTCATTTGAAATTTGGATTTTGACATTCGAGATTAAAATAGGGGGGTAGTGAAATGTTTGATAAGATGAAGAAATTGATGGAATTACAGGGAAAGATGAGGCAGATTAAAAAAGAATTAGAGTATGCAACCGTGGAAGCAGAATCTCCCTGCGGCAGGGTTAAAATGACGATGAGTGGAGAACAGGCGGTGAAATCAGTGGAGATTGCTGATGAACTGCTAAATATGGCAAATAAAGATCGATTAACACAGGCGCTTTTGAGCTGCATCAACCAGGCCGTTAAAAAATCACAAAAATTAGCTACAGAAAAAGTTCAAACAACCGCCGGGCTCAATCTGCCAGGATTGTAAGCATACTCAAACGACAAGGTTGTAAAATCGTATTGAGAAAATTTTTATTTAAAAATCCGTGTAATATCTGTGTAAAAAATATTTAAATCTGTGGTTATATTTTTGACAAAACTGACAATAACAGTGAGAGATTATTATGGAATTATCGCATCGTCTTAAAAAACTTCCGCCTTATTTATTTGCTGAGATTGATCGGGCAAAAAGAAAAGCAAAAGAAGAGGGGCGTGACATTATTGACCTTGGGGTGGGGGATCCGGATCTCCCGACACCAAAAAATATAATTGATAAATTAAACGAAGCTGCTCGTGATCCAAGAAATCATCGTTATGCCTTAGATCAGGGCATGCCGCGCTTAAGAGAGGCAATTGCTAACTGGTATAAGAATAGGTTTAAAGCACAGGTTGACCCGGAGCGGGAAATCTTGCCGCTTATTGGTTCAAAAGAAGGCATTGCCCATCTGCCGCTGGCATTTATAAATAGCGGTGACGTTGTATTGCTGCCGGACCCAGCCTATCCGGCTTATAAAAGTGCGGTGATATTTTCTGACGGTATTCCATATTTAATCCCCCTGCTTGAGAAAAATAATTTTTTGCCGGATTTTAGTATGATTAAAAAAGATATCTTATCTCGTGTAAAGATCATCTATTTGAACTATCCAAATAATCCCACCGCAGCAGTGGCTGATGCGGGTTTCTTAAAACAAGCGGTTGAATTTGCACGCCAGAATAGTCTGGTGCTATGTTATGATAATGCTTACTCTGAGATGAGCTATGACAATTTCCGTTCTCCGAGTTTACTGGAAATCGACGGAGCGAAAGAGGTCGGGATTGAGTTTCATTCCTTGTCTAAAACCTATAACATGACCGGGTGGAGAATCGGCTGGGCAGTTGGTAATAAAGAGATTATTTCAGCGCTGGCAAAAGTGAAAGCAAATATTGATTCCGGGATATTTTCGGCCATACAAGTTGCCGGCATAGAAGCGCTTGAAAGGACTGAGCGTCATGTTCGTGAGATGTGTAAGATTTACAAACGCCGCAGAGATATTATGGTCGAAGGGTTAAATAAAATTGGGATACAAGCCGCACGGCCTAAAGCGACTTTTTATCTCTGGATGAAAATGCCAATCGGCAATAGTTCTGCAGAGTGTGCTAAACTCTTTTTGGAAAAGGCAGATATCGTGGTTACCCCCGGGGTAGGATTTGGTTTGTATGGCGAGGGTTATATTCGGATGGCCTTAACGGTGCCGGAAGAACGATTATCGATTGCCCTTTCCCGGATCGAAAAAATCCTCTGATGATCTATCTGGGGATTGGTTCTAATTCAGGTAATCGTTACCAAAATATTCAAAGGGCGATCAGGGCGCTTTCCCAAACGCAAAATATAAATATTGTTTGTGTTTCATCGATATATGAAACTACACCTCTTGGAGGACCAAAACAAAATAACTTTCTGAATGTTGTTTTACAAATCGAAACTGATTTTATTCCCAAGCAACTGCTTAAAATCACTAAAATAATTGAGAAGGATTTAGGACGCAGGACAAAAGCAAAACGCTGGGGACCACGCATAATTGATATTGATATTTTAATCTATCACAATTTAGAACTGCATAGCAGCGAATTAACCATTCCTCATCCCCGCATGCATGAGCGTTATTTTGTACTGGTACCGCTTTCAGAAATTGCCCCGCGGGTTATACATCCGGTATTTAAAAAGACAATCAAACGACTTAAACAGGATATAGATAAGGTTACTAATGAAAGTGTTAAAAAATTTGTCCCGGACAAGCAAAATAATTGCCGGGCTTAAAAAAAAAGGAAAGATCGTTGGATTTGTTCCAACAATGGGTTATCTGCACCCAGGACATCTGTCTCTGGTTCATGCGGCGCAGAGGGATTGCGATGTAGTGGTTTTAAGCATATATATTAATCCTGTACAGTTTGGCCCGCATGAAGATTTTGCTAAATACCCCCGTGATCTTACCCGTGATCTTCGACTTGCCAGAATGGCAGGGGTAGATATCGTTTTTTTGCCTCATGATACGGCGATTTATCCCCCAGGGTACCTTACTTATGTAAAAGTGGAACAAATTACGAAAACTTTATGCGGAGCATCCCGTCCAGAACATTTTAACGGGGTAACGACTATTGTGGCAAAACTTTTTAATATCATCCAGCCGGATATTGCCTACTTTGGACAAAAAGATGCCCAGCAGGCAATTGTTGTCAAAAAAATGGTTTATGATCTTAATCTGCCGGTTAAAATAAAGGTTATGCCTACGCTGAGAGACAAAGACGGACTGGCAATGAGTTCACGTAATATCTATCTTTCTCCTCAGGGAAGAAAAGATGCGCTGATTTTGAACCAGGCACTGTTTCTAGCAAAAAAAAAGATTATCGAGGGTGAACGATGTGCATCGAAAATTATATCGTCTATAAAAAAGTTGCTTTCCTCGAAAGGTTCTGTTACAATAGATTATGTTCAAATTGTTGATACAAAAGTTCTCCGGCCGGTAGAAACAATGCGCGGAGAAATATTAATCGCCATCGCTTGTTATATTGGTAAAACCAGACTGATTGATAATATTATTTTTGCTGTGCAAAAATAATATCTGACAAGCTGGATGAGCCAGATTATTCCTGAACAGGTTTAGTTTTGGCTCATGCAGCTTGGGGGGAATTATGCTGCGACAAATTTATAAATCTAAAATACAGCATTTAATAGTTACCGAGACTAATTTAAAGTATGTTGGGAGTATTACGATCGATAAAGTATTACTGGAAGCCGCCGATATTTTACCCGGAGAGCGGGTGCAGATTGTAAACATCAATAATGGTTCAAGAGTGGAAACTTATGTGATGATCGGGAAAGAAAACAGTGGCACTGTCTGTATGAATGGAGGAGCGGCACGTTGGGCCGCGGTTGGTGATCCGCTGATAATTATTTCTTACTGCCTATTGAATGAAGATGAGATTATAAATTTTAAACCAAAGATTGTATTTGTTAGTGAAAAAAATAAGATCAAGCAGATTAAATGAAGATAAAAATTGGCGTTATTGGTTGTGGAGCGATTGGCGGGGAATTAATCAAATATGTAGATAACGATCTGAAGAATAAAGCTTGTATAATTGGCGTCTTTGATCTAAATCCAGAAATCTGCCGTTCTTTGAAAAAGACAATATATCCTAATGAAACAGCCCTCGTTAATGATGCAGATTTTATTATTGAGGCCGCATCGATCAGCGCGGCGCAAAACTTAATTGCCCTGCTTTTAAAATACGAAAAAGACGCATTAATTATGAGCGTTGGTGCGGCGTTAGCGAAGAAAAAAGAGCTAAGTTTTCTTAAGCAAAAAGGGGTAAATGTCTATTTCCCCAGCGGCGCAATATGCGGCATAGACGGACTACGCGCCGCAGCCCTAGATGACATTTTAACCGTAACCCTAATTACCCGTAAGCCGATCAAAGGGCTTGAGGCGGCGCCGTATATTGTTTGCAATAAGATTAAATTAGACCAGATTAAAACCGAGAAAGTCGTTTTCCAAGGCAGTGCCAAAGAAGCGATAAAGGCATTTCCTAAGAATATAAATGTCGCGGCAATGCTGAGTATTTGTGGTATCGGTGCAAGAAAAACTAAAGTAAAGATTATTGCATCAGCTAAGGTCAAACGCAATATTCACGAGATAACGATAACGGCAAAAGCCGCAAACATATATATCCGGACGGAAAATATCCCCACCGCGCAAAATCCGAAGACAAGTATGCTGGCAGTGCTTTCTGCCAAGGCGCTGCTGAACAGGGTATTAAACCGGGAAAATTTTGGTAGTTAGACGGATAAAAAAAGACGAAGTGCAAATATAGAAAGAGGAAAATAGATATGGAGTGTAATATTACAAAAAACACAAAAATTTGTACTTGTACATATGAGCCGTGTTCGCGAAAAGGCAAATGCTGTGAATGTATCATCTATCACAGAAAGTCGAATCAGCTGCCAGGGTGTTTATTCCCACCGCAGTATGAAAAAACGCATGATCGCTCAATTGCTAATTATATCCGTGCTTGTAAGAGTATTCTATAAGTGTTTTATCTTGAAGCATCTCTGTGACCTCTGTGGTTAAGTATTTGACAGAACCCGGTGTTACCGCAGGGTGAGCTTATGAAGAAAAGTTTGGAAACCGCAGGGTTTCATATAGGTAAAAAATTTCCGGTATTGCAGAATCTCATTACCTTGGACTAATACCTGGTAGTCGGGATAGAAGAATCGACACGCTGAAGGAAATTTTACCTAATAATATGGAAGGGGGTGAAAAGATGGCTGAAAAAGTAGCAAAGGCAGGAATCAAAAGAGAAAAAGGATATCTCTATTACCTGGATAAAGCTGGTGATGTTTCTCGTGCAAAAATGGCTCGTGGTGGTAAAGGTGGCGGTAAGCCCCAGAAGGTAACAAAGCTCGGCGTAACGAGGGAAGAAGGATATCTATATTACATTGACAAACAAGGTGACGTCTCCCGCGCAAAAATGGCTCGCCGCGGCAAGAAGAAAAAATAAAATATAGTTTCCACACTTTTTAGGGAAACTAAGCTTAAGATCCCCTCCGAATGAACTGGTAAAAAGCATTGTTATATCCTAATTCGGAGGGGTTCTCTAATCATTAAATATTAATTTGATGAAACAGATTTATCAGTATATCGATCGTAAGCAGAAAGATATTATTGAGTTTACAAAGAAAATTGTCAGTATTCCTACAATAAATCCCCCGGGAGAAAATTACTGCCGGTGTGTAACGGTTATAGAAAAACAATGCCGATTAATTGGGCTTAAATGTAAAAGAATAATTACTCCGAAAAAAATACTAAAAAAATACAATATAAACTTAGCGTATCCAAGGATTAGTTTACTGGCTCATTGGCAATTAAATAAAGACAAAACCGTGCATTTTAATGGCCATTATGATATTGTCCCCGCGACGGCTCACTGGAAAACGCTGCCGTTTAGACCTGAAATTAAACAAGGCAAACTCTATGGCCGCGGTACAGAAGACATGAAGGCAACAATTGCCAGCATGCTACTGGCAGTCGAGGCGGTTGCTAAAACAAATAACCGGCCAAAGGTAAATGTGCAATTTTCTTTTGTCCCGGATGAAGAAATTGGCGGAATGACCGGGATAAAATATCTCGTGCAGAGAAATTTGATCAAGGCAGATTTTGCTGTTGGTGAAGGAGCGGCAGAGAAATATTTTTCCTGCGGAAATAAAGGCATGCTTTGGTTTGAGGTAACGGTTTTAGGACGTTCCGCGCATGCGGCTGAGCCCGATAAGGGTATAAATTCGTTTGAAAAGATGGTAAAGGTGGTAAATGCCTTGTTTAGTTTTAAAAATAAGACTTGTAAAAAGAAAACACGTTTTAACACCGAGGCACAATCTGACCGGTTTGCGACAATGGTTATCGGAGGAAAAATCTGGGGTGGGGATAAGATTAATATTGTACCGGATAATTCTTCTTTTACGATTGACCGTAGAATTTTACCGGAAGAAGATATTTATGAAGTAAAGGATAAGATTATAAAAACGATGCAAGATCTGGCAAAAGACGATCCGGAGATAAAGCTTAAAATAAAGGTAAGCGCTTTTGATGCCCCGGTTTCCTGTCCGCAGAATAATAAGTTGTTTAAAATTTTTAGTGCGGCGATTGAAGAGGTATACTTTCAAAAAGCATGCAGCATAATTTTATGCGGGGGAACAGATTTACGCTTTTTGATGAGAAAAAACATACCTGCGGTTGGATACAGTGTAAAAGGTATGCATCGTGCGCACAGCGATAATGAGTTTGTATATATCAAAAGCATAACAGATACCGCGAAAGTTTTTGCGTATGTTTTAATGAATCTGGAATGAATCTCTCACACAGCTTGTTGCGTGAGAGATTCATATTCGGAAAATGCAAAGCATTTTCCGAATATCTACTAATAAGTGTATCTGACTATTGTTCCATAAGTTAGAGCGCCCGGTTATAAAGGAGAAGCTTCATTGCCCGCACTAATACCATGGCGGGTCATTTAAGGAACTAAGCTTAACATCCGCCCAATATACTGGCGGATTAAATTCGCACAGTAACTTATGTTCACTACGTTCCATAAGTTACGTGCTCATTTAAGGAATAACTTAATATATCCGCCCAATATACTGGCGGATTAAATTCGCACAGT
>JBDRCZ010000100.1:0-51347 GCA_043821285.1 Candidatus Omnitrophota bacterium | reverse complement strand
GCATCCTTTTTCCATGTTTAGAGCCTGCTCCGGACCGGAACAAATTTTGAAGGCATCTAACCTAAAAAGAGAGGTTCTTAGGGGATACTTCCCCTAAGATGAAGTGAAGATGCCCCGCCTTTAGGCGGGGTAGATTCACTTGAGAGGTGGTATATGCTAAACGATAAACAAAAAAAACGCCTTTTGGAAATTGCCCGCAGTTCGATTCAGGAATTTTTGACCAAAAAATGTGATTTGAAAATAACCGAACATGACCCGGTGCTTAATACGCATAAGGGGGCATTTGTGACCATAACACTTAATGGTAAACTGCGTGGCTGTATTGGTCATATTACCAGTGACCGGCCGTTATATCAAACTGTTTCCGAGATGGCGGTTTCTGCGGCCGTATCTGACCCCAGATTTTCTCCTTTAACCGGTGATGAAATTAATCGTATTCAGCTGGAAATTTCTGTGTTATCAGAGCTTGAAAAAATTACAGAGCCCGAAAAAATTATTGTTGGTCAGCACGGGATATTAATCAGAAAAGGGTTTTATTCTGGGCTGCTTTTGCCTCAGGTGGCGGTTGAGTATAATTGGACAAGAGAAGAATTTTTGGAACATACCTGTTTTAAAGCCGGATTGGATAAAGATGACTGGAAAAAAGATGTAGATATTTATATATTTAGTGCAGAAGTATTTGGTGAACCTTGTGAGCGCATCAGTGAAGTACTGCCAGATTGCCCGGATACTTAGTTTGATAAAAATAAGCTACGGATTACACGGATTGAAGGAATACCCGTCACAAAGTTGAAGATCCGCCAACGTCCGCCACTAATACGACGGGGGATTTACAACTTTGGGGATTTACAACTTTGTGGAGGACATGGGGGATTAAATTCCCCGCCGTGTCTTTTGGCGGGTCATTTAAAAAAACCGAGGCTAAAAAATATTTTAACCACAAATAACACCGATTTTCACGAATGGAAAGAGATTTATTATTTAAAGGTCAGACTTATAAGATAATCAGAGCATGTTTTATAATGTTTCAGGTATGTTGGCAGTTACCCAAAATTTATAAATGCGGGGCTTGTTAACTAAGTATTCGTGATAATTAGTGCAATTCGTGGTAAAAAAAGAAGTTAAACTTGATTATTACCTGTAGTCTTGCTACAAGGATGGTCAAGCTGAAGGAAATTTTTTATTGATTTGATTATAAAAAATCCGTGTTACATCGGTGTAAATCCGTGGCAAAAATAATAGTTTGTGAGAATCTGTGGTTACTTATTAAAAAGGATAAATGATGTTTCGTTTTTATGTTCCTCCGGAAAACATTAAAGATAATACAATAGAAATCAGCGGCACGGAAGCGCATCATCTGACGCATGTGCTGCGGAAGAAAATTGGTGAAAAAATAATTATTATCGATGGACAGGGAAAAGAATATCTGACAAAGATACGGAAAATTCATGGTCAAAAAATAACCGCGGATGTTCTAAGTGCCAAATCTATTTTACCGGAAAAATTGAACCTCACGCTTGCCTGTGCCTTAGCTAAGGGAAATAGGATTGACTATGTTGTTGAGAAATGCACAGAGTTGGGGGTAAAAAAGATAATCCCGCTTTTAACAAAAAATACGGTGGTTAAAATAGAAAGGGACGGCAAAAAAAAACTAAATCGCTGGCAAAAAATAGCTATCTCCGCGGCAAAACAATGCGGGTGCACGATGTTACCGGAAATAACCCCGGTGATGAATTTTAAAGAGGTGTTACCCCAAATATCGCAATACGAACTGTCGTTGATTGCCGCGCCTGGTTATAATGGAATAACCTTTAAGCAAATTACGCAGAAATTTAAACAGTTAAATGATGTTTTGGTATTTATCGGGCCGGAAGGTGATTTTTCTAAAGCGGAGATAAAGGAAGCAGTTGTGGCCGGGTGCGAGGTATTCGGGCTGGGAAAAAATATATTGCGAACGGATACCGCGGCAATCGTAGCTTCGGCCTTATTTTGCTTATATTATGGTGAGAATAGATGATTTATGTTGACCAACTAATTGAACGTATTCTAAAATTAGCCGTTAAACACAAAAAAAAGCTTTATGTTCTTGGTTTTATTATCTTGTCTTATTTATTAATATTGATTGTGGTATCGATACTGGGCAAAACGGTTAGCGAGCCCCCGGATAAACCAGAAAGCTATAATCAATTAGATATTTCAAATTATATCAAAAGTTTTCGTAAATCAGGTAAAGATTATAACATTGCCCGTATCTATTTTACTACGCAGTATTTATCAATTACCTTAAATTTACTCTATATTCCCAAAACCGAGCGGGAGTATAAAACTTTAGCAGTTGATATTGTCTTGGGGCTATCTCAGGAATATCCCCAGCTTAATAAAATAAAGGTAAAACTGCAACGTTATACCGCAAAAGGGAAGATTTTTAATTATGGCCGGTGTGAATATGAAAAAGAAACTAAAAATATTAAGTGGATCAGCGGGTTATGAAAAAATTTTTCCTAAAAACTTATGGCTGTAAGGTAAATCAATATGAAACGCAGGTGTTAAGAGAACAGCTGCTTGCCGCGGGACTTAGGGAAACGAATGACGGGGAGGCAGATTTTTATTTTTTAAATAGCTGTGTGGTAACTGATAAAAGTGCGCGAAACTGCCGTCAGTTTATCCGGAAGTGTTTAAATGATCATCCCCGAGCGAAAATTATCCTCTGCGGATGTTATGCGGATTATCAGGCTCAAGAAATTTTAGAGATTGCTCCGCAGATTATAATCTGCCGTAATAATGATAAGGCGAATATAATTCAGTTGTTAAATCGTAACGATTCAGAAAGATTAAATCTTGCGCTGCGGCCGATACAAAAGATTACCGGGTTTAAAGGACGGACACGGGCTTTTGTCAAGGTTCAGGATGGCTGTAATAACTTTTGCTCGTATTGTGTGGTGCCTTATGTGCGCGGTATGCCGCAGAGCCGCAGAATTAACGAGATAAAAAGCGAAGTGTGTCAATTAGTTGATGCGGGTTATAAAGAGATGGTAATTACGGGAATTAATTTAGGGGCATATGGCCGGGATTTTAAAAATGGTTCTAATCTGAAAACTCTTTTGCTTGAGCTTTTAAAAATGAGCGGGATTAAAAGGCTCAGACTTAGTTCGATTGAACCGCAATACCTAAGTTCTGATTTAATAAAACTTATTGCCGAAACAAATGTTTTATGTCCGCATTTACATCTTCCTCTGCAATCCGGCGATGATGCGGTTCTTAAGGCGATGAACCGTAACTATACCGCAAATGAATATCTCAGACTGTGCGTTTATGCTAAAAAAATGATCCCTGACTTGGCAATTACAACTGATATTATTGCGGGATGCCCGCAAGAGTCAGAAAAGGCTTATCGAAATACCCTGAATATTGCCAGTGAAATTGGTTTTTTACGCATACATGTATTTCCATTTAGTCGAAGGCGGTTTACGACCGCGTATCAATGGAAACAATTATTACCCGCGGTAGTAAAAGAACGGGTAATGATATTACAGGAGACGGCAATAGGTCTTTCGATAAAATACCGTCAGAAATACCTCAATCAAAAACTTGAATTACTTGTTGAAAATAGAAAAAACGGTGATCTCCGGGGATATACGCAAAATTTTATTCAGGTTAGTGTCGTAGGTAATAAGTCATTACAAAATCAGATTGTGCCGGTAGAAATAACTAAGGTCGAGGTAAGGAATACGTTTGCTAAAATAGTTTCAACGGAAAGTGCCGCCCCCAGTTGTGACCCTTGATATTCAGGGGTGAAAAAAGGTTAAGCTGGTAAAAATTTTTTTACTAAATTCTTAATGTTCTAATTCTTAAATTGTGTTTAACGGGAAGGATTTTTATATAACTTGCTAAAATTAATACAGTTATGTAAAAAGGTAATATAATTTAAAAGTTGGCATATAACTTGCAATTAATATAAGTAGGTACTATTTAAAAGATAGTTAAACTTGAGTATCCTCTCAAACAAGGGTACTGTCAAAAATAAAATGAAAGAAACCACACCTGCTTGCCGCAGGCAGGTGTGGCGCAGAGAGAAAGACAATTTCCTGCCAACCTAAAGGCAGGTCTGAGCTCTCGAAAAGAATTTTCATGAAAATTACTAATAATGCCTTTACCTTGATCGAATTGATGATTGCTTGTACAATAATGATTATTACCATTGTGGGTATTTTTGGAGTTTATCAGAATTGTGGGGTATTAAATGAATCAGCAAGAAATTTGACTGTGGCAATTAACGATGCGCGGATTGTCCTTGAAAGGATGAAAACATTAGTGGAAAGTTCACTTTCTAATGTGACTGGTCAAGACTGGACCGTCTGGGCAGCAAGCAATGGCTGTAATACATTAAATAGTGAGCAGATAAATGTTTCTTATAATAGCATAACCTCAGACCCGATACAGGTGACGTTAACAGTTACTTGGCAGGAACTATCGGGCAGAAATAGAAATTATTCTATCAGCACTTTGTTAACGGAGAAGAATTGATGAACAATTCCACTAATGCAGTTCAAAAACATAATAAAGGCCGTGCTGGTTGGAATTCACTAACCGGGTTCACCCTCATCGAGATGATGCTTGTATTATTAATATTCATGACGGTCTTTGGCAGTATTATGCAGCTTATGCAGTATGGAAGAATTAGCTGGTATGTGGCTGATACTGAGGTCGAAGTTCAACAGCAAATTCGTGTTGCAATGGAGAAGATGTCGAGAGAGCTTTCTCAGACAAATACAGCTAATATATCAATAAATAGTAGTCAAGATAAAATTGCTTTTGCGATGCCAGTAACCTATACTAATGGCAGTATTATCTGGGGGAATCAGATACAATACTTTCTGGGAGGCACTAATAATCAACAGCTTCTGAGAACGGAATCCGGTGTGACTACAATACTCGCAAGAAATATAATAAATATTATTTTTGCACAACCGGTCTTTGCAGTCGTAAGTATAAGTTTAACGGCGCAAAAAGCTGCACCGACAGGGCATATAGTTACAAAAAGTTTGTCTTCACAAATAAATATAAGGAATGATTGAATATGATCGGATATGTTGTAAACAATAAAAAAGGAATGATTTTAATATCCGCTTATCTGGTTCTCACCGTACTTTTAGTCTTTGCCGCGATGATACTAAGCCGCAGTATTAGTGAGATGCGCTCAGCAATAGTATATGCAGATTCGATGCAGGCATTTTATCTTGCCGAAGCCGGAATTGATAAAGTGAAACGTGAGCTATATGATATTTTCCGCACTTATTTTTATGGTGCCGGTAACCGTTCTTCTATTAGTTTTTCCTGGTTTGATGATTTTCCTAATGATAGTAAATATGTCTTACCAACAAACTACAGTTTGGGTGATGGGGTGTTTACTGTTACCATTACCAGTATTGATACATCCATAGATGGGCAGCGGGATATTACTATTCAATCAACGGCGATCGTAAACAATGCCGCGCGTACGATAACTTCTATTATCCGTTATGGATTGGAATCCTCAAAAGTATTTGATTATGCCTATTTTGTCAATAATTATGGCTGGTTTTATGGGGGCGGAATTACGGCTAACGGTGATGTGCGCTCAAATGGTGATTTTGCATTCCAGGGAAACCCTAATGTGAATGGAGATATTTATGCTGCGGTAAACCCTGATTTGGGTGCGGCGGGAACAATTACTGGTAATAATAAAAATGACACTCTTTCTTTTTATCGCAGTCACGCAGATACCGCTGCTCGTCCAACTAACCCTACCGCCAATCCAGAAGATGCTAATGGCAATGGCAAATTAGATGCCGGGGAGGATGTAAATGGCAATGGTAAACTTGATGATTTTTCTTATCCCATGGGGTATGATGGGACAAGTGAACGTTTTCCGCAGCAGGAGTTACTCGAAATGCCTTATCTAGGAAATCTGCAAACATACAAAAATTTGGCAGTTGCCCAAAACGGAACAATCGTACAAGATGGGGTAACATTAGTGAATAATGTTTTGAACGGGAATGTTGTTTTAATTGGCACTAATTCTAATCCCATAGAATTGAATGGGCCGGTGGTTGTAACTGGTGATGTAGTTATTAAGGGAAAAATTTCTGGACAAGGAACAATCTATGCCGGTAGGAATACACATATTGTCGGTGAAATTGAATATAAAAATCCTCCTAATTGGCCAAAACCTGATATTAATCCTCAAGATACAGATGTGACCAATAATACACGTGATTTTTTAGGACTAATTACTAAAGGAAATGTTGTAATTGGAGATTATACACGAAATGATTGGCAGGTCAATGTTACCAAATATCTAAAGCCGCCATTTACCCAGGCTTATAAAGTCGATGCCACGGATGCGGATATTGGCTACGTTCAATATTACCAACATGGACAGCCCTATTTTAATGGTGATTATACTGTATTTGACGGTGGATATAAAACTGATGGTTCAAACCGTTGTTATTATGAATCGTCATATCCCGATGCATATATTAGTTCAATTGCAGAATCATCATCTTCGATAAGGAATATAGATGCGGTTACTTATACTAACCATGCCTTTTCTGGTAAGGTGGGGGCATTTACAATGAATGGGACAGTTATTAGCCGTGATGAGGCAATTATTTATAGCGGAAATATTGATATAACTTATGATGTTCGAGCTAAGAGTAAGGGAAATGACTTTAATTTGCCACGTGATCTTGCTACTGCCAAAAGACTAAGCTGGGTGACTAACTGAAATACGATGTTAGAAAAAGGAGAGAGACAGGATGGCTATAAAAAAATATGCAATTTTTGGTGTAATTATATTAATCTTAGGTATTTTTTTAACTAAGGGATATTGTTTATATTCAGAAGATATAAATCCAGAAGAAGTTATCAAAACAAAGGTAGTCCAACAAGAAAAAATAAAACAACAAGAGATAATAGAGCAAAAACAAAAGATTTTGCCTAAATTCACGCGGGCAGAATCTAAAAAACAAGAAATAGTTCCATTATCAATTGATAAACCAAATAGGTATGCAAAGTATTTATTATTGCTGGCAATTTCCTGTATAGTTGCGGCAATTGTGCTTTATGTTATAATTTTTAAGGTGTTGAAAAATAAGTAGATAGAATAGATAGGCGGTGGTTGGACAAATACTGCGCTTTTTTAATTGACTTTGATTTTTAGATAACTTATAATTAATCAATATGATTAGAAATTTAGACAAACCATGGGCCGCACCCCGTTAGTGAATCAAAGCAAGGAGTTACGGAGATTAATAAAATAAAATCGCCTAAAATATTTCAAAAATGTATATCAAGCAGTACCCCTTGGAATTCACAAACTGGGTTTACCCTGCTTGAGGTAATGATTGCGTCCGCAATATTGGTTATCGCAATAATTAGTATCTTAGGAGTTTTTTACAGTGGGTTGGGACTAAATGAATCTTCGAAAAATTATATTACGGCGTTAAATGACGCACGAACGGCACTGGAAAGAATAAGAGATATCCAGCCGTTTACTAATGTTAATGTAACTACCGTTTATCCAGATAATTCAGTATTACCGGGTTTTTTAAATTTAGATAATGAGCAGGTGATTGTTTCATATGCCAATACAACGGCTGACCCGCTAACAATCACCATTACTGTTAATTGGCAGGAACGTCTGCGGACACGAAACTTAAGTTTAGTTACCGAGATGACGGAAAGGTAAGGCATATTGAATAATAAAGGATTTTCTATTCTGGAATTAATAACCGCAGTATCAATATTCTTTTTTATTGTTGCGGCGATGTTATTTATGTTAACCAGCGGAAAAAATTCCTGGCATACGCAGGATATTCAGTCAGCGCTTTATCAGAACGCACGCAAGGCAATGGATGAGATGACCATGGAATTATCTGAGAGCAGCAGAAATACAATCACAATATATGCATTTATCGATCCGTTAAATGGTGAAAGTTCCGAGGCGATTTGCTTTGCTTCGGGAAGAGGAGACCCGGCGATTGCCGCGGAAGATGGCATTCACAGTAATAATGATTATGTTCATTGGGATGCTGGGGGAGATATATCATGGCGATCTGCAGTAGTATATTGTACCTATCAGACTGCGGATGGGATTAAACAATTACGCCGTTATGTGGATTATGGTCCGGCAACAAATTATTACAGCGGTACGGCTATTTTTCCGCTTACTATAACAAGTATTGCAACAAATATAAATATTTTAAGCGGGGATGGTTCTGTGGTATCGCTAAACCGCAATCCCGCGGCGAATATGACCATACTTGCTAATTATCTTGGCACAGAAGACGTTAATAATGACAGTATTTTAAATTCTAACGAAGATGACGGCGAGGCAAGTTTGCCATGGGATAATGCGGATGGAATATTGAATACCGGAGCTAATTTTATCAAAGCCAGCGGTTTGATCAATATACAGTTATTTTTTAAACGTGAAATAAGAGCGCTGGCCACAACCGGCAGATTTTTGATTAACACATTAAAGGGCAGTGTACAGTTAAGACAACCATAAGACAAGGGGAGGATAAAATGCTTACGGAACGGAAAGGGGTTGTATTAATAACAGTCTATATTATCATCGCGATATTGCTCATTTTAGGCGCGACATTTGTCAGGAAAAATATCTGGGAATCCAAAGCCGCACAAAGGTATAAAGATAATCTATCGGCATTTTATCTGGCTGAAGCGGCAATTGATCAGGCGATTGCCAAACTGCCTTCGGACATTTCTAATGAGACCGCGGTTGCATTAGGAGATGGACAGTATTCTCTGGTGATTAATCAGCAAGTTGCCGGTAAACAGTGGACCGCCACGGGCTATGGTTATATTCCAACGGTAGGTTCACCCCGTGTTACCCGTGTTGTCGAAGCATTTTTAAAAAAAAAGGATTTACCGGATAATTTCTGGGATAATGCGATATACACCGCAGGAAATATCACCCTTAACGGGAACACCTATCAGGTTAACGGGAATGTGACTTATGCCGGGGCAATTAATGATACAGACTATGTAACTGGCGATGTTGACTATGACCCAAGCGCCAGACCGTTGGCAAAATTTGATTTTGACTATTTAAGAAATATCGCGATAAGTCAAATAAAAGCCGATGGTTCGGATAATCTTTACACGGCATTAGAAATACAATCAGGGACCCCGCCTTTGCCGGCGTCTTTCTGGTTTGATGAACCCGCGGGTATTCCTAATGTTGTATATGTAGAAACAGACTTGATCCTAAATGGCAATGTTGGGACTTTTGGCGGATTCTTGCTGGTTGTCGGCGATGTGGTTACTAATCCGGCCGGGACAAACGAATTTATCATAAATGGTACGGGCCAAATAGACGGGTGTATTTATACCACCGGCCAGTTTCGGGTAAATGGCGGGGGAGGCGGGCTTAATGTTTTTGGCGGGGTATGGTCGGGTTCTGATGGCGCACGTCTTAATGGAAACGCCAATGTTACTTATCATAAAGATTATATGGATGCAATTAGATATAACTTAAATCCAACCACAGAGGTGCAGCTTGTTTCATGGCGAGAGGTAAGATAACGATTGTGTTTAAAAAGACTACCGTAGGTTTAAATATCGGTAATTCCAGTATAAAAGTAGTGGAATTGGCCAGGACCGGCGAAGAGATTGAGTTGTTACAATTTGGAATGAAAGATTTTAACCGTGCCGGTGGAGATGAGGCGATTGTAAGTAGTCTAAAAACATTATTTGCCGAGCGGCAAATTTCATCGCCTATCGTGAATACTTCGGTCGCTGGTCAGGATGTAGTTGTCCGCTATATTTATATGCCAAAGATGACGAAAGCTGAATTAAAAAGCGCGGTAAAATACGAGGCCGAAAAATATATTCCCCATAAAATAGATGATATGATTTTAGATTTTCAGATATTAAATCCCGAAGCGAATGCTGCGAAAATGCGCATCGTCCTGGTGGCGGCGAAAAAAGACTATATTGAGCGCCATATCCGAATATTACGGGATGCGGGATTGAGTCCGAAAGTTATTGATGTGGATTCTTTTGCGATTCTGAATATTTTTCAACTAATGCAATTTACGGAAAATCAGACAATTGCGGTAATGGATATTGGTTCGAAAATCACGAATATTATTATTGCTGGAGAGCATAATTTATATTTAACCCGTGATGTTTTTATTGCCGGTGATGATATTCGGCATATTCTTTCGATGAAATTAGGGTTAACCCCGGAGGAGTTAAACGCGGAGGCGGTTGATATTTCTTATGATAAGCTGTTTGGCAGTATTAAGACCGTAGTTGATAACCTGGTTAATGAAGTGCGTATTTCGTTCAATTTTTGTGAACATCAATTAGAGTCTCCGATAAAAACGATTTTTCTCACCGGCGGAGCGTCAATGCTAAAATGTCTAAATCTTTATTTGGCTGCAGCCTTAGGGATGGAAGTTAAGTTATGGAATCTGTTTGCGAAAATTGCCATAAAACATGAACTACCGCAGGAAAAAATAAACAGTTTATCTTCCAGTCTGGCGGTTGCACTGGGATTAGCAATTAGAGGCTAATGATGCATGTTGCGATAAATTTGCTGCCACATGATTTCCGTGTCTATAAAGAACTGGTTCCGTTAAGAACCAAGTTTATTTTCCAGATTATTATTGTATTGACAATTGTCATATTTTTGGCCGCCGCCGCGTATATCGCTTCGCGGAAAAGAGTGTTGCATTTATTTGAGCAGCGTTGGCAGGAGCTTGCTCCGCAAAAAGCCGAGATTGATGCGTTGAAAAATCAGATTAATCTGTATCGTCAAAGGATTACCGACATTGAGCAGCTGGCAAAAAGAGAATTTTTATGGGCCGAAAAACTAAATGCCATCAGTGATGCCCTAATCGACGGTATTTGGCTCAAAAACATTGCTTATGAGCAGCAGTTTATTTCTTCACAGGAATTGGAGAATCCTCAGATCACACGTTTTTTAATTATTAACGGGACCGCGATATCACGTGGTAATAATGAAATGAGTTATATTGGCCAATTTCTGAGAAACCTAAAAGAAAATAGTAGTTTTATCGAAACTTTTGAAAATGCCCAGCTTAGTTCTGTACAACAACGTAATATTTCTGGTATTGAGGTTATGGATTTTACAATCGTACTTGAATTTAAAAAGGAATCTACGTACTAATGCATGAAAAGAAAAAAAATATTGCCAAACTAGCGATTATGTCGCTGTTTATAATTGGAATTATAATAATTTTATTTGTTTATTTACAATCAACAGGAAATATGATTAAAACGCTTTCAAATAAGCGGATGAACATAAAAACACTTGAACAGGATATAAAAAATCTTGCCGGGTATAGGTCGGAGCTGGAAAGTCTGAAATCGCAAAGCCAGTTTTATGGGTTAAAATTACCTTCCCAGGAGGAGTTTACATCAATACTTGAGGATATTTCTCGGATTGCTGCGGCAAATAATGTAAAAATACAAATAATTGAACCACGGCAGCCGGTTTTTTCCGAAGATTTTTATTTAGAAATCCCGATTTTTCTGAACGCGCGCTGTGGTTATCATGCGCTCGGAAAATTTATTGATGAATTGGAAAAGGCTGACAGGATAATTAAGGTTACCAGTATCAAAATCAGCGGATCAAAATCTGATCCTTATAACCATGAAATTATCATGATGGTCAGCGGCTTTTGTACAAAATGAATAAAATTTGTTTTTCGATAATAATTACCGCCTTATTAATATTATTGACTATTACTGCGGTTTATGCTACAAATAGTTTTAGATACGATCGTCATGATCGGCGCGATCCGTTTGTGCCTTTAGTAACCCCTGATGGTCAATTATTAATCACAACTACTCCGGAGGAAGATACATCGGTTGCCGATATATTTCTCGAAGGGATAATGTATGATACAAAGGGAGATTCTGTAGCAATTATTAATGGTGAACTGCTTAGAAAGGGCGACAGCTATGGAGCGGTTAAAATAAAGGAGATCCGCACGGATAAGGTTGTCATTATAATCGATGGAAAGGAATATGTAATGACCGTTTTTAATGAAGAAGTACCTGGCGATAAAAAAGAAGGAGGAAATAATGAGAAATAAAAAAACACGTTTTTTACGCACCGGGTTAGTCTTATTACTATTTCTGTTATGCACGGTTACATTTATCGCGGCAAACAATATCAATAGAAGTGAAATTGCCGATGAGCCGGAAGGGAATATTACGGTTGATTTTAAAGATGCGGATATCGGAAATGTCCTGCGAATTTTGTCGTTAAAAGGCGGCGTGAATATAGTTTCTGATCCTGATATTAAGGGGATGATCACTATTCGCTTGACCAATGTTCATTGGGAAAAGGCATTGGATATTATTTGCCGAACATATGCTTTTGCTTATGAACGCGATAGCAATATTATCCGGGTTACCACCCAGGAGAAACTCGGGCAGGAAAATCTGGTGACAGAGGTTATTCCGTTGAGTTTTTCTAAAGCGAGTGATGTTGTTACGGCAATTAGCGAAATGACTTCGGAACGTGGAAAGATTAAATACGACGAACGCTCTAATTTAGTAATTGTTACTGATATCCCAACTAATGTTTATAAAATTAAACAGATAATCGAACGTTTAGATACCGTTACCCCGCAAGTCATGATTGAAACAAAAATTATTGAAACCTCCCTTTCGAGTACTGAGCAATTTGGCATAAATTGGCAAGCGCGTTTAAATATAAATGGTTCATCTATTTCGCATACATTGCCTTTTCAAAAAAACAAATCTTATGGCGACCTCGGCGAAAAATATATACCATTACCTGCGGCAGCTGATGCGGCTGATTTTCATGGTGGGGCAAATACTCCGAGTTTTCCGTTTGCCGCGGCTAGTGATTTTACTTTCGGCACATTATCGGCTACGGATTTTTCCCTAGTCCTTGAAGCACTGCTTTCACGCGGGAAAACACAAATACTATCAAACCCGCGGATAACGACATTAGATAACCAACCGGCTAAAATCCATGTTGGTACCGAATGGCCAATTGGACAATATACCTATAACGAAGATGTTGATCGCTTTGTCATAACCGGATGGGAATATAAACAATATGGGATATTGCTGGAAGTGACTCCCACGGTAAATAAAGACGGATACGTAACATTAAGTTTTAAGCCGGAGGTAAGCGAGAGGACAAGTGATATTACCTTCGAAGGGGCATTGGTCCCGGTACTTTCAACCCAGACCGTGGAAGCAAAGGTTATGGTAAAAGATGGTGAAACATTGGTTGTCGGTGGATTAATTAAGGATAAGACTGTAACAACAAAAACGAAAGTACCGTTCCTGGGAGATATCCCGCTTTTGGGGTTATTGTTTACCCACAAAGCAGAAACCTTGGAACGAAAAGATCTATTGATTTTTATTACCCCGCATCTAATTATACCCGGACGGATTACCGCACGTCTCCAACAGACAGCTTCTCGTGTTGACAAAAAGATCGAAGATCAACAAAATGATCCAATTGTCATTGATGATTCAAGAGAGGATGAAATATATATCAAGTGAGTAAGGAGTGTGTCCGTAATAAAGGACCACAGCAATTAGGTTAAACTTAAGTATTTTCGCTTCACAGTCGGATACGCCTTAGGCGTATCCGACTGTGAAGCTCCACCTCCGCTTGCGGAGGTGGAGCTTCATTTTATCTATGAATTATAAATATCGAATAATATTCACAAAAACAAAAATGCTAAAATACATTTCACATCTGGATCTACTGCGACTATTTCAGCGTGCGTTAAGGCGGGCTAATCTACCGATTGTTATTAGCGCGGGATTTACCCCTAGGCCTAAAATCAGCTTTAAACGGGCGTTAAAATTAGGGATTGAAAGTAATAGTGAGGAATTGTTTATCCAGCTGCGGGAAAAGCAAGACCCTCAGGTTATTGCTGATTTATTTTGCCAGCAGCTTCCGCCAGAAATAGCAATAACGGAAGTAAAAAAATCTGGTGATACGTAATTATCCAGCCAACGTAATACTCTGTGGTCAGGCTTTACCGAAATGATTAGCGGAAAGGAATTTTTTAACGTATAGGGAACAATAAGATTTTCAATTTGTGGATAACTTGGGATTTAGGGTATAGTAAGGTACATTTAATTCATTGTTAATGGAAGGTTTGAACACGAGAGTTTTTTAAATGGATAAAAAGTTTCCGAAGGAATATTTTTATGGGTATAGAAATTTTGATCTGTGTAGATGAGTACGAAAAACGTGTCGCGATACTAAAAGACAAAGTATTAGACGGATATTACATTGAACGCAATACTGAACAAACAATTGTTGGCAATGTTTATAAAGGCCGGGTCGAGTCTATTGTCCGGGGGATTGAGGCAGCCTTTGTCGATATTGGCTTGAAGAAAAATGGCTTTTTATATGTTTCCGATATTATTGGTCACAATGAAGAATTAGAACAAAATTGGATGGCCGATGAATTTTTAACCACGGATACGTTTTTTTCGGCTGAGCGTAAAATAGATGATTTGATAAAAAAGAAGCAGGAAATTGTTGTGCAAGTTGTCAAAGAGCCTTTTGGCACGAAAGGGCCGCGCTTAACCACACAAATTAGCATGCCGGGAAGACTATTGGTGTTTATGCCTTATGCTAAACAAGCGGGGATTTCTAAACGTATTGAAGATACCGCGGAGAGAAAAAGGCTACGGGAAATTTTAAAAGAGATACATATTCCGGGTGAAGGGGGAATTATTGTTCGAACCTTAGGCGTTGGTGCGAATAAAAAAGACCTGGCCAGGGAGTTAAAATATATGATCGCTATTTGGCAAAAGATAAAATATAAGCAACAGCGTCAGCATGCCCCATCGTTGCTCTATACGGAAGAGGATATCGTATCCCGTATTACCCGGGACAATTTATCAAATGAGACGGAACGTTTAGTTGTTAATTCAAAATTCGAATATCAGAAAGTCTTACGTTTAGTGAGGATGTTTATGCCGGCGCTGCGTTCTAAAATTCAACTCTACAGCAGCGAAGTGGATTTGTTCCAGCGATATGATATAAACAAGCAAATTGAACGCATATACGACCGCCGGGTCAACTTAAAAAAAGGCGGCTATATTATTTTAGAAAAGACTGAAGGGCTTATGACGGTTGATGTTAACAGCGGTACCTTTACAAAAAGTAAAGATTTGGAAGAAACAGCATATTTGGTAAACATGGAAGCGGCACGGGAAATTTCCCGGCAGATTAGACTGCGTGATATTGGCGGAATTATTGTTATTGATTTTATTGATATGGGTAGTTCGCAAAACCGCAAGTCGATTCTCGCGACTTTAGAAAAAGAACTGGAAAATGATAAGGCCAAGATAAATATTTTGTCGTTATCCGGTTTAGGCTTAGTGGAAATGTCCCGACAGAGGATCAGACGCGGGCCGGAAAGCATCGCCTATCAATCCTGTCCGTATTGCGATGGAAAAGGCACGGTGAAATCTGAACAGACAATATCAATCGAAGTTATGCGCAAAATTGCCACTTATTTAAAAACCAGCAATAAAAACAATATTTGGGTATATGTTAATCCTGCGGTTTCATTGAAATTGCTCAATGAACATAAATCAGAGCTTATAAAACTTGAAAAAAAATTCCATACGCATATTACCATTGCCTCTAATTCGGCCCAACATCTTGAAGTTATTAAAATAACGCCGAGAACCGCACAAGAGATTGTTGAATAATACGGATCATCTTTATTAATAGCATGTTCGGGGATATAGATTATTGGGATTAAGGGTGATTGATGAAAAAAATCGGCGAAAAAGTTGACATTTTAGAATAATATGATATACTATATCTAATTATTGCCGGTAGCAATAATTAGATATAGTATTTTTTTAACGTATAGGAAACAATAAGATTTTCAATCTGTGGATAACAAGGGAATTGGGGTATAGTTTGGTATATTTGATTTATTGTTATAGGGAAGGTTTGAACAAGAAAGGTTTTTAAATGGATAAAAAGATTTCGAAGGAATTTTTTTATTAGGAGGTGTTATTTGTGTATGCAATCGTTGATGTTGGTAATAAGCAGTACAAGGTTGAACAAAACAGTATAATCGATGTGGATTATTTAGATGAAAAAGCCGGGACTAACTTTAAAATTCAAAACGTGCTGTTTGCCTCAAATGGGGAAAAGGTTTTTATTGGCAAACCTTATTTGAGTGAAGTTAATGTAAATGCGCTAATACTTACACATTGGCAGGGGAAAAAAGTGATTTCTTTTACTTACCGGCGGAGAAAAGATTCAAGAGTGAAAAAAGGCTACCGGCATAAATTATCAAAAATTAAGATTGCCGGCATTGAGGTAAAATAGGTCTTTTTACAGCGAGGAGATTTATTTTACAGCGCTAAACTGATTAGGTTTTAAAAAATTAACCGGAGGTTGATGTAATATGGCACATAAAAAGGGAATGGGCAGCAGCAGGAACGGACGTGACAGCCGGCCGCAATATTTAGGGGTAAAACGTTATGGCGGCGAAATTGTCAAAGCCGGGAGTATCTTAGTCAGACAAAAGGGCACGCGGGTTTTCCCGGGACTTAATGTTGGTATGGGCCGGGATTATACGTTATTTGCAAAAGTTGAGGGACAAGTTAATTTTAAAAATAAACGTATGGTTTCTGTCATCCCAAAAAATTAATTGTGTAATAGGCATTTTTTCGAAAAGATTGTGCTAACTTTGTATAAAAATATGCTTATAGTTAAAGTAATGAATCCACTCTGCAGCAAGAGACGGGGTATCTACATACACGGAAAATGCAAGCATTTTCTAATCATCCGCCGAGGCGGATGTAAACAAAATTGTCTTCGCCCCGCCACGGAGGATATTTGAACATCTACAAAGTCGTAGATCCGCCAATGTCCGCCACTAATACGACGGCAGATCTAAGGCTTGATCGATGAGGGATAGTTACGTTTAAGGAAATTTTTTAAAGTATAGGAAACAATAAGATTTTCAATCTATGGATAACTTGGGAATTGGGGTATAGTTTGGTATATGTAATTCATTGTTAAGGGAAGGTTTGAACACGAAAGGTTTTTAAATGGATAAAAAGATTCCGAAGGAATTTTTTTATTCTTATCATTATGCCCTGAGATGAGCTGAAGGTACGAAATGAAAGTTATGGCAACTTAATTAGTAATAATGCTGAAAAAGTCTTGCTTAGCTCAGAACATCGTCAGCGTTAACCGTTGGTTACCAATGCAAAAAAATTTAGTTTCTGACCTGCTTCTTGGCCCACACAAGGAGTTGCGCTGAGGCATACAGTACGTTGCTGATATTACTTCGCGGAAAACAGAGGAATAGGCAAAAAGATCGACTTTTTCCGTGGAAACTAATCAGAGAATATGAATGATATTACCCGCACTTCTCAAAAAACCACAAATTATTGCTGCAAATAAAATGGGTTTAAAATACTCAAAAATTAATTTTTAAAATGAGAGATTGTTTTTTCCCAAACATTAAACGGGTAGTAATTAAAGTCGGGACGAGTGTGCTTACCTCGGCAAGTAATACAATTGACCAGCAAGAGGTAAAGAAAATTGTCGATACGATAAGATGGCTGCGGGCAAGAAATATCCGGGTGATCCTGGTATCTTCCGGCGCGATTGCATTTGGGATGAGAGTCTTGGGACTTAAGCATAGGCCGAAAAGGCTGGCCGAGCTTCAAGCCTGCGCCGCCTTAGGACAACATCGTTTGATGAACATGTATGATGAAGTATTTTCTCCTTATGGCTGTCATATTGCACAAATTTTACTGACCGCTGACGAGCTGCATTTCAGGCAGAGGTATTTAAATGCCCGGAATACAATATTTAGCCTTTGGAATGATAATGTTTTACCGATAATTAATGAAAATGATACGACGGCGACAGAAGAGATTAAATTTGGCGATAATGATAAACTTTCCGCGCTGGTGGCAAATTTGATCGAAGCAGACCTTTTAATAATTCTTTCTGATGTTGATGGTATTTATAACTCTGAAAACGAGGTGATTGGCGTAATTGAAGAAATTACCCCGGAAATTACCCGTTTGGCAAAAGGGACAAATAAGGCCACCAGCCTCGGCGGGATGCGCAGTAAATTAGAAGCGGCAAAGATTGTTACTAATTCCGGAATATCGCTGCTCGTGGCAAATGGCCGAACCCCCGGTTTAATCAATAAAATATTTAACGGTGAAGCGATTGGGACTTTATTTATTCCCCGGGCGGCAAAAATGAAGGCACGAAAGCGCTGGATTGCGTTTAGTTGCCGGATTAAAGGTAAGATTTTTATCGATCAAGGAGCAGGTATTGCCTTGATTGATAAAGGAAAGAGTTTACTTTGTTCGGGGGTAATTAACTGTGTGGGAAATTTTGCTGCCGGTGATATCGTGGGTATTTATACGAACGACAAGCATGAAATAGCCCGCGGGATAACAAATTATTCTAATGAAGAATTGGTGAAAATCCAGGGACGGAAAACTGCGGAGGTCTTGGGTATTCTCGGTTATAAAAATCATGATGAAATTATTCATCGTAATAACTTGGTAATTTTGGAAAAAAATGAAGGATAAACGACAACTTAAAACCTATATTTTAAATATTGCTAAAAAGGCAAAAGCCGCAAGTATCCGGCTTTCATCGGCCTCAGAAAAAAGTAAAAATTTTCTCCTTTTTCAGATGGCAAAAGCTTTGTGCAAACATAGAGAATTTTTATTGAAGGAAAACCGGAAAGATCTGCGCAAGGCAGAAACATCAGGGTATTCCCCGGCATTTATTGACCGGTTGCAGCTTACCGCAAAGAGTATCAGCGAGATCAGCGAGGGGATAAAAAAGATCAGCGCTCTTTGTGACCCGGTTGGTGAGGTTATAAAATCATGGCACCGTCCGAACGGATTGTACATTAAGAAGATCAGGGTACCGATTGGCGTAATTCTGGTAATATATGAATCCCGTCCGAACGTTACCGCTGATTGTGCAGCATTATGCTTAAAGGCAGGTAATGCGGTAATTTTACGCGGTGGACGGGAGTCTTTTTATTCAAATTTAGCAATTTATAAAATTATCAATAAGACAATTTTAAATTCCGGATTTATCCTGGGCACGGTTAGTTTTATTACGACCTTAGACCGGGAGGCAGTGCGGGAACTGGTGAGCTTATCAGATTATATTGACTTAGTTATCCCGCGCGGCGGCTATTCATTGATCAAAGAGGTAACTGAATTTTCCCATATTCCGGTCATAAAACACTATATGGGGATATGTCATATTTATGTCGATAAACGGGCTGATTTGAACATGGCACGTAATGTTTGTTTTAATGCCAAGGTCCAGCGCCCCGCAACATGTAATGCGATGGAAACGATGTTAGTGCATAAAGATATTGCTGCGGGATTTTTACCAGAAATGTGTGCGATGTTTAAAAAGGCCGGGGTTGAAATTCGCGGCTGCCGAATAACTAAGTGTTTAATTCCGGATATAATTTTGGCAAAAGATAAAGACTTTCATACGGAATATCTTGATTTAATCCTCTCCGTTAAGGTTGTCGGTGGTTTAGATGAGGCGGTGCGACATATTACCGAATACGGTTCAAAACATTCTGACGGCATCATTACCAAAGATAAAAAGCTTGCCGATGAATTTGTAAAGCGGATTGATGCGGCCTGTGTTTATGTTAATGCTTCTACCAGATTTACCGACGGTTTTCAATTCGGCATGGGCGCAGAGATGGGGATTAGTACCGATAAGATACACGCCCGCGGCCCAATGGGGTTGGAAGAGTTGACCAGCTATAAATATCAGGTTTATGGAAAAGGACAGATAAGAACTTAGCAGTTCTTATAATGACAAATGTCAAATTTCAAAATCCAAATGAATCATTAAATAATTTAATCCTCAGAAAATTTTGTTATGCGCATTGGAATACTCGGGGGGACTTTTAACCCCATACATTTCGGACACTTAAATTTAGCCGATGAAAGCCGCAGGGTATTAAAGCTGGATAAGGTTATCTTTGTACCAGCAAAGACTCCGCCGCACAAAAAAAATATAATTGTTGCCGCCAAACACCGGTTTAAAATGGTTGAGCTGGCAATTAAAAATATAAAATGGTGTGAAATCTCTGCGGTTGAACTGGAACGGCGCGGTAAGTCATATTCGGTTGAGACAATTAAGATATTTAGACAGATCTATTCAAAGGAAAAACTTTATTTTATTACCGGGGCGGATTCAATAAAAGAATTAAATACCTGGAAAGAAATATCAAAGATTTTCAAATTATGTAAATTTGTTGTGGCAACCAGACCAGGTTTTATTATAAAAAATATACCAAAATATATAAAGGTGATTAAAATCAAACCATTAGATATTGCCGCCAAAGATATTAGAAAATTACTAAGACAGAAAAAATCCGTTAGTAATTACGTACCGGAAAATGTACGCCGGTATATAACCATGAAGCAGTTATACCGGAATAATCGGGTGTAAGGAATTTTTTTATAATGAAAACGCAAAAAGAAGAAGCTAATAATATGCAGAAAACAAACCGGCTCAGAATAGACAAAGAACCGCAGGTATTTGCATTGTTTTTACCTGAGATTAAACAACTTTTAAGCCTGAAAAATTTACCGGAACTTAAATCACTGCTGGCTAAAATTCATTCCAGTGATCTGGCAGAAGGATTAGCGCAGTTATCCGAGGAGCAGCAGCTGATCTGTTTTAAATTATTAGGTACAAAAAAATCAATCGAAGTTTTTGAAATGCTTGGTCTCAATCAACAGGCTTATTTATTGAATAACCTCGACAGTACCCGGCTTTCAGAAATTTTGAATGAAATGGCGGCTGATGAACGCACGGATTTATTTAAGGATCTGCCGGATAAAGTGGTGCGGAAGTTTTTTGGCTTAATGCGTAAGGAAGAAGTTGACGATGTGCGCAAACTTTTAACTTACCCCGAAGGCACTGCCGGGGCAATCATGACCACCGAGTTTGTAGAGTTAAAAAAAGATATGACTGCCCGCCGGGCAATTCTCAGTGTTCAGCAAAGCCAACGTCATAAAAACATATATTCGGTATATGTAACTAGCGAGGAGCATTATCTCTTAGGTAGAGTGAGCTTGCAAAATCTGGTTGTGGCTGCCCCAGATATGCTCGTTAAGGATATTATGAACGGCTGTGAAAATATTAAGATAAATGTAGTTATGGATGATGAGGCCGTGGCAAAACTTTTTAGTAAATATGACCTGCTGGATGCCCCGGTTGTCAGTGATAAAAATGTTTTGTTGGGGATTGTTACGATTGACGATATTGTTGATGTTATTCAGGAAGAGGCGACTAAGGATATATATGAAATTGGTAAAATGCACGGGGTAGAAATACGCTATGCCCAGGCGAATGTTTTTGATTTAGTAAAACGCCGGGCCGGCTGGTTGATTTTTTTGCTTGTTTTTGATTTTTTAACCGGAACAGTATTGAAAATATTTAGAAGTTCTATCGGGAATCTAGTTGCCCTTACTTTTTTTATCCCGATGCTGCTTGATACCGGCGGTAATGCTGGTAATCAGTCTGCAATTACGATAATTAGGGGACTGGCAACTGGAGATGTAACGTCAAAAAACACCCGCCGGGTTATCAAGATGGAAATACAAGCCGCGCTTTTTATGGGAGCAATTGTCGGAGTAGTGGCCTTTATGCGGGCATGGCTGCTGGAAGGGCAATTGATTTTGTCAATCGTAGTCGGAGTAACAATGTCAACAATAGTTCTGCTGGCAATTTTTACCGGTGTTGCTTTACCGCTAATCTCGAAAAGAATGGGACTCGACCCGGCAGTGCTGGCCGGGCCGATTACCACCAGCATTGTCGATGTATTAGGATTGATCATATATTTTAAAATTGCTCAGTGTTTTATTCCCATGATCAGGTGAAATAATGTTGATATTTTTTTTAGTAATCATCCTGATAATCCTTTTTTGTTTATCGGCTTTTTTATCCGCCTCGGAGACCGCATTTATCGGGGTAAACCGGATTAGATTACGTAATCTTGTACATCAGGGGATAAAAAGGGCAAAATTGGTTCAGGACATGATTGGACATATCGATGATTTTTTAATTACCATTCTAATTGGTAATAATTTTGTGAACATTACCATATCAGCAATTGGCACGGCTTTATTTATATATTTTTTGGGAAACAAGTGGTCAGTAATATTTTTGGCTACGGTTATTATTACTTTTATTGTGCTGATCTTTTGCGAGATTACCCCGAAAATTTTTGCCGCCAGTTTTAGCGAACAGGTTTCCCTGGCCGTTGTCCCGGTGATAAGATTTTTAATTAAGGCATTTAAACCTTTTTCGCGCGTTTTTTCGTTTTGGGCGAACTTGAATATCAAACTTTTTGGCGGTACGCCGCATAAACGTATCCCTTTACTAACTGAAGAAGAAATAAAGATGATGATCGAAATCGGCAAGCAAGAAGGTGTAGTTTTAGAAGACGAAAAGAAAATGTTGTATCGGATATTTAAATTTGGTGATACCGAAGTCAAGGAAGTAATGATCCCGGTACAAGAAATCGATTGTATTCGTTTAAATACCGTAGTCTCGGAACTGCTTAAACTCTGGAGAACGGAAGGTCATTCTAAAATTCCTGTTTATGAAGACAGTATTGATAAAATAAAAGGTATAATTTATGCCCGGAGTATTCCTGCGATTTTAAAAGATAAAAAACCGCAAATTACCGAAGACCTGCTTCATCCGGCATATTTTATAAATCCCCAAAAAAAGGTAATTCATCTTTTACGGGAGTTCCAAAAGATGAGAAACTATATTGCGATTGTCCATGAGAATGGAAAGACCATGGGACTGGTGACATTAGAGGATTTGATCGAAGAGATTGTTGGGGAGATCGAAGAGGAAAACATTTAAAGTAATTTATGCCGCTTTTGGCGTCATAAATTACTGCCCTAAAAATCGAAGATTTGCTCATAAGGAGTAATACCCGCCATAAAGATCGGCGGATTAAATTCGCAGACGGATACAGCCTTACAATTTACGAAGTACTAACTTCGTAAATTGTCTGCTCATTTAAAAAAAGACGAGGTTAAAATTTTTAAACTACAAATAACACAGATTAACACGAATGGGGAATATTTATTCGTGAGAATTAGTGCAATTGGTGGTCTAAAAAAGAGTTTAGGCATTCGAATGTTAAAAATCCGTGTTACATCCGTGCAAATCCGTGGCTAAAAAATAATAATCTGGAAAAATCTGTGATTACTTATTAAAGATATCAGTAATTTTAACATAACCTGTTATCATTAAAAAGGAGGGGGAAAGATGGAAGCATATTGCTTGAAGTGTAAGGCAAAAAAGGAAATGAAGGATGAGCAAAAGGTTCAGCTCAAAAATAACCGTCCGGCAATGCAGGGTAAATGTGCTGATTGCGGGACAAAAATGACGAAAATTGTTAAGGCATAGAGGATACAGTAACGGTTAAGGTAACAATGCTCGTATTGCGTATTGAGTATTGAGCATGCAAACTAAAAGAATGACAATAAAGAGCGCAATACTCACGACGCAATCAGACTGTGTCATAAAAGCAATTGTTCTTTAAAAAAATGCACGTAAGTCAAAATTTTTTGGTTCATTCTAGTAGATTTGGGCAAAAATACAGGGATTTAGCCTGATCATTAGAACATCAGGCTCTTAATTATCCCTTGAACTCCCAAAATCGTGATCATTCGTGCCATATTGAAACACGTTGCCAGTATCGCTGACTCTGCTTTTACTCCATCTCTACCACGCATCAGGAATCCTGTAACTCCTAAATTCCTTTTGATATGGCCAATTCGATACTTGGGGGTAAAAATGTTACCTGTTCACGATTACCATAGCGATATGCCATAATATTTTCTCCTTTCGTATATCTTCTATTATAGCATATCTTCGTCGGTAATAAGTACATTTTGTGAAATTTATTATGGTTTTTGTTATGCTAAAAAATTAATAATTTACCACAGAGCACACAGAGTAGAAATAAAGCTATTCAGAGTTTTTCTCTGTGTTCTCTGTGGTTAAAATCTGTTTGATTAAGGTTAATTACGACACAGTCTGAATACACAATACAAAACTAACTTAACCGACAAACGTTTTTCTCTGTGGTATCACCGGAGGTGATTAGAATAGATTCAGAGACAAAAGTTAAAATTATTGCCCGCGCTGCAGATGACAAAAAAGCCGAAAACATCTTAATTTTGGATTTAAGGAAGCATTCTGCCTTTGCGGACTATTTTCTAATCTGCAGCGCCGCTTCGCAAAGAGCCGTGCAGGCAGTTTGTGATAATATTGTTGAAGTGCTGCAAAAAAAAGGCGAGCGGGTATGGCATGTGGAAGGATATGAATATGGCCAGTGGGTTGTGGTTGATGCAATAGATACGGTTGTACATATTTTTTCCCATGAGATGAGAAGTTATTATGACCTTGAGCATTTATGGCAGGATGCGGTATTTGTAAATATCAATGAATTTTTGCCGCACTAAAAAATTTCCTTAATGGACATTAGCATAGAACAACAGATATTACAGTTACTTCAGGATACGATTATAGAGCTCTATCCCAGGACAGTGCTGATCGACTATCTTGACTTGCCCAAAGATTCTAAATATGGCGATTATTCTACCAATGCTGCGCTTCGCCTGGCCAAAATAAAAAAAACTTCTCCGCAAAAAATCGGAGAAAATATCACCCGTGTTTTAATATCGAAGATTGAAAATAGAGAGGAATTACGCCGGCAAATTACTGAGGTTAAGCTAATATCAGGTTTTATTAATTTTTTCCTCACACCAATTGTGTTTTACGGGATATTATCAGCCATAAATGCACAAAGAGAAAACTACGGCCGGTTATCTTATGGTACCGGAAAAAGCGTAAATATAGAATTTGTCAGTGCTAACCCGACCGGGCCGTTAAGCGTGGCACATGGCAGACAGGCAGCAGTGGGGGATATTTTGGCAAATGTTTTAGAATTTTCTGGTTATACGGTAACACGAGAATATTACTTGAATGATGAAGGCAATCAAATTAAATTGCTGGGGGAGTCGGTTTATGTGCGTTATCTTGAACTCTTTGGTAAATCGTATGCGTTCCCGGTAAACGGCTATTGCGGCAGATATATAATAGAACTTGCCCAGCAAATACAAAATGAATACGGGGAGAAATTTTTACAAATAAGCAAGGATGAAGCAATTAGTTTTTTTTCGGATTATGCAATGCAGCGCATTTTGGATGATATCAAGCAGGATTTAATACTCTTTGGGGTAAAATTTGACCAATGGTCAAGCCAGAAAGAAATTGGTCAAAGCGGCCGGGTTGAAGAAACAATAAACATCCTTAAAAAAACGAATTTTGTTTACAAAAAAGACGGTGCCGCATGGCTGAAATCATCTGAATTTGGCGATGATAAGGACCGGGTACTGGTAAAACAGGATGGTGCTTATACTTATATTACTCCGGATATTGCCTATCATCAAAAAAAATATAGTTTAAAATACGATTTAATGGTTAATATCTGGGGCCCTGACCATCATGGATATATTCCCCGGATTAAGGCCGCGATGCAGGCATTAGGTTTTGACAAAGAAAAACTACGGATCCTGATTATCCAACTGACAACATTATACCGGCAGGGAGAGATAATTCCCATGTCCACGCGGGCTGGGGAATATGTTACTTTACGTGAGGTAAGAGATGAAGCGGGGCGGGATGCGGCGAGGTTTTTTTTTGTTATGCGAAAATGTAATTCGCATTTAGATTTTGACCTGGCCCTGGCGAAGCAAAAATCATTAGATAATCCCGTATATTATATTCAATATGCCCACGCACGCATATGCAGTATATCTGAGTTTAAGACTGATACCGGTCATATGAAAGAACAAGCTGATCTCACAAAACTCGACAAACCCGAAGAAATAGAGATGATAAAACAGCTGGCAAAATTTCCTAAAATTATTTCCGAGTGTGTGCATAATCTCGAGCCGTATGCATTAACACTCTACCTGCGTGAGACCGCGGGACTGTTTCATGCATATTATAATAAATACCGGGTGGTAACGGATGATGCGGCATTAACTCTGGCCAGGCGTTATCTTATTGATTGTGTCCGCCAGGTAGTATCTAATGGTTTGACAATTTTAGGCATTGAGCCGATGCGGAGAATGTAGGTTGTTATATATATATATAACGTCAGTCGTAGAAAGGCTGCGTGTTATAACTAAGTATTGCGTATCGAGTATTGAGCATAAAAAAACGCAATACACACTACGCAATACACAATACAAAAAAGCCGAATGACGAACACCGATACCAGCTACGTAACCGTAAAACGATAACCGAGGGTTAAAATATGTCAGAATTTGATTTAATCATAATTGGTGGAGGTCCGGGGGGATATACTGCGGCAATACGTGCGGCGCAGTTTGGTAAACGGGTCTGTGTTTTTGAAAAGGAACATCTGGGCGGCGTATGTTTAAACTGGGGATGTATTCCGACAAAGACCCTAATTAGCCAAACCGCTATACTCAATACCTTAAAGAAAAGCAGCAGCATTGGAATAAATACTGGTAGTGTAAGCGTAGATTTTGCAAAGATGATTGGGCATAAAGATGAAGTGGTTGAAAAATTACGTAACGGCGTGCATAGTTTATTTAAGGCGCGCAATATCGAACTAATAAAAAAACAGGCAGTATTTGAATCCGCAGATACGGTTTCCGGAATAAAGGCAAAGGATATTATTATTGCTACCGGTTCAACTCCTTATGAGTTAAAAAATATAAAGTTTGACCATCAAAACATATTAACAAGTAATGACTTAATAAACATAAGTCAAGTGCCAGAAAGTTTAATTATTATTGGTGGGGGAGTAATTAGTGTAGAGTTTGCCTGGATTTTTAATCTCTTAGGTACAAAGGTAACAATTATTGAAATGATGCCCCAGCTCTTGCCTCAGGTGGACAGAGAAGCAGCAAAAAAATTAGAGCAGATTTTTAAGAAAAATAGCATTGCGGTGTTAACAAAAGCCGAGGTTGATAAAGTTGAAACCTTAGGCGATAGGATTAATGTCCAGACAAAGGACTTAGAAAATTTTACTGCCACAAAAGTGTTGGCTGCCGTTGGCCGGCAGGCAAATATATCTGGTTTTGGGCTTGATAAAATTGGCGTGGAAGTCAAAAATGGTAGAATTTGCGTAAATACAAAAATGCAGACAAACATTACAAATATATATGCGATTGGTGATGTTGTGGGAAATTATCAGCTTGCGCATGTAGCAAGTTTCGAAGGTGAGGTGGCCGCAGCCAATATTGCCGGACTTACCCGGGCGGCGGATTATACGGCCGTGCCTAATTGTATTTATACTCATCCTGAAATAGCCACAGTCGGTATTAATTCTGAACAAGCGAGAAATTCTGGGATTGATGTATTAATTGGTAAATTTCCCCTGCAGGCCTCGGGCCGGGCACAGGCTATGGACGAAGATGATGGTTTTGTAAAGATTGTTGTTGATAAAAACAGTGAAGTAATTTTAGGTGCGCAGATAATTGCCCCGGAGGCATCAGAGCTTATTGCGGAACTTACCCCATTTATTCAGCACAAGATGAAACTTAACCAGTTAACTGAGGTGATTCACGCACACCCGACATTATCCGAGGCAGTACGTGAGGCCGCACTGAGTATTAAAAAACAGGCGATACATATCCTCTAACAGAGATGATTGCAGATAGGTGCAAGAGAGGAGAGCCGGATTGAGAAAATCGTATTGAGTATTGTGTATTGGGTTTAACTTGGAATTCCCCGCCCCTTGGGGCGTGGGGTGAGGGGGTATGATAATTGGGAGAGATATGGTAGAATATCGGTATGGAAGTAATAAGGAGTTATCAATGTGTATACAATATACATTACCATTTTGTATTTCCAGTAAAGTATAGGAAGGCATTATTGGATAAGAGGGTAAGTAAATACTTTGTGGAGATATGTAAGGGGATAAAGGAGAGGTATGAGATAGATTTTGAGAGGGTAGGGATAGCGGGGGATCATGTACATATCCTATGTAGCGGAGTACCGAGGTATAGTCCTACTCGAATGATAACAGCGATAAAGAGTATAACGGCAAGAGAAATATTCAGGAAATTTCCAGAAGTTAAAAAAGAATTATGGGGAGGGGAATTTTGGACTGACGGTTATTATGTTGCAACAGTAGGCGAAGGTGGCAATAAGGAGGTAATAGAAAGATACATAGAAAAACAAGGAAACACGCCTAAGGAAGTACAGTTAGAACTGTTTGATATTTAAATAAGATACCCCGCCCCTTGGGGCGGGGAGTATTCATAAAAATTTTAATCACAGAGCACACAGAGTTCACAAAGAAAATAAAAAAATAGACAGGATTAACGTGATAACAGGATAGAAGATAATCAAGTTAATTGTGTAAATCTTGCCGAAGAAAAAACATTAGATATTTTACGCCAAAGGCGGACCCGTCTCCGGCGGGGATTTTGTCATTTGGATTTTGACATTTATTGAGTAACAATATGCATTTTAATATTATAGATCTCGGCTGCATAGATTACGCAAAATGCCTGGAGTATCAGCGTGAGCTTGTCAAGAAGCGCAGACGGGGAGATGCGCCGGATACCTTAATATTTGCTGTTCATCCGCCGGTTATTACCATAGGGCGAAGAGGAACAAGAGAGAATGTTTTAGCAAGCAGCCAAGAGCTTGAATGCGAGCAGATTGCCGTATATAGGGTAGACCGCGGGGGAGATGTTACCTATCATGGTCAGGGACAGCTGGTAATTTATCCCATAATCGATTTACGCGGTTTTAAAAAAGATCTGCATTGGTATTTACGTTCTTTGGAACAGGTGGTCATAAATCTGCTTGAGCGTTATAATATTTTCGCCCGGAGAAAACCGGGTTTTACCGGTGTTTGGATTGAAGATAAAAAGATTGCTTTTATTGGTATTGCCGCGGTGGAATGGATCACCTATCATGGCTTGTCAATAAATGTCTCGGTTAACTTAAAACATTTTGCAAATATCAGGCCGTGTGGTATTATGGATTGCGAGGTAACTAATTTATCTGACCTCGTAAGCCGCGAAATAAATATAGATGAAATAAAAATAAATTTTTATAATTCTTTTTTTCAAATTTTTGAAAAAATCGCATCAGAATTCTCCACGGTAATTTGCCATGGGATAATGACATAAAATAAGATTAACACTAATTAAAAAAGGTATATCAAGAATTGTAAACGGAGATATTAGCTGAATATCCGCCACAAAGCGTTGGCGGATTAAATTCGCAGACGGACATAGTCCTGCAATTTACGAAATTAGTACTTCGTAAATTGTCTGCTCATTTAAAAAAACTCTGTGTGCACTGCTTGCGGCCAATAGGCTGTGGCTCTGTGTGAGAATAAAAATTATTAAATTATCCGTGTAAATCCGTGGCTAAAAATAATGTGCGAATACTTTTGACAATACCGCTACTTGTCGAGGAGATTCATTATGGTACAAAAGCAGCAAGCATGGCCGGTACGCTCTATTAAAGCGGGAAATGTCAATAGTCGCCTAACGCGCCGTATTTTACATGAGCTGGGAATAAACACAGTGTGTGACCGGGCCCGCTGTCCTAATTTACCTGAATGTTTTGCCAACAAAACAGCAACATTTTTAATCTTAGGTAATGTTTGTACAAGAAAATGCAGTTTTTGCGCGGTTAGTAAAGGCATGCCGCAGGATTTAGATGCGTTAGAGCCGCTAAATATTGCAGTTGCGGTAAAACGTCTGAACTTAGATTATATCGTGATTACTTCCGTAACCCGGGATGATCTTGCTGATGGCGGTGCCGGACATTTTCTATCTGTCGTACAGCAAATACGCAGCCATACACCGAATACACGTATAGAATTACTAATACCGGATTTTAAAGGCGAGGAACGTGCCATGGATAAGATTATAAGAACATCGATAGATGTTTTTGGTCATAATATAGAGACGGTACCGCGTTTATACAAAGAAATAAGACCGGGTGCTAATTATCAGGTTTCTCTAAAAGCATTAAGATATCTGAAACGAAATACAAACACCTTAACCAAGTGTGGTTTAATGCTCGGGTTAGGCGAGAAGTTTTCCGAGGTGATTGATGTTTTAAAAGATTTGCGCCGGGTTAACTGTGATATAATAACCTTAGGCCAGTATTTATGTCCCGGCCGGGATAATCTAAAAACCTGTGAATATATTCAACCTGAGATGTTTAAGTGCTATGAACAGCAGGCAAAGGCGATGGGGTTTAGGTTTGTGAAGGCAGGACCATTTGTCCGCAGTTCATATCACGCACGAGAAGTAGTTATGGAAAAGGCAGAACCAAGGATGGCACAAAAAGAAGGGAGTGTTTTACCACGGATTGCACATAAAAAGACTTAACATAGCTACGGATTTACACGGATTGGACACGGATAAAGAAGACAAGACTAAAAAATATACGAAAGTTTTTGACAATAGGGTGTCTAAATAGGGGGTGAGCATTAAAAATGGTAAAGGTACTTGTACCGGATTTAGGAGAGGAAGTTAAGGAGGCAACAATATCCTACTGGTATTATGAAGAAGGAGATATGGTTCATGAAGGCGACAATTTAGTTGAGATTAGCACGGATAAGGCGACTTTTAATGTGCAGTCGCCGGCAAATGGTACTTTGGTCGAAGTTATGTTTGAAGAAGGGGATCAGGTTCATTCGCAGGATTTACTGGCTAAAATTTCAATTGAAGATAGCGAGGGGGAAGAAAATGGATGAGATATTAGAAATTCTTGAGAAAGATGCGCGCATGACCCCGGAGGAAATTGCTAAATTAATAAATAAGCCGGTATCAATGGTCCGAGAAAAAATTAAGCAATATGAAAAAAACGGTGTGATATTGAAATATAAGGCTGTCATTAACCGTGAACTGCTCAGAGAAAAACTAACCAACAAGGTACAGGCATTAATCGAGGTGAAAGTTATTCCGCAAAAAGACTTAGGGTTTGATTACCTGGCCGACCGGATATATAAATTTCCCGAAGTGGTTAGTTGTTATCTTGTATCTGGCACCTATGATTTACTGCTTGTGGTTGAAGGACCTGACCTGCATACGGTGGCGAACTTTGTTGCGGAAAAGCTTTCATCTTTAGCCAATGTGCGCGGAACGGTAACCCATTTTTTGCTTAAAAAATATAAAGAAGATGGAGATATTTTAAAACGCAGTGAAAAAAACAGGCGAATTGCTATATCGTATTAATATTGTTTATAGCAGGAGACAAGAATTATAAATCCTAAATCCGAAGCACGAAATCCAAAATAATTTCAAAGCTCAAATATCTAAAAATCCAAACTAATTGTTTTGAATTTTTTTGTTTTGGTTATTTGGATTTATTTAGGATTTCGATATTAGGATTTAGAATTTGTCAAATGAGTTAGGTAATCTTGACATTAAAATAGGATATGTATATCTTATGAAAAACAAAAGAATAATTTTATCAAAAAAAGTAATCGACATGGCCCCTTCGGGTATCCGGGCATTTTTTGACCTGGTGCTTGGGATGAAGGATGTTATTTCCCTGGGCGTGGGCGAGCCGGATTTTGTTACCCCCTGGAACATTCGTGAGACGGCAATCCATTTCATTGAACAGGGATTTACGACTTATACTTCAAATAAAGGATTAAATAAATTAAGGCTGCAAATTTCGCGATTTTTAGAAGATAGACATGACCTGCATTATTCACCGGAAGATGAAATTTTAATTACCGTGGGAGTCAGCGAGGCATTGGATTTGGCGGTGCGTTCAATTATAAATCCCGGAGATGAAGTTTTAATCCCCCAGCCTTGTTATGTATCTTATGCCCCGGTTGTGCACATGGCCTACGGCCGGCCAAAGTTCTTAAGCACAACTTCAGATAATAATTTTAAAATAACGCCGGAGCAGATAAAAAAGAGCTGTACTCAGAAAACAAAGGCAATAATTTTAAATTATCCGGCAAATCCCACCGGCATTTCTTATACCAGGTCAGAACTTGCGAAAATTGTAAATGCTTGCCTGGAAAACAATATTATCATCATCAGCGATGAAATTTATGATGAGTTAACTTATGATTTTGAGCATACCCCGCTGGTTACCTTAAAAGGGACAAAGAAAAATGCAATTTATTTAAACGGGTTCTCAAAGGCATATGCCATGACCGGATGGCGGGTAGGCTATGCCTGTGGCCCAAAAGAGCTGATTTCTGCAATGACCAAGATTCATCAATATACCATGCTCTGTACCCCGACCATCAGCCAGTTTGCGGCCTGTGAAGCACTACAAGGTGGAGTAAAGAGTGTGCTCGAGATGAAAAAAGAATACAAGAGAAGGCGGGAATTTATTTTTGAGGGATTAAACCGGCTGGGACTAACTGTTGCTAAGCCGCAGGGGGCATTTTATATTTTCCCTTCGATAAAATCAACCGGGTTAAGTTCTATTGATTTTTCAAACAGATTATTGAAAGAAAAACGCGTTGCCGTGATTCCGGGCACTGCTTTTGGAAAGTGCGGCGAAGGGTATATACGGATATCTTACGCCTCCAGTTTAGAAAGCCTGAAAGAGGCATTATTACGTATGGAGGAGTTTTTATGAAATTGAGACAGATATTGGTAGTAATTATTACAAGTTTTTTCTTTGTCGGGGCGGCAAATAAACAATCTAATGAGGTAGTTATCTACACCTCGTTAGATCAGATATTTTCCGAGCCAATATTAAAACAATTTGAGCAGAGCACCGGGATAAAGGTTAAAGCGGTTTATGACATCGAGGCGGCTAAGACTACGGGGTTAGTAAACAGGCTGATTGCGGAAAAGAATAATCCGCAGGCAGATGTATTTTGGAACTCAGAAGTAGGCCGGACGCTAATCCTTAAAAAGAAAGACGTACTTCAATCCTATCATTCTCCATCCGCCGGAAATATCCCGCCCCAGTTTAAGGATCCCCAAGGGTACTGGTGTGGTTTTGCTGTCCGGGCAAGAATAATCATTATTAATACCAACCTGGTAAAACCCGAAAATGAACCCCGCTCTATTTTTGATCTTCTTAAGGAAGAGTGGAAAGGAAAGATTACAATTGGTAATCCTTTATTTGGCACGACCTCCACACATGCTGCGGCTCTTTTTGTGAAATTAGGAGAAGAAAAGGCCGCGCAGTATTTTAATGATTTAATGAAGAATAAAGTAGCAGTTGTTGACGGTAATTCTGTTGTCCGTGACATGGTTGCCGCCGGAGAACTTGCTGCTGGTTTTACAGATACGGATGATGCCAATTTAGTTCTTTTAGAAGGAAAACCTGTCAAGATAATTTACCCTGACCAGGATACTTTTGGCACTTTAGTTATTCCCAATACCGTAGCCGTAGTCAAAAACGCGCCACATATTAAGGCAGCAAAATTATTAATTGACTATCTCTTGAGTGAAGAAGTGGAAGAGCACCTTGCGCATTCTGGCTCCATGCAGATACCAGTAAGAATTAATATAAACACCCCGGATTATGTGCCGGCAATTGGTAAGATAAAGGCTATGGAAATCAGTTGCGAAGAAATTGCAAGTAAGATGGAGAGCACGGCCAAAACCTTACAGAATATTTTTTTGCGATGAGTGAAGAAATATCATTTGACCATAATAACCACTGGTATTGGAAATAATGCAGCCTAAGTACGTTTCACTTATCGTCCTTATATTATTTTTTATCATCGTTCTTTTGCCGATTATTACAATCTTCGTCGCGTCAATAACCTCTGAGCAGGGACTGACATTTAAGTATTATCAAGTGCTCCTTTCCGAGCATAGGCAGGTAAAACTTTTATTTAACAGTATTATTTTAGCTTTAGGGACAACCTTTTTTTCTGTAATTATTGGTTCAAGTCTGGCTTTTTTAATTAAGCGCAGTGATGTTTATTTTGGAAAATATTTTGCATATCTCTACTTAGTGCCAATCTTGATCCCTCCGTATATCAATGCGATTGCATGGATTGACTTATTTGGTCCACAGGGAAAAATCAATCTTTTTTTCATGAAACTATTTTCCTTAAACGCGCCGGTTTTCAATATCTATACTTTTGGCGGGGCAATTTTTATTTTAACCCTTTATTATTTCCCCTTTGTTTGTTTACTTACGATAAGCGGATTAAGCTCCATTGACCAGAGATTAGAAGAGGCGGCCAGTCTAATTCACTCCCGGTTTAACACATTAAGAAAAATAACCCTGCCACTGCTTATCCCTTACGTATTGTCCGGTGCGATTTTTGTTTTTATTTTTGTGATTACTAATTACAGTGTTCCGGCGCTCCTGCGTATAAATACCTATCCCCTGGAGATTTTCGTCCAGTTTAGCGCCTTTTATAATATTAAGGCTGCGGTAGCCGCATCTTCGATGTTTATTTTTCCGACAATGCTCTTAGTATTGCTACAGGCATATGTTATGGGTAACCGCTCATATCTTACGCTAAGAGGAGCGGTTACCGGCCATAAAATTTACAAACTAGGCGCCTGGAATACGCTGGCGTTCATTTATGTATGTTTGATAATTTTTATTGCGGCATTTTTACCGGTCGGAATATTAATCCAAAGATCACAATCACTTCTTTCTTATAAGATTGCCTTACTTGGCTCATACCGGGAGATTTTGTTAAGCTTGGGACTTGCTGGTATTTCAGCAACTATAATCATAGTGATGAGTTTTTTTATTGCTTATATCATAGAACGAACAAGCCCGCGCAGAAGAATAATATTAAATTCCTTAACATTTTTGCCATTTGCCATATCAGCCACGGTTTTGGGTATCGGGCTAATCCAGCTCTGGAACCGTCCGGCAACACAATTTATCTATGGAAGTTTTTTAATTATTATTATTGGTTATATTGCGCGGTTTATTCCGTTTGCAATCAGGGCAATTTGCGCAAATTTAAAACAAATAGACAAAAGTTTAGAAGAGGCGGCAATAATCAGCCGGATTAGCTGGCCAAAGAGATTATTTAAATTACTCCTGCCGCTAACCCAAAAAGGGATATTTGCCGGTTGGATAATTGTTTTTATCCTTTGTATTGGCGAGTTAGGTACGACCCTTTTGATTATCCCCGCGGGTAAAATTACTCTACCGCTTAAGATATATACTTTAATGCATTACGGTGCAGGGAAATTAGTTGCGAGCCTGTCAGTTATTTTAGTTATAATCACCCTGTCAGTAGTACTAATGGTTTCGGGTATTGGAAAAGGGGTAAGGGCATTTGTTAGAACTCAAAAATATTAGCAAAAGATTTACTCCCCGAATTATTGCCGTAGATAATCTTTCTTTTGAAATTGCGGCCGGGGAATTTATATCCGTGCTTGGCCCATCCGGCTGCGGGAAAACAACGCTTTTGCGGCTGATTGCGGGATTAGAGGTACCGGATGCAGGAGAGGTCTGGATTAGTGGTAGAAGAGTAAGTTCACCGCAAAATACTATTGCGGCAAATGAACGTGGTATTGGCATGGTATTTCAGCACTTAGCGCTCTGGCCGCACATGCGGGTTTTGGGCAATATTATTTTTGCCTTGGAGTCTCAGCGGATGACTAAAAGAGAGCGCCGGCAAAAGTCCGTGCATATTCTAAACACCGTCGGGCTAACCCGGCATATAAATTTTTATCCGCATCACCTCTCAGGCGGCGAGCAGCAAAGAGTTGCCTTAGCCAGGGCACTAGTACTTGAGCCGAAGTTTTTGTTAATGGACGAACCCTTATCAGATTTAGACCTGCACTTAAAAGCAGAACTGGAAAAGGTAATAATCGGACTGCATAAAAAATTTAAGATTACGACAATTTATGTAACCCATAATCAGGATGAGGCATTTTCCATGTCCGATAGGATAATCGTGATGAATAGAGGACGGATTGAACAAATTGGCAAGGTGCAGGACATAAGATTTAACCCGCACACGGATTTTGTAAAAATATTTGTTAAAAGACAGGCTTGACACATTCGACGACAAGCCCCAATGCTTGGCATTGGGGAGTCAGAGTCGCAAGCCCGAAGGGCTTGTTCGCTCAGTGTCAAGTCTAATAAATAGGAACAAACCCCGATGCTTGGCATCGGGGTACTCCAAAAGGACTTGACATCTATGGATTTTATGCAATTTAATCACTGTACTGCACAAAATTGCCTTATTTTGTTTATTATAACTAAAGTAAAATGGGTAAACAATATTTTTGTTGTGAATCAGAAAACTTGGTTTTTGTCTATCCGGCTATTTTTTTAACTTGACTTTCAAAATAATCGGACTAAAATGTAAGTATGGCTATAATTAAACGTGATTTACTAAAAGACGTTAAGGACCACCTGTTAAAGAAAGAGATATCTTTAATCATTGGCCCACGCCAGGCCGGCAAAACGACCTTGATGTTTTTGCTTCAGCAGTACTTAACCAAGCAGGGCAGAAAGAGTCTATTTTTAAACCTGGACAATGAAGCAGACAAAAATCATTTTATTTCCCAGAATGGTTTGATTAAAAAGATAGTACTTGAATTAGGCAAAAAGAAAGGTTATGTATTTATTGATGAAATACAACGCAAGGAAAATGCGGGCATATTTTTAAAAGGTATTTATGATTTAAATCTGCCATATAAATTCATTGTTTCCGGCTCAGGCAGTCTGGAGCTGAAAGAAAAAATACATGAAACATTAGTCGGGAGAAAAAGGATTTTTGCTTTAAATACTATTTCATTTAATGAATTTGTTAATTTTAAGACAAATTATCACTATGAAGACAAATTAACTGATTTTTTTACAATCGAGCAGGAAAAGTCAGAAAATCTCCTGAAAGAATATTTAAATTTTGGCGGTTATCCGCGCGTAATTTTAGAGGATACCGTAGAGGAAAAAAGAAGAAATATCGATGAAATTTATCGAAGTTATATTGAAAAAGATATTTCATATTTACTAAAGGTTGAACGGGTAGATGCATTTACTAATCTGATAAAAATTTTAGCCGGCCAGACCGGCCAGATTGTAAATTTTAATAAGATTGCGCAGGCAATTGGGATCTCAATCCAGACATTAAAAAACTATTTCTGGTATGGAGAAAAAACTTTTGTTGTGCAAAGAGTAACGCCATATTTTAGAAATATCAAAAAAGAAATAATAAAATCTCCGGTAGTTTATTTTTCTGATTTAGGGCTGCGTAATTATTCCTTAGGACTTTTTGGAAATATATCTGCTGCTAATGAAGCTGGTTCGGCTTTCGAAAATTTAATCTTTACTATTTTAACAGAAAAGATAAGATTTCAAGGAGCATCCTTACATTTTTGGCGTACCAAGGATAAGGCCGAAGTAGATTTTGTGATTAATTATGGGAAATCTGTAGTACCAATTGAGGTAAGATATCAAAGATTTGTTCAGCCGGAAATCACCCGCTCTTTGCGTAGTTTTCTAGAAAAATATTACCCTAAAAATGCTTTCGTTATAACCATTGATTACGCTAAATCACTACGAATTGAAAACACTAATGTTCATTTTATTCCCTATTGGCAAATAATCTTAAAAAATAGGATTGATTTATGAATAGATTCATTATCTATTTCAAAAAATTGCTAATAAATCTTGTTATCGTATTTTTTTTGTTTTTTTCTTATTTTCCGGTCATCCCGGCATCTTCCGCTTCAAATAACCACCTCTACTCCACCTGGGACACCTTAGAGACTGATAAACTTGCCTCAATCTGGCTGATTAAGAAATTTATTGATAAACAGGCCGAATTCAAATTTTTCCCCAAAGGAGAGCTTATTTTAGAAGGTATACCATTTGACGTGCCGGAGGCAGAACTGAGAGTTACCCATAACCAGTCCACCTTTGAGGCAATTGTAAAAAAATACGATATTAAGGATAAAGCAATCTTGGAAATTGCCCAGGTAATGCATGATATTGAGATAAATAAATGGGGGAAGAAGCTGCGGAAAGATACCGAACAAATTGACCAGCAAGTTCAGGAAATAGTTACCACGGCAAAAAACGCACCAGAAAGCATCCGCCGCAGTGTTGTGATATTTGACGCACTTTATGAGAAACTAAACCATGGCATAATGCATAATCAATAAAATGCAGAAAAAAATCATATTATATTCAATTATCGTTATCACATTAATATTTTCATCATTTGGCAAAATTTTCGCCCAGGATTTAAAAACACAGACCACGGAAAAAATCGCCTTTGTCTCAACTGCTTCCGGCAACTGGGATTTATGGGTGATGAACCCGGATGGCAGCGGGCTAACCCAGCTGACCGATACCCCCACGGATGAGCGCCAGCCGGCAATCTCCCCGGACAAAACAAAAATTGCCTATTCCACCAATGATGGAAAGATATGGCTTATTAATATAGATGGCCGTGATAAGAAACCAATTATTACCCAGCCCGGCATTAATATGCATCCGGCATGGTCCGCGGAGGGCAAAAGAATAGTATATACATCATTTGACAGAGAGAAAGTTGATGATAGTGATATCTGGATAATTAATGCTGATGGCACGGACCCCAAAAAACTGATTAGCAAAAAAGAAATACAGATAAACCCGGCGTGCTCCCCTGACGGAAAAACAGTACTATTTTCTTCAACGGTTTATAGCAGAAGATACGAAATATTTCAGGACATCTGGTTTGTCCATTCGGACGGTAAAGGCGCAAAAAAACTGCTATCGAATCAGGCGGCAAATATCCAGGCGGACTTTAGTCCTGATGGCAAAGAGATTGCCTTTACCTCTAACAAAACCGGAAACATGGAAATCTGGGTAATGGGCGCAGATAGTAAAAATTTAAGACAATTAACTAATCATCCCGCATATGATGCCGCGCCCTGCTGGTTGCCGGATAATCAGCATATTGCCTTTGTCTCGGACCGTTCCGGCAGTCTGCAAATTTGGCGGATGGACAAAAATGGTAAGAAGTTAGAGCAGATAACCACACCGGGAGAATCCCGCGATCCGGATTGGAGGTAAAATTGCACAAGGCAGGAACATATGTATACTTAATTTTAGTTGTTTTATTTTTAACATCATGCGCGGTAAGCAAAAAGGCACAAATTATAGAACAGAGCCCATTAAAAATTGAAAATGTGAAAATTACCCCGGATAATTTTAACCCTGCTTCAGGTAAAAAAGTTAACATCAGTTACCAGCTCAGTAAAGATGCAAAAATTACCTTAAATATTTATGACCCGGACATGGGATTTATTACCGCGTTAGCTACTGATAAATTAAGGAAAAAAGGTGCGAATGTAGAAGTTTGGGACGGCCGCGATTTTGAAGGAAGCGTTGTCCCTGACCAGGCATATTTTTTTACAATTGAAGCAGAAGATGAACTGAGGCAAAAAGCAGTATATGATCCCACGACATTTTCCGGGGGAGAAGAAGTAGATATTGTTGATGTGATATCTGACCGGGATGCCGGGACAATTGTCTTTAATCTGCCGTTTTCTGCATGGGTCTTAGCCCGGCTGGGAATAAAAAACGGGGCATTAATGAAGACATTACTTGACTGGCAGCCGTGTCCTAAAGGAGAAAATATAGTTTTCTGGAATGGTAAAGATGAAAATAATCTCATAGCATTAAAGGATCACCCAAAATTTTCCATGATGATAACCACCATGTCATTTCCGGAAAATAGTATTATTACGCGAGGAAATAGTTTACGATGTTATGATGAATATAAACGCAGAATAGCCAACACACGGCCAGAAAAGACAGAACGGCCTTTTACGCCAGCTAACGCAAATATAAAATTATCCCGTCACAAAGGACAGCCAAGATGGCAGGACCGCACACCGAGATTTACCATTGCCTTTCCTGAGATTACAGAAACAACCCCTGAAGGATATCCGATAATAAAAGAAAAGGCACTGTTAAAGGTAATCTTAGATGAACGCGATAAAGCATACATTACCGGACAAAGATTTGAGATTGTTTTATATGTTGACCATATGCTTTATATGGAAGAGGAAGAGGGCTATACCCCATTTACCTGGATGTGGGATGTGTGCAATCTTTCTGAAGGCGAGCATTTATTAACCATAAATATTGTTAGCTTAAATGACCAGGTTGGCGCCCAAAGCCTGAAATTTGTGGTAAAGAATAGGTAATGGCAATAGTTTTATGCGAGAAGAGCATAGCGATTATCGGTAACCTTATCAAAATACAACAGATATGGTATGCTTATAACGATAAACGAAAGGACAGACAGCCATGCAAAACCTTGAAAAAGTAAAGCAAGTACTTGCTGACCGTAAAAACTTTTTACATGACAAATTTTACGTTAGGGAAATTGGCATATTTGGTTCTTATGTATTCGGCACTCAAGACGCAAACAGCGATTTAGACATCCTGGTAGAATTCTATAAGCCCATTGGCTTTTTTGCCTTTATAGACTTAGAAAATTATTTAAAGGATTTATTAGGCGTAAAAGTGGATTTAGTCTCTAAAAAGGCCCTTAAGCCAACGATCGGCAAATATATTCTAAATGAAGTGATTATGGTATGAAAGAAAGAGATTATACAGACTATATCCGGGATATTTTAATTTCCACAAGGGATACAAAGGAATTTACCAAGGGCATTACTTTTGATGAATTTAAGCAGGACAAAAAAACAATAAATGCCGTTTTAAGAAGTATTGAAGTCATGGGCGAGGCGGTTAAAAATATTCCCACACAACTGAAGGAAAAACATCCAAATGTCCCATGGAAGAAAATTTCCGGTATGCGAGATAAATTGATACACGAATATTTGGGCGTAGATTTAGAGGTAGTATGGGAAACCGTAAAAAATGACCTGCCGTCCCTTGAACCATTAATTTTAGATATATTAAAAAAATTAAACAATTGGCAATAAATTTTTAGCCTTGCCAAAATGTAATAAATATGGTATACTTATAATAAGCAGGCAACAAACAGACCGTCAATCTTAGAAAGGTTGCGTAACTCGAAACGGTTAACGTAGAACGGTAATCGAGATAAAAACAAAAGACGCAACCGAAACACGATTTCGAAGATCCGCCAGTCATTGTGGAGGACCAGCTACGCAACCGTATAACGCTAACCGAATTTACAAAAGGATACCTTACATGAATAGAGCAAAAAACATTCACATAATTTTCCTAATCCTGATAATTATTACGGGAATTACTCAGACAAAATTATGTTTAGCGGATAATTATGGCATTGGGCAGTTTTCGATTACCCCTGATAGTTTCCCGCCGGAAGATGGTGAACTTGTAACAATAAAAGGCGTAGTATATCATCATAGTTTATCTGGCATGCTTTTTACCCCTCAGGTTACTGTAGTCATCAATGACGAATTAAATCTGCCGGTTATCGTAAATATGCTCTCTGATGAAATAATCAAAGAGGACCCACTGGAGAGGTTTGGCGAGTGGAAGTTTAATGCTGAGTGGAACGGTATAAATGAAATGGGAGAACTTTTTGCTCCCGGGAAATATGCCGTTACTATCAGTTTAGACCTTCCTAATATTGGCACAGATACAAAAACCGGGATTATTACAATACATGAGTAATAAATCAAAGATATTCTTATTAAGTAGTATACTGATATTGAGTATTTCGTCTTCTGTCTGGGCGGGGGAATTTACAGTATTTGGGCCGCGGGATTATATCAGGGAAGAGGGTGTCTCGACTGTAATTACACGAGGTTTTTGTGTTTTAAATGCAAATACAGATTTTTATTTACGTGTATATAATTACGGGCTTGAGGACACAGCCACAGAATTGGTCAGCAGTTCAAGTGTTACGATAAATGGCGGGCAGGTGTTATGGCCGGATAATTTTAATCAAAATGTAAGTTTTCTTGAACTGCCAATTGTTCTAATGTCCAATAATCTAATCAAGGTTGAAGTACGGGGTAAGGCCGGGGGGGCAGTTGACCCTGGTAATTGTCGGAAAAGATGTTAATTCTCCGAATATTAACATTATTACCCCGCCGCAAGATTTAATCACCAATATAAACCCCTATAATATCAAGTTAAATTTAAATGATGATATTTCCGGTATTGATGCAAGCAGTTTTAATATATCAATTAATGATCTTGATCAGACGGAATTTTTTAATGTACAGTTTTTCACACTAAGTATTATTGCCCTTTCTGGCAGTGCACAAGGAACACCGACTTTAACAGAAGGCACAAATATTATTAATGCAAGTATCTCAGATATTGCCGGCAATACAAGCAGTACTACCGGGACGTTTACGATTGACACCACTCCACCAGATGTACCAGTAGGATTAATCGCAAAAGGCGGGGATACTACAGTTGATTTATCCTGGCCGGCAAACACCGAAGATGACCTATATGGATACAATCTCTATCGCACAACCATATCAGGCATGGATTATATTAAGGTAAATACCGGATTAATTACCGAAACATCCTATCAGGATACCGGACTAACTAATGGGACAACATATTATTATGTAATTACGGCAATAGATAATCTTGGCAATGAAAGCGGCTATTCAGAGGAGATATCCGCGGTGCCGCAGGAATTACAGATTACCGCGATAGCAAACCCGGCAGAAGGCTATGCGCCATTACCAGTAAACTTTTCTGCTGAAGTATTAGGCAATGTCGTATTATACGAATGGGATTTTGAAGGAGATGGTACGTATGACTGGTCAAGCGCCGCCTCGCCTAATAATGTCCATACTTATACACAAATTGGTACTTTCAATGCCACGATCAGAGTAACCGGTAATACTGGCGCTGCGTTGACAGATACAATAGTAATAAGTGTAAAACATCCATTAACCGCGCAGGCAGCAGCCACACCTACCCAGGGCAAGGCGCCGTTAAAAGTAACATTTGCCGGCAGCGGAATAGACCAGACTGGCACAATTACCAAATACGAATGGGATTTTACCAGTAACGGTAGTTATGACTGGTCATCGTCTTTTTCACAAAATGCCTATTATACCTATACTCAGGCTGGCACTTACAGTGCCACACTGCGCTTAACTGATAATAACGGCTATATTGCCACTGATACCACCGCGGTAATAATTATAGAACCGTCTCCGCCAATTGCCACAGCCTCGGCTATGCCAATGAGCGGAGGGTTACCGCTTACCGTGAATTTCACCGGGGGCGGCACAGACTCTGACGGTAGTATTGTGCTATACGAATGGGATTTTGAAGGCGATGGGGTATATGACTGGAGTTCGTCATCTACCGGCAATATTTCTTATACATATAATGCCGCCGGAGCCTATACTGCAATATTACGGGTAACGGATAATGATGGATTAACTGATACGGATTTAGTTTCAATCAGCGCCAGTTTACCGGGGTCACCCAATGTTTCAGCTTCAGCAGAGCCGAATATAGGGAAGGTGCCATTAGAAGTAATTTTTTCCGCCACAGCAACAGACCCTGATGGAGATATTGAGCTATACGAATGGGATTTTGAGGGTGATGGGGTATATGACTGGAGCTCAACAGATGTTTCTCAAGTTGCTTTTTATGATAATATGGAAAATGGGGATACCGGCTGGAGCGTCAGTGGGTATGGACTATGGCATCGTTCCCAACATCGTGTATACAGTGGTACATGGGCATGGTATTATGGTCAAGAAGGAGCATGGAATTATGAAACTGGCGGGAGAAATTATGGCTATTTATATTCACCTATAATTGATTTAACAAATTATGCAAGCCCAAAACTTTCTTTTTGGCGGTGGTATCAGACTGAAGGTGGACAATATCATTGGTATTATGATAGGAAAGATATATCTATAAGGATATATGGAAAAACGGGATGGATAAACCTTGCACAAATAAGTACATTTCCTGAGACTTGGATAAAGGAAGAGTTTGATTTAACTAGTTACGCTGGTGAACTTATACAGATTCGGTTTTATTTTGACACAATGGGACCATATAATAATAATTTTGAAGGTTTATACATTGATGATATAACCGTTACCGCAGAAGGTCCAAGAGTTACGCATACCTATAATACGGCCGGCCATTACAATGCAGTGTTCAGAGCAACAGATGATACGGGACTTAGTTCTACTGCTACCGTACCAATAGATGTTGAGCATAATATTACATTTTTGTCCATAGCACCAGAGGTTTTTGATCCTACACAAGGTCAGATAACTTCAGTTAATATAACGCTTATTGGCGGAGAAATAAAATACAGCCTTTACGTTAAGGATAAAGACTCTAATTTTGCAAAAATATTAGTAAATGAACAGCCTAGAGGTGACGGTACTTATACAGATACCTGGGACGGCCGGGATGAGAGCGGTAATATTATGCCAGATGGCGTATATTATTTTGTTATCGAATACATTACACCTGAAGGGGAAACACATACTTATGATGTAACAACAACTACCGGTGGAAAACAAAATGCAATTGGTGGAAGCTATGCACAATTTCCCGCAGGTTTTGCGCCATATAAAGACGAATTGTGCCCAATAACCTATAACGTGCCCTATAAAGGAGAAGTAACCGCGTATATTGCGCCATTTAATCCATCATATTCCGGAGAAAAGATAAAAGCAGTCCTTGAACGCGTAGTTCAGGGATCAGGAACACATACCATATACTGGGACGGCACAAATGACCAGGGACAAATGGCTGATTCTGAGGGGTATTTAGTAGCAATTTGGTCATGGGACCTGCCGACAAACAGTGTAATTATTACTGGTGCAAGGCCGGAGATTACCAATGTTTCAGCCGAACCAAACTATTTTGACCCCACATATCACACCGATGAGCCGGTTGGGTATCGGCCGGTTACTTCAACCTATACTCTATCAACAAATGCTGATGTTACAATTAATATATATGATTCAGGAAATGTGTTAGTAAAAACAATCACCCAGACAAATGTTTCTGTTGGCACAAATACCTTTACCTGGGATGGGAAAAATGAGAGTGGAGATTTTGTTGACCCTGGTCAATATAAAATGGGAATAAAAGCAAGAGACACTGAAGGCAATGAATCAACAACCATGTATGCGCATATTATAGTGTTTTACTAGAAATACGTATAATGGTATGTGTCTATATAGTAAAACACTAAATGTCAAATGACAAATGTCAAAATCCAAATGAATAAGTTAATAAAAAAAATATAAATCGCAACCGGATAACGGTAACCGAGCAGTTAACAAGAGGACAAAACATGCAACAACTCATCAAAAAATTCAAGTCCGTATCTTTTGTTATTATATTCACGTTTATCTTAAATACAATCTCCCTGTATCTGCCCACAAATGCCATGGCCTGGCATTATCCGTATGACCAGGGACACAAGACTACCCAGCCGGAAGAGCCGGAAAAGACCACCCCCCCGCCAGATCCCTGCACCCTAACCGGTTCACCGGTGCATTTAAATGTGGGTAACTATTTTACCTCGCATCAGGATTTATATATACCCTGTCAGGGACTTTCTATTGACATCACCCGCACCTATAACTCCCAGGACAAATATAACGGAGCGATTGGACACGGCTGGAATTTTACCTATAATTTAAGGTTATACCGGGTAGAAGAAGGGGGAGGGGAATATTATATAATCATCCGCCGGGGTGATGGGGTGCGGTATAGATTCACCGAAAACGCCGACGGCACATACACTCCGCCTGCGGGCCGGCATGACAGACTAACAAAAACAGCAGATGAAGAATATCTATTTACCACATTAGCGGGCATAAAATATCATTATGCTTACGGGATATTAGCCGATATAACTGATAGTAACAACAACAAAATGAATTTTACATATACTGCCGAGGGCCGGCTTTTAAATATTACAGATCCGGCTGGCAGGAAACTTGAATTTAGCTATGGAGCAAACGGACGGATATCCCAAATCACCGACCCAATTGGCAGAATTATAAAATATAATTATGACGCAAACGGCAATTTAACCGAGGTTACCGACCCCGCCGGGAACACAACAACCTACACCTATAATTCAGACCACCGGCTGACCTCAATAATTGACGCAAAAGGAACAACAATAGTCAGTTTAACTTATAGCGAAGTAGACAAAGTTACATCCTATACGGAACACGGCCTAACAGAAAGCATGACCTATTACCCGGCAAGCAAATATACGCGCGTATTGAATCACGCTACCAGTTATAGCACATACCACTATTATAATGAAACTGGCAATCTGATAAAAAAACAGGATGAATTCAGCCGGTGGACCTACAACACATGGGATGAAGACATAAACCTAACCAGCACAAAAGACGCAAGAGGCAACACTACTAACTACACCTACGATGAAAACGGCAACATGCTCACCCAGACCGGCCCAGATGGCAATGTTACCACATTTACCTATCATCCAACACATAACAAAGTAACCACAGTAACTGACGCCAAAGGCAATACCACAACTTACGCATACGATACCAAAGGTAATCTGACAAAAATAACTGATGCCTTAGGAAACACGACCCAATACACCTATGACAGTTTTGGCAATTTAAAGACCTTAACGGATGCCAACGGAAACATGACCACATACACCTATGACAATTATGGCAATCTCACAAAAATCACGGATGCCTTGGAAAATGAAACGAGCTACGGCTATGATTTAGCCGGCCGGAGAATTTCCTCAACCGATGCCAATGGAAATACTGCCCAATATTGTTATGCTTTAAGTTCTGATTCTTCATCCTGTGGTTGTGACAGCGCTTCAGGCGCGTCAGACAAAATCACCAAAATCATCTATCCTGATAATACCACTGAAGAGTTTGAATATGACCCCTGCGGTAATCTTACCAAAAAAACCGATGCTAATGGCAATGAAACCCTATACGATTATGACAATTTCGGCCGGTTAATAAAAGTATCCGATGCCTTAAGCAATATTACTGAATACACCTATGACACCAGCGGCAATTTAGAGACCATAAAAGACGCAAACAGTAATATTACTACCTACACCTATGACCGGGTAAACCGGGTGAGCAAGATTACTGATGCCTTAGGCTATTCAACAGAATATTCTTATGATAGCGTAGGCAATCTCATCAAAAAAACAGATGCCAATAGCCAGATTACAGAATATGAATACGACAAAGTAAACAAGCTCACAAAAGTCTATTATGGCGGCAAAACTGCGCCAATAAAGACCGTAGAATTCACCTATGACGCGGTAGGAAACATGCTTGCTTGGAACACATCGACCGCGCAGAGTGCCGGGTTTACCTATGATGCATTAAACCGGGTAACCCAAGTTAGCACAACCTATCCATTTGGCACAAAGACAGTTTCGTATACCTATGACAAAGTTGGGAACAGAAAGACATTAACCTACCCGGATGGCATTGGCACGGTGAATTATACGTATGATGCATTAAACAGATTGATTTCCATAGACCATGGACCATTGACCGTAGACTATAAATATGACCCAGCCGGCCGGCTGAAAAAGAAAACCCTGCCTAATGGGGTATATACGGATTATGATTATGACAGCCTCAATAGGCTGGTGTCATTGTTTAATAAAAACAGCGCGGGGGCGGTGATTTCGTCATTTGCATATACCCATGATAATAGCGGGAATAGGTTATCTATGGTCACCACAGAAGGCACGCATGATTATACTTATGATGACATCTACCGGCTGAGGAATACCACGCACCCGGCAACACCTACGGAAGTATACACCTATGATAGCGTAGGCAACCGGCTAAATTCAGCAGATTATCCGACTTGGGTGTATGACTCAAGTAACCGGTTAATTTCTTATAATGGTACGAGTTTTAGCTATGATAATAATGGGAATACAATAACCAAGACAGCGGGGACAGATGTAACGAATTATACGTATGATTATGAAAACAGATTGGTTTCTGTAACTGACACTTCGACTGCGCTCAGTGCAAGCTATGATTACTGTCCCTTTGGCAAGCGTATTAAGAAGGAAGTAACTCAATACTCAATACCGAATACTCAATACTTTCTTTATGACAATGAAGATATAATCGCGGAATACAATGACACTGGTTCTTTGACAAGTTACTATGTACACGGACAGGGAATAGATGAGCCGATTTCCCTTACAACATATCCTTTACCACTTACGACTTACTACTATACGTTTGATGGGTTGGGCAGTGTGAGCGAATTGACTGATGAGACAGAGCAGGTGGTGGAAAAATACCGCTATGATGCCTTTGGCAATCTTACCATACGAGATGCCGCTGATATGGAAATTCCCGAAAGTGCCATCGGTAATCCTTATGCTTATACAAGCCGGGAATACGACATTGAGACAGGGCTGTATTTTTACCGGGCGAGGTATTATGATGCAATTACTGGCAGGTTCCTGAGTAAGGATCCGCTGTTGGAGATGCGTGCTAGTTCAAAAAATGGATGGTTGAGTTGTTCTATAGGGGCTATGACTAGTAATGGCGTCGATAATACCACATTAGTATCAAATCAAAATTTACATCCTTATTTATATGTGTCAAATAATCCAATTAATGTAAACGATCCTTCAGGTAAGGAAGCATGTACTTTGATCTTAACACCTACCTTACTGTTGCCTCCTGCATGGATTATTTGTGCAATTTTGGGAACTGTAGTTATTGGAGGAGTTATTTATTATAAACTTAGCGTTCGAAAAAATAAGAAAGGGCGTATGTGTCGATGTACTATTAGATATCTTGATGATTGTCGTAGAAAAGAATGGGGATGCCCTGACAGAGTATATGCTTATGGTGATGGAATAAATTTAGGTGCTTGCCAAAAAGTTGCAAAACAAACAGCACCAGCAAAATGCCGGGCATATTATGGACATTGCGGGTGGGTATGGTGAGTAAAAAAATAATGGCAAAATCACAGAACCATAAAAAATATCCGGAAAGTATGATCAATGTGACATGTGATAACAAAATAAAGAAGCAAGAGGTTTTAATTAAACAGATAACAAATGTGAACTGTCGGAATAAAAATAATGATACTCCATTAATGGTTGCTTCAAAAAAAGGAGAATATGCTTCTGTAAGAATACTAATAAAAAAAGGAGCAAAGATTAATACGGTTAACAAACAGGGAGATACGGCATTACATTTAGCATGTCAAAGAAAATACAATGCGAAAGTGATTGCATATTTAATTTCAAAAGGTGCACAAATTAATAAAAGGAACAGTCTCGGCATGAGTCCATTAATAGTTGCAAGTGCATGGGGATGTAAAAATAATACCGCCAAATTATTAAAATTTTCTCCTAATCTTAATATAAAAACATTAAACGATGAAACTGCCTTCACATATGCTATCGTGTTAGGGCATAAAAAAGTTGTAACTCTACTTATTGATGCTGGGGTGAATATAAACAAGAAGGATAATTTCGGCTGGACGCCTTTAAATTATGCAATATATGAAAAACGTAAGGATATAGTTAATTTGTTAGTAAAAAATGGTGCGGTAAAAGGTAAGTAAAAAGAAAAGAAAACCAGAGGGAGCAGTTATTTAGGTAATTGTCAAAATAATAAAAAATCAGGCTCTTTCTCAGAATCTGTGGGTAAATAGAACAAAAAAATAAGCATTGTTGCTCCAATTTGTTAAAATGAGGTTGTGTAAAACCGAAAAATTAACAAATGGAGATAACCAACAATGCTCATAAAGACATTACTAAATAAATGCTATCCTGTCAAGAATTTCGTTTATGGCAAAGTCAGTCTTGAAAAAGATACAATTGTGATTGAGATTATCCCTCAAAAACGGACTAAGGCAATATGCTCATATTGCGAAGAAAGGGACGTTGATGAAAGTATGAAAGTTTAAGCAAAAGATCAATGCCACCTGGGTGGGTTTTTATTTCAGCTTTGATTTTTGTGGGTTGATAAGGTATACTTATAGTAATCAAGCGTAAACAAATGGTCAATCGTTAAACGGTTGCGTAACTCGAAACGGTTAACGTAGAACGGAACTCGGAATAAAAACAATAACAACCGCAACCGACAAACTTACCCAGATAACCTATCCGGATGAAACAACCGAACAATACATATACGACTGCTGCCGGCTGATTAAGAAAATTGATGCCAATGGCAATGAAACCCTATACGATTATGACAACTTTGGCCGGTTAATAAAAGTAACAGATGCCTTAAGCAATATTACCGAATATACCTATGACACGAGTGGCAATTTAGGAACCATAAAAGACGCAAACAATAATATTACCACCTATACCTATGACCGGGTAAACCGGGTAAGCAAGATAACTGATGCATTAGGCTATTCAACTGAGTATTCTTATGATGCGGTAGGCAATCTAATCAAAAAAATAGATGCCAATGGAAGAATAACAGAATACGAATACGACAAACTAAACAAGCTCACCAGGGTATATTATGCCGGCAAGACTACGCCGGTCAAAGTAGTAGAATTCACCTATGATAAAATAGGAAACATGCTTACCTGGGACGATGGTGCGAGTAGTGCCAGTTTTACCTATGATGCATTAAACCGGGTAAGTTCTGTGAATACCAATTATCTGTTTGGTACAAAGACAGTTTCTTATAGTTATGATGGGGTGGGGAATAGAATTGCTTTGAATTATCCTGATGGTATTGGCACGGTAAATTATAATTATGATAGTTTGAACCGGCTTATACAGATTAACCATAACACAGACACAGCAACCTACGAATATGATACGAGCGGCCGGCTGATAAAAAAGACTTTGCCCAATGGAGTATATACGGATTATAATTATGACAGCCTCAATAGGCTGATTTTCATGGTGAACAAGAAGAGTGATGATTCAGTGATTTCGAGTTTTGGGTATACGCATGACAATGCTGGCAACCGCAAGACAATGACCACAACCGAGGGCGTACATGATTATACTTATGATGATATTTACCGGCTGAAAAATGCCACGCATCCAGGGACACCTGCAGAAGCATACAACTATGATGGCGTAGGCAACCGGCTAAGTTCAGCAGATTATCCGAGCTGGAATTATGATAAAAACAACCGTTTAACCAACTACAATGGTACGAGTTTTACATATGACAATAATGGCAACACAATCACTAAGACGCAAGGCGCAGATGTAACGAGCTATGCGTATGATTACGAGAACAGATTAACAACGGTAAACGGTACACAGTTAACGGTAAACGTTGAATACTGCCCCTTTGGCAAAAGG